>CAZGCK010000060.1:0-24718 GCA_964524175.1 uncultured Bacteriovoracaceae bacterium | reverse complement strand
TCCCGTTTCCACTTCCAAAAACTCTAGCTCATACAAAAAAAGGAAAGAGGCTTTGGAGTGGCTAACATCCAGACACCTGCCTAGAAATCAGTCACGATCTAGGCAGAGATCCGTAAAGTCGGCAATTTGGCCCCAAGCGGTGAGGGAGCTTAGAGAAGGATCTCCACGGCACTGACCTTGCTAAAGACCGACCGTTTAGGTCTGACTATGAGTCTTCTGGAGGTCGTATGCTCAAAATAAATCGTAGGCAAGCTCCTCGGTGGAAAGGTTGGCTCCTTTGCACCGGCACGCTTGTGATTTCACACGCAGTCTGGGCATCGATGGCTACGAACCCGGAAGCAGGCTCAGCTCCCACCGCTCCTCTTTCTGTTGGGTCTGCCGCTGCAACAACCGTCGGCGCTGCCCCATCCGCAGAGCTCTCCAGAGATTCGACTTTTACTGGACAAGAAAATGCATCTCCTACTGGAGTGGACGATCATATAGTCGCGATCATTAGTTATTCGGAGGAGAAGAATCTCAGCGATCCTTGCAAGGCTGTGCGTTCTGTAGAGCGGCTCCAGTTGTTCGCCGATGGCAGGCTGTTTAGGGTGACCAATCACCAAAGGACGGGGTGTTTTCCGGCCAAAGGCAAAAACAGAGACGAAATCGAAATTCGCCAGCAGGGTAAAGTGGGATCCCCCCAGGAATCGCGAATCGCTAGCGGCCAACTCAATGGGTTACTCGACTCCCTAAAGCGCCATCACAAGGAGCTTCAAGTCCCTCGCGAAAACCAAGGCTTCGGTGTCGATGCTCGTCGGACGTCCTTCGACTCCCGGTTGCTGTCCATTAGTCTTTCGTCTGAACCCAGTGGCGTCATGACTGCTCTTGATCTCGAAAAGGTCACGAGCGATTCAGAGGTCTCGGTAAAAATCTGGGAATCTATGAAAAAGGAGATCCAGTTTGCAGAGATTCATTAGTGGGTAGATCCAGAGGGTAGTTGACAGTCCGAGCGTCTACATGATAATGTCCGGCGCGGTCAAAATTCCGCCTTCAAAGCAACCAGACTAAGCGACCGGGCTCAGTAAGGTTTTTAACGTTAGCCCGGGAAGCCAAGAAAAGATTGGCCACTCGCAAGAAAGCAGTACCTTGCGGGTCAGAAGTGAGTTGGAGGTTACGGCATGTTTAAAGTGGGCGACAACGCGGTTTATCCGGCTCACGGTGTAACGATCATTAAACGCATCGAAGAAAAAGATGTGGGCGGCAAGAAGAAGAAATTCTACGTGCTGCAGGTCGTTGACAACCAGATGACCATTATGGTCCCAACCGACAACGTAGCGTCGGTGGGCCTCCGCGAGATTATTTCCAATAAAGACGTCAAAACCGTCTATGAAATTCTGAAAGAGCGTAACGTCAAGATCGATCAAACCACTTGGAATCGCCGTTACCGCGAATACATGGAAAAGATCAAAACCGGCTCGATTTTCGAAATAGCTGAAGTGTTGCGCAACCTATTCTTGTTGCGTCACAGTAAGGACCTTTCGTTTGGCGAGCGCAAGATGCTCGACCAAGCCAAGCATCTTCTCGTCAAGGAAATCTCCCTGGCTAAAAAGTCCAAGGAAGAGATCATTGAGCAAGAAATTCAGACTATTTTCGCGTCCTAGGGCTGTTTGAGTCAGTTCTTCTCGACGCGGTTTTCTACGTTTTCTGTTACGGCATATTGTTGCACTGGCAGGGCACGTTTTGGCTGGTGCCCCAGCGCAGCTCCCCAGTCGGGACAATCCCACGCTTTCTAATCTTGATTGGGTCGGGTTAACATAGAGCTCACATCGTAAGAGGGCTGTCATTCTATGGAAAAAAACACACCAACCTCCGGCATCCGACCTATTCAGCTCACCAACACAATGACCGGCAAGCGAGAGCTACTGACCACAGCGGTTCCGGGCAAGCTTTCGTTCTACTCTTGCGGCCCTACGGTTTACGGCTTCATTCATATCGGCAATCTTCGAGGTGGGCTTGTCGCCGACATGTTCTATCGCTATTTCAAGCGCGTCGGTTACGACGTGACTTACGTTCGAAACTACACCGACGTTGACGATAAGATCATCAAGAAGGCTAACGAGGAGAAAATTTCTTCCGAAGAGGTCTCGCGCAAATACACGATTGAGGCTGAAAAAGACTATGCCGTGTCAGGCATGCTTGAACCCACGCACAAGCCGCAAGTGACGACGCACATGCCTGAGATTATCGCGATGATTCAGACTTTGATCGCGAAGAAGAAGGCCTACGTCTTGCCGGGTGGCGAAGTCGACTATTCGATCGAGAGCTTTAAGGATTATGGCAAGCTTTCGCATAAACAGATTGAGGACCTCCAGGCCGGAATCCGTGTGGAAGTGAACGATAAGAAGCGCAACCCGCTTGACTTCGCGCTTTGGAAACCTGCCAAGCCAGGTGAGCCGTTCTGGGAAAGCCCTTGGGGCAATGGCCGTCCGGGATGGCATATTGAGTGTTCGGCGATGTCCAGCAAATGGTTGGGCGATCAGATCGACGTGCATCACGGTGGGGAAGATCTGATTTTTCCGCACCATGAGAATGAAGTCGCTCAAAGCGAAGGAGCCTGCGGCAAATCGCCATTTGTTCGCTACTGGCTGCATCACGCGTTCCTGACGCTTTCTAAGACCAAGATGTCTAAGAGCTTGGGCAATGTTTTTACGGCTCGCGAGTTTCTTACGCAGTTTTCGGGCGAGTTTGCGCGCTATATGCTCATTGGTGTGCACTACCGCTCACCCATTGATTTTGACGAAGCTCTTATCGAGCAGACCGTCACTGGCATGCATCGAATCTACGAGGCCAAAGCCAAGGCCGTCGAGATCTTGAAGCAGCAGGGAAGGGCGCGCGCCGACCTCAGGGCTGAAGGCGCCTGGGGGCAGTTCGCCGCTCACTGCGAGGAGACTCGCCGAGACATCGATGAGTGTTATGCGAGCGATTTTAATACAGCCGGCGCGCTGGGTGCGCTGTTCACCCTGATCCGCGAATTCAATCGCACAATCGCCGAGCCGTTGGCGGCTGCGACGCCAAGCGCGGTTTTAGGCGCGACGGAGCTGATCCGCGTAATGGAAGAGGACATTGGCGGTATTATCGGCGTCGCCCGTCGCGAACCTAGTCAGGCGCTTGAGGATCTGGAGCGCATCAAAAAAACGCTTCTTGATGCGAAGGCGCAGACTGCGGGGACGACGGCCGTAAGCGAAGAAGAGATTTTGAAGGCCATACAAGATCGAAAGGATGCGCGCGCGGCAAAGGACTTTGCTCGTGCGGACCAGATCCGCAAGGATCTGGATGCTCGCGGAGTTTTGATCAAGGATAGCCCTGCAGGCACGACTTGGGCCTATAAGTAAGCGGACCCTTTTGAAGAAGAATTCGAAATTAGGCTGCGTTGGGGCTCGCGCTTGTTTGATAGGCGCAGCGGGGCAATGAGATCGTCACGCGAGTTCCTTTTGCTTCGGCCGATTCGACGTTGATCAGGCCCCCGTGGTGATCAATGATTTCTTTCACTATCGAAAGTCCCAATCCCCTGCCTTCCTTGCCTAACTCTTGCTTGCGCCAATAGGGCTCGAAGATGCGGGGTATATCGCTTTTCTGAATGCCGATGCCGTTATCAGAGACTTCGAATTCGACGCCAAAGGGATACCCGCGGGCTCTGAACATGACTTTGCCGCCAGCTGGCGTGAACTTGATTGCATTGGAGAGTAAGTTGACGAGAGCCTGAGTGACCCTGGTAAAGTCGCAGTCAATAGCAGTATCCTCGTTTTTGAACTCCAATGAAGCGATGAGTTTGAGTCCCTTTGTGTAGGCAATAGGGTGCATGATCTGTTCTACGGTATGTACGATCGTCGCTGCGCAAGTTTCTTTGCGAGTCAAATCTGGCCATTTTGTGTGCTTCTGAGAGACCAAGGCAAGGTCCAGCATCAACCTTGAGATGCAGGCGGCGGAAGATGCGATATTCTGCAAGCCGTCCCGAGTTATGGGGTCCAGCATGACATGTGGACGTTTCGTCAGCATGAGCTCGGTTTGGTTTAAGATCGAGGTCAGAGGGTTTTTGATTTCGTGGGCGATTCGCTCGACAAAGTCAGCCATCGGGCCCGTAGTTTCGAGCATTGGGGCTCCCAATTCTTCAGCAGCTTTTCTTGCGTACTCCAACAAGATCGACTCTTGGATGCGAAGTTTTTTGTCTTCTGGGGGTTGGATCCTTTCGATGACTTGAACCCATGTTTTGATCGTTAAGTTCTGTTTCCCGGCCAAAAGACGGCACAGGGAGCTTGGGTCTAGTCCTAAGCGCCTAGCATGAGCTCTGAGAGAGTATCGGGGATTCACTTTCTTTCTTTTGAGGCAATCGAGCCATAGAAATTCTGCAAAGTAAGGTCGCTTCATTGCTGGCATATCTAGTCTCCTCCAACGTACTGACTGGCTTGTAGGGAGGTGGGGGTGGAATTTCAAGAAATCATGAAGCCCGATGAATGATTCTGTAGACTAGAAAAACAACATAGATTTTACGTTCTTCATTTTGCAATGAATAGGAAGCGGCAGTGCAAAATGCCGGCCCTACATGCCTTCTTTGTGCAATCGAGTCAGAATCTCGGTGTAGAATTTGAGATAATTCAATCCGCGCGATCTGCCCAAAAATTGCCCGATCTGGCCGTAGTGATCGCCTGGGTAAGTGCAGATGTGCTCGCCCCACTGTGCAGAGTGAACAGATACGAATCCGTCGTTGTCGCCTTCGTACTTTTTGATAATGCGGTGGGGGACCCAAAAGATGGGTAGCGAGTACATAAGCACTGGGTTGGGGATAGCGCTCGTCGCGCTAAAGTAAGCAACGCCTGGCGCTTTGAGCATTTTTTTTGAAAGAGTCTCAGAGGAGTACCGAGTCGTAATCTGTCGAAACCCATCTGTGCTTGAGTCTAAGAAAGACAGCAGGCGGTTGGCCGTCACAAAAGCGGAGTCGGGAACCAGGCCTAAAGCGATATCACCCATCACGCTGCCCCGGTTGGGGGTGCCGATCGTTGTCACGCTGGCGATCCGCTCGCTAAATTCAGGAGATGCTGCCACCATGCGCGAGTCGAGGCCGCCCATGCTGTGGCCTATGAGGTTGACCTTTTGGTCCGGAAACATCTCGGCGATTTGAGCTTTGAGTTGCTCGGCTCGATGCTCGATGGAGTGCCAAGCCGTTAGGTCTGCGTAGAACACGGTATTGCCCGCGTCTTTGAGCAACCTAGGCAGCCCGTAAAAGTATTCGAAGGGGCCATAGGCGCTCTTGGCTCCCAATCCATGTACCAAGACGACAGGATTCTTGAGTCTCAAAGGATCCATCCTCCTTTCAGGTTAACGCGTAAAGACGTGTGACGAAAGACTATTTAAGCTATACTTATAGAAATCCTCATGCCTAAGGGCCCTCGTAGAAACTTTGAGCTTCACACGTCATTTAAGCCTACAGGCGATCAGCCTCAGGCGATCGAGCGACTTGTGCGCGAGTACAAGAGCGGAAAGAAATCCCAGGTCCTGCTTGGTGTGACGGGTTCAGGCAAGACGTTCACGATGGCGAATGTCATCGCTCAGGTCAATAAACCGACTTTGATCTTGAGTCACAACAAGACGCTTGCTGCGCAGCTCTTCTCTGAGTTTCGCGAGTTTTTTCCCAATAACGCGGTCGAGTACTTTGTCAGCTACTACGACTACTACCAGCCGGAAGCTTATATCCCCTCGACAGCTACCTATATTGAGAAAGATTCTCAGATCAACGATGAGATCGACAAGCTCAGGCACTCAGCCACTCGATCTTTGCTCGAGCGCGATGACGTGATCATTGTTTCGTCGATATCGTGCATCTACGGTTTGGGTTCGCCAGAGGCTTACGAGGGGATGCTGCTTTACCTCGAAGTGGGACGTGAGGCGAAACGCCAAGACGTACTCAAGAAGCTGGTCGAGATTCAGTACAAACGCAACGATGTGGATTTTCATCGTGGGACGTTTCGGGTTCGCGGGGATGTGGTCGAGATATTCCCCGCCTATGAAGAAGAGCGCGCGATTCGTGTCGAGTTCTTTGGCGATGAGATCGAAGCGATCTCCGAAGTGGATCCTCTGCGTGGCGTAAGGCTTTCGAAGATCCCGCGTATTACCATCTATCCAGGCAGTCACTATGTTACGACGCTCGACAATCGAAGGCGAGCGATAGAGACGATCCGAGTTGAGCTGCGAGAGCATCTGCAAAAGCTCAACGAGCTAGGCAAGCTCGTCGAGGCGCAACGCCTCACTCAGAGGACGATGTTTGATCTTGAGATGATCGAGGAGTTGGGCTTTTGCCAGGGAATCGAGAACTATTCACGCCATCTTACCGGGCGCAGCGCTGGCGAAGCGCCGCCGACGCTGCTCGAGTACTTTCCCAAGGACTGGATGCTCATCGTCGATGAGAGTCATGTGACCGTGCCTCAGATTGGGGGCATGTATCGCGGCGACCGAGCTCGGAAAATGAATTTGGTCGAGCATGGTTTTAGGTTGCCTTCGGCGCTCGATAATCGGCCTCTGAGTTTTGAGGAGTGGGAGAAGCTTCTCAATCAGACGTTCTATGTGTCGGCTACGCCTGGGGTGTATGAGCTGGATAAGACCGGTGGCGAGGTCGTAGAGCAAGTGATTCGACCCACAGGGCTTCTTGATCCACTGACCGAAGTGAGGCCTGCGACCACTCAAGTGGACAATCTGTTGACTGAGATCCGCAAACGCGTGGCGGAAGGCGCTCGCGTGATGGTTACGACGTTGACCAAGAAGCTGGCAGAAGACCTGACACGCTATTACCAAGAACAAGGTGTGCGGGTGAAGTACCTGCACTCGGACATCGATACGTTGGAGCGTATCGAGATCCTACGCGACCTCAGGCTAGGGACGTTTGATGTGTTGATCGGGATCAATCTTTTAAGGGAGGGGCTCGACTTGCCCGAGGTTTCGTTGGTCGCGATTTTGGATGCGGACAAGGGAGGCTTCCTGCGCAGTCATCGCTCGCTCATTCAAACGATGGGTCGCGCTGCTCGTAACTCCAAGGGCTTCGTGATCCTCTATGCGGACAAAATCACCGACAGCATGAGAAAAGCGCTCGAAGAAACGGCTCGTCGCAGAGCGCTTCAGGAAGAATTTAATCGCGAGCATGGCATCACCCCTAAGACGATTGAGAAGGCGATTCCGGCGCCGATCGCACCTGAGTATGACAGCTCGGGCGATCCGATCCGTCTCGACAAAGCGCAGCTGGCGAAGCGCGCATTGAGAACGGGCACGGGCTCCGGTCACGGCAAGAGCCACTATTTGACTGCGGCCGAAGCGGCTGCTGCTTCTGTAGCGACGCTCGACTTGCTCGACGAGGCTGGGCAAATTGAGCAGATCAAGCAGGCCGCCGGGGAGTATTTGGGTGCGACGGATGAGATTCCTAAGAGCATCCCCAAGGTCATTGGCAAGATGGAAGAAGAGATGAAGGCAGCGGCGCGGGCGATGCAGTTTGAGCGCGCGGCGGATTTGCGTGATCGATTGAAGCGGTTGAAGGTGTTGAGTTTGGGTTTGTAAGTCCGATAATCTTGATGCTCGCGCGAACTGCTCGAGACTTCTAACGGTATTCAATGCGCTAGGACGGACGGAGATCCAGGAGAGCCTTTGTTGAAGGCTTCTACGCGTCAGGGCGATTTTCTAGGAGGATTATGGCAGGTGAAAAAAGTAGCAAGATGCTACTCGTACTTCTCAAAAAACGCCTGAAACGCCTCGTTCGCGATCGTCTCTAAGAATCTCAACCGCGGTGGCAAATGAATGCCCCCGGTCTTGCCTTCTGCTGTGACTTTTTGCTCGGCCTCGGCCACACCGCTGCGCAAGTCAGGATCCTTTTCGTCCGTCTTTGCAAAGTCGAGCTGCACGCGCACTTTGCCATCGAGTGATTTGACCTTGTAGAGGCGGTCCACCATGCGGTGGTCCTCGCCGCGCTCAGCGGCCATCTGGCTGTCTTCGACCTTCTCGCTCGAGTAGCCTTCGTTTTCGACGGCATCGAACTGTAGGACGTTGGCTTTTAATGCGTAGTCTGCGCCTGCTTTACGAGCTACGCCGATCCAGTCTGTGGTGTCTTGAGAGGCAGCGCCGCGTGCGGCGTCGACTTCTCGTTTGCCCACGAGCTCGAAACTCCCCCGCTTCATCAGCTGGTTGACGAGTGCGACCTCAACGATCGAGCGAGAGGTTTTCTCGCCATCGATAGAGATCAACGCGACTTTTTTGCCCTCAAGCCGCGAGAGCTCAGGCGTCTTTTTCTTAGCAGAAGAACACCCGGTAGCTCCCGCGAGAGCGACCGAGGCAACGACCCAGCCAACCGCAAGTAGACTGCGAGCTGAGGGTTGCATCCTTAGTTCATCGTCTGCTGGACACCCGCATAGATCAGGACCTTGAGATCCGTGCGGAAAATCACTTCAAGTTTATTAGGATAAATCAGCTTGCCAACGATTCCGTCTCCGAAAGAGGGATGGCTGATCTTATCGCCCAAAACAAAGTGCCCTTTGGCGGAGTAGTTCTTCAGGGGAGCATCTTTGTGAGTAGACATGAGCTTTTCCCACTCGACTTCGATCGAGTGGTCTGCCGATGCTTCGGCCTTCTTTTTAGAAGCGCGCTTAGGCTTGGCGGCCGGGGTATCGATGCCCTTAGGAGCCTTATAGGTATGTTCTTTTTTACAGGTGAAGCACTGCACCTTAGCAATCCGGTCGCCCTTCATGGCGACGATCACGGAATTGAGGTCCATCTTGCAGGCTGTACAGTAGGAAATGACTTCAGAAGCGACTGCTGGCTTAGTCAAAAGGGCGTCCTTTCTTAATTGAATCTTGAATGGTTATAGTGGGGACAGGCATGGAAAATCAACCGGCTTCTCAGCTTTTAGCGAGTCATCGTGCGGCGCTTCTAGAGAAAGCGCGTGAAACCACCAGTTCGCCCGGTGTTTATCTGATGAAGGACGAGCCAGGAGGGGTCCTTTATGTAGGTAAGGCTAAGAACCTAAGCAACCGACTTGCCACGTATTTTCAGGCAGCTAACCACGAGGTTCAGCGCACCGAGATGATGGTGGGGCGTGTAGCTACGTTTGATGTCATTCTCACCGAAACTGAAGCGGAGGCGCTGATTCTCGAAGCGACCTTAATCAAGAAACACCGGCCTAAGTTCAATGTGAGGCTTAAGGACGACAAGGCTTATCCTTATCTGAAAATTCAAGTTCACCAGGCGTTTCCCAAGATTGAGTGGACTCGACGTGTGCAACGGGACGGGGCTCGGTATTTTGGTCCGTTTCCCTCGGCCTGGTCGGCACGCCAAGTCATGAATCTGCTGAATGAAACCTTTAAGCTGCGAGATTGCTCGGACAATACGTTTCGACATCGGTCGCGCCCCTGTATCCTTTACCAAATGGGCAAGTGCACAGGCCCGTGTGTGGCCCTGATTGAACAGGGCCATTATCAGCGTGACATCCAGAGCGTAGTAGAGGTTCTGGAGGGTAAGACCGACAGCTTGGTCAAGTCCCTGCGCAGGGGGATGGAAGATGCCTCCGAGCGCGAAGAGTTTGAGCGCGCTGCTGAATATCGGGATCAGATCCGCAATCTCGAGTTGGTGACGCAGACGCAAGGCGTGGTAGAGGCGGGCTCCCAGCGCGATCGAGATGTCGTAGGGATCGCGCGCGAAGGCGGAGAGGCGCATGGGACTGTTTTGCGCATCCGCGGGGGGCGCATGGTTTCGGTGCAGCACTACCACTTGCAGAACACGGATCCTTCACTGTCGGAGTCGACGATCCTCAGTGAATTCTTATCGCAGTACTATGCGGCTGCTCAAGCGGCGCGTGACCAGAAGGAAGCCGAGGTGTCGCTCAGGGAGATTGAGTTCCCAAAAGAGGTTTTGGTTCCGGTCTCTCCCGAGGATCCCGACTGGATCGAGCGCACTTTTGGAGTGGGTGTGAGAGTGGCTGAGGGAGCCGAGGGGTCGCCGGGGCGTCAGGTGGCAGATCAGCTTCTCAATGTAGCTCGCTCGAACGCACAGTATGCCCTTGAGCAAGCCGTGAAAAAAGATGCCGGCCACGGGATCCAGGCGCTCGAGGAGATCCAGGACAAGCTGCATCTGCCGCGACTTCCTGTTCGGATCGAGTGTTACGATATTTCTAATACTCAGGGAGAAGAGGCGGTTGCCTCGCGCGTGGTATTCGTTGATGGCGCACCTGATAAGAATCTCTATCGTCGTTATAAGATCAAAACCGTGCAGGGATCCAATGACTTCGCGATGATGCGTGAGGTACTGGATCGCAGGTTTTCGCACGACGAGAGCCTGCCGGATCTGGTCGTCGTTGATGGCGGCAAAGGGCAGCTTTCACAGGCGGTGGCGATCCTCGATGACCTTCAAATCCAGGGCGTGAGCGTCGTGGGTCTCGCCAAGGCCCGCACAGAAAGCGATTTTAAATCCTCTGAGGTCAAGTCCTCCATGGAGCGGATATTTATTCCAAATAGAAAAAATCCGGTCCCGCTCCTTCCACATACATCGGCATACAAGCTCTTGACCCATGTTCGAGATGAAGCGCATCGCTTCGCGATTACCTATCACCGCCTATTGCGTGGCAAGCGTTCGCTAAAAACCGGCGAAGAGTGAATGGCTCTCTTTGGCCTTACTTGAGCTGCTCTAAGAGCTTGCTGAGGTAGAAAGCGCGATAGTTTCGATAGCCATATGCAAAATCGTCGCGAGTGATGGTGTAGGGGTAATCAGGCACCGCGCCGTTGTTTTCTACCGCGACACCGTCGGGTCTAAAGAAGAGCGACTTGGTCATTCTGAGTGAGATGCGAGAATAAAAGAGCGCGGGTTGTTCTGTGACGTGTCCCCCGGCGCCCATTGTTCTCGTGCCGAGGAGCTTTGCCCGACCCAATCCCTGCATCATCGCGGGAAAGGCATCGCCTCCAGATCCTGACATTTCATCGATCGTGATGACGATAGGCTTGGTGTAGCGACGAGAGTTGGGCAAGAAGGTCTCGTCTCCGTCAATCGAGGTCATTCGGGTCATAAAGTCCCCGTTTTTCCAGGCATCGCTGACCAGTTTGATGGTGTTCATGATGTTGGCGTATTCAATCGTGTGAGCATTAAGCCCCTCTGCCCAGCTCTTGAACTCGAGGTACTCCTGCTTGTTAGCCAGCAGTTTAAACTGGATGGGCTTGAACTCAGTAGGCATGAACAGGCTGACCATTTGATGAAGCCAGGTGACGCTACCGCCACAGTTGTGATCCTGGTCGATAATGAGTCCAACCGTGTTCTTCTCGAGAATCGAAAGAGCGTAAATATATTGTTGAAGCCTGAGCTCAAACTCCGCGGCGCCCGTTCTCTCATTGGTAGGAAAGTAATGAGGGATTCGGAGGTAGCCCACGTTGCCTTTTTCTGTGGGGTGGTAGTAGGCGACGAAAGGCGTCATCATGATGATCGTTGCATCGGATGGGATCGTGACCCTCGTGTTGCCAGAGCAACGAAAACTCTTCTCGATCCCAGGCTCCAGGGGCAGGGATAGGTCATCGAAGTTGCGAGGCGTAGGGACGGTGATTTTGGTAGAAGGCTCCGTAAACTCGTCTAGAGCTTCGCCCGTTAGCACCCACTTGAGTTTGACGTGATCAGTGGTGACCGAGGTGCCTCGGCGCAGCGTGAAGACGACATCTCCACTAGGGACAGGAACCATGGCGCCTGGTCGTGCCGTGACGTACTGAGCGGCTTTGCGCCGAGCGGTCAGCGAGTAGCCCGCATTCACATGGGCTTGCAGCACGTCGAGCACGGCAGCAATGGGTTGGCCATTGATGGCAACGACTTCGTCGCCTTTACCGAAGGCGAATTGCGCCTCGGGAAGTTTAGCGCGGTCAACTTCGTCGATGAGGACTTTGCCGTCGACAAGGTCAGTCGAGAAAGGGACTGATGCGGCGTGGGTCGTGGGGATGCTTGCACCGAAGTGGGAGTCCTTGAACTCAGCCACGAGTTGGATCATGAGGTAGTAGAATTCGGCGTTCGTTTTAGTCGACGTGACTTTGGCGACATATTGATTCTGAAGCGCGTCGAGCAAGATTCCTTGCTCGCTGGCTTTGAACTTCAGGGGGCCGTATCCCGAGCGAATCATCGAGGTGAATTGGTGGAGGTCGCTCAGTTTCTCATCAGTCGTGAGGGAGCGGGCAAAAACTGAGCTGCTTAGCAAAGTGAGAGCACAGGCAAATCCAGCGAACCAGGTGCAAAAATTCATTTCGTTCTCCTCGAGTGCATTCTTTTCTATTGCTGAGGATTGCAATTGGCAAGGGATTCGATTCGCTGGAGCGCATCAAGACGAGCAGGAAAGTGCAGAGCAACCTGGGGTATTGGCGGCCCAATCAGGGCGCTTTGCAGCAAGGTCACTCTGATCGGGCTGATCGTCGTAGGGGTTTTGAAGAACCCGCATCAGTCGATCGAGCACAGAAAAATCGCCATTTTCAGCCGCTTTTATGGCGTTTTGAGCGAGGTAGTTACGCGGCACGTACTTGGGGTTAGCCTTCTTCATTGAACGACTGCGCACCTCGTCTAGAGCTCCCTCTCTACTGCTACGATTCGAATAGAGATCAAGCCACTTCAGCCAACGATCTCTTTGAGGGTGATCTAGGGGGCGGTAGAAAGTCGGTGCGATGAGCTGATCGAGTTGCGCCGCGCTCTCTTCGGTGCTTTTCCAATCACAAAGGGATCTAAAGAAGAGCGTATAATCCGCCTCTGAAGTGCGCATGAGCGCGAACATCTCTTCGATGTGCGCAATGCTTTCAGGAGAGTCGATCGAAGCAAAGCCCAGCTTTTGTGAAAGCATCTGAAGATGGGTTTCTCTAAATGTATGGCTGTAGATCTCTAGCGATGCATGCAAGCGTTCTTCATTTTGAATCAAGGGGTAGAGGGCTTCGCAAAGGCGCATGAGGTTCCACTGCGCGATCGAAGGTTGCCCGCCGTATCGATACCTGCGTCCCTCGGCATCTGTTGTGTTGGGTGTCCAGTCTGGATCAAAGGGCTCTAGCCAGCCGTAAGGACCATAGTCGATAGTGAGTCCCAAGGCTGACATGTTGTCCGTGTTCATTACGCCGTGGACAAAGCCCACCCGCATCCAATGGGCAACCATTTGGGCTGTGCGTTTGGAGATCTCATCCAGGAGCTTTCCGTAGACGTCTGGGTCGGAAAGCTTGAGATTAGGGTAGTGGTCCTCGATCAAATAGTCGGTTAGCTTTTTGAGAAGATCGTTTTCCTGGTGGGCGGCCAGGATCTGAAAATTGCCGAACCTCAAAAAAGAAGGGCTTACCCGGCAGACGATCGCGCCTGGCTCGGACTGGGGGTTGCCGTCGTAGAACATATCCCGGACGACCTCTTCTCCGGTGAGGACGAGGCTCAGCGCCCTTGTGGTCGGCACGCCGAGGAAGTGCATGGCTTCGCTGCAGAGAAATTCACGGAGAGAGGAGCGTAGCACCGCTCTGCCGTCAGCTCGGCGAGAGTAGGGAGTAGGGCCTGATCCCTTGAGTTGGAACTCGAGTCGGCCTCTTGGAGTGACTGCTTCTCCCAAGGTGATGGCGCGTCCGTCGC
Organism: uncultured Bacteriovoracaceae bacterium; assembly: GCA_964524175.1. Lineage (GTDB taxonomy): Bacteria > Bdellovibrionota > UBA1018 > UBA1018 > UBA1018 > CAZGCK01. Next base: position 11,104 of record CAZGCK010000060.1, on the reverse strand, counting down.
CCAGTTGGCCTGCCCAGTTGCCGAATTGGTGACCGCCGTACCTGGCGGCATAGGGGCGCATGCTGGGTAGGGTGTGGTTTCCGGCGAGAAGCTCAAGCGAGAGTTTGTCGGTGGTGTCTGGTCGTTTGATCTCTAGCTCGTTTGCGAGGCATAGGGACCAGCCGACCAGTTTGGGGTTTTTTACAGGGGTGGATTGGACCTCGGAGTGAGTGATGTCCTTGACTAGGCGGGTGAAGTTTGTCCGCTCTGGATCTCCAGGGAATCGGGCGAGAAAGCGGGACTCCCAAGGGAGGTTGGCGAAGGTCTTCAAGAAGGGGGTGGAACTACGGCTGCCTAAAGTTTTTTCCATAAAAAATACCGCTGATGTCCGACCGGGTAGTCCTCGAGCTCGCCAAATACCGAGTAGCCAAGCTTTTCGTAAAATCCGCGCGCTTGAAAACTGAACGTATCGAGCCAAACGCGATCGCAGCCTCGTTTGCGGCCCTCTTCTTCGGCTAGGCTCAGCAAACGCGTGCCGATGTCCTGACCTCGCAACGAGTCCGAGATCCAAAGCAATTTGACGAAGAGCCAGTTCCAATCCGTGAATCCATTGAGGCCCGCCATCACCTTGCCGTCCGCGTTTTTGAGAGCGATCGTGAGCTCTCTCCATCGATCCGGCCCATGAAAAGTGCTGTTGTAGGCGGTTAGGCCGGCAAGAATCGCTTTGGCTTCTTCAGAAGTTTCGAGGTCATGTTGAACAAGCTTCAAACCTTCCGGAAAAGCGCTGGGGTGCAAATCTGGGGGGTGGCTCATTTTTGCAGAAAAGGCTTAATGAGGTCGATCGGCAAAGGCACGATAATCGTAGACGCCTTCTCGCTCGACATCTCTGAGAGCGATTGCAGATAGCGCAGTTGCAAGGTCATGGGGTGAGCCTCCATGACAGTGGCTGCCTCGGAGAGTTTTTGCGAAGCCTGCATCTCGCCTTCGGCTGCGATGATTTTTGCGCGGCGTTCACGTTCTGCTTCGGCTTGCCGGGCCATTGCCCGCTGCATTTCGACGGGCAAGTCGATCTGCTTGACCTCAACGTTGGCAACTTTGACTCCCCACGGGCCAGTTTGGCGATCCAAGATCTCTTGGAGGCGATGGTTGATGCTATCTCGTGCTGCAAGCAGCTCGTCGAGCTCGACTTGGCCTAGAACGGATCGCAGGGTAGTTTGCGCCAATTTTGAAGTCGCAAGCAGATAATTTTCGACCTCCACTACTGCACGATTAGGATCGACAACTTTGAAGTACACGACGGCGTTGACCTTGATCGTGACATTGTCTCGAGTGATCACGTCCTGAGGTGGGACATCCAGCGTAATCGTTCGCAGATCGACTCTCGACATCCGGTCGACCAATGGGATGAGGATGATGAGCCCGGGGCCCTTGGCTCCGATGATGCGTCCTAGGCGAAAAATCACTCCACGCTCGTATTCATTGAGCACCTTGACGCTGAGTACGAAAAAGACGCCGATCAGTGCGAGAAAAAAAATAAATTCCATGGGGCTACGCTTTCTTTGTGGGGATGGTGAGTCCTAGTTTCTTTGCGACAGCTTGGAGATCCTGCCAAGTCTCGCGCTTGGAGGCCGGATGCGTGAGAAGGTATGCGAGATCGTGAGTCGCCAGGATGGGGATGCCCTGAAAAGTGCGAAAAGTACCCCGGATTTGCTCGAGTGACTCTACTTTGGATACGAGGGCTTTTGAAGCGGACTCTCCAAAACAGATGATAGCTTGGGCTTGCAGCTGTCGTGAATGCAGCTGGCTCGTGTTCACGATCGCGAATTGCTCGTAAGTAAGGCCCATGGCCTCGATCATTTTGTAGAGTAGCTCGCGGGTTCCTCGTTGCGCATCGAGATTCTCGCAAACGAAAATCAATGGAGTAGCAAACGTGAGTTCGGCTTTTTTTGCAGGCTGCGCTTCGGCTCGCTTTCGTGCCATGACTATGGACGAAGCGGGGACAAAGCCTTTCCAATGGTGAGCTGAGGAGTGGGGCATGGCGCGGTACTTTTATCCGCGATGCCCTGGGGAATGTAAAGCAGTGCCTTGTGACGCTTACTGAAGCCGATGCATGGCTTGGCGCGACTTGACTCCGCACTCGGGACAACGCGCCGTCTCTTGCGTCAAATTGCGACTAAAGTCGGTGACATGCGAGAAGTGAAGGTTGGCACCGCAAAGGGCGCAGTGCGTATATCTCGCCACTACCTCTTTTGCGGTGCCGAAAAATGGGGACGCAGTACCTGCCGATGAATTCTCAGTGGGTGTTTCTTCGTTGTCTGGCAGGTGATTGGTGTCGTCCATTTTTGCTCTCCTTCGTTGCTCTCGGCGGGCCCCGTTGGCTGCCTGTTCGGCCAGCCACGCGTGTGTGGTTGGGAGCCGGTTACAAAGAACTCTTCGGAGATTGGGTGGGGTCTCTAAACGGGAAAAATTTGCCAGAAAATTTGCCAAACGTAAGCGCCGAGTCGCCGCCTCGGAGAGGCTTTGAGTTATGGCAATAAAAGAGTCAACGTGTTGGCTCTTTTATTGCGGAGCGCAGCCAAATGATTTTGAATGGTTGGAATGATTGGGCCAAAGGGAGTTGGCAAATCCGCAACGGTGTTCCTCCTTTTGGTTTGCGATTGCTTTCAAAAAAAAGCGATCGCAAACCAAAGGGAGGGCAGCTCCTGAACGTGTTCAACCGATCTCGGTTGCCGAATCTGAATCGGATCTGCTTCCGATCGGATTCTGGCCTTTGCGTGATTTAAGTTCTGTGGACAGGACAGATCAAAAATCTGATCCGAAACTGAAAATCTGATTTCTGGTCAGATCACTGACGGTCAGAATCTGCTCAGATGACAGATCCGGTCTGACCCTAAAGGCTGCGCCCCGGGCTCAAAACTGCCTCCGATCTGTCACTTTGACGTCCACTCAAAAGTAAAAAAAAAGGCCGACCCTGAATCAGGGCCGGCCTCTTCATTATGCTTTAAATGCAGTTCTTAGAACGTGTACACGCCCGCCAAGACGCCAGAGTGGGTGTTGGTAGAGTCAGCACCGTCAAATGCCTTGTTGGTGTCGAAGTCGTATCCAAGTTTAGCCCTGAGTTCGTTGCTGAACTTGTGGACGTAGCCTGCGGATAGCTTCATAGCCGTGTAGGTGACCATGTTCTTGGTGAATTCACCGCGGACGCCGAATGAGCAGGTTTCGGTCCAGTCGTAGCTGCCGAACAGCAAGAAGCCGTGTCCAACGTTGGTGCGAGACTTCTTGTAGTCGTACTCAAGGGCCAAATTGATGGCTCCAGTGGTGTAAGAATCTACGATGTTAACCAAGTACTCTTCGTTGGCGACACTGTTGTCGTGACGCAAGAATCCGGCCGACAAGGTGTTGCCGGCGTAAGGTACGACGAGCTTCACACCGTAGTCTGGCACTTCGCGATTCACGACCATGCGATCGCTGTGGTTCGCAACGATGCCTTGAACCGTGAGGTTTTCCATCACTTTGTACGAAGCCGTCAAGCCCGTGTGAGAGATGGGAAGATTGCCATACACGATACCTTGAGATGCGAAGAAGATGTCCTTGGTGTCATTTCCTTCGAATCCGAAGATACGGTCGAATTTACCCAGCTTCCAGCTGAGGCCGTTGGAGTATGAGTAGCTCAACCAAGCTTGGGTCTTGCCATTGTTGCCTAGAGGGCTGCCTGAGTTCAGCCATTCTACGTAAGGAATATCAACAAACCCTTCGCCTCCATCCAACTTCTTGGAGAAGTAAATTGCGCCATCATTCAGCATGAAGCTGCTGACGTTGCTGTTGGTTGAGTATCTGTACTGTGCGTCCGTAAAGAACGAAACAGCGATCGAGTCATTGTTAGTTGCTGCCAAGGCGTTCGTTGCTCCCAGCATGGCTAGAACAAAAACCAAACGCTTTGATGCCAGATTCATTTTGCTTTTAGTCATATGCATTTGTGCTCCTCGTTGCTGATAGTTGCAGGTCTAGTCAATGGATCAAACTAGAGCGCTGTTTCTATCCAGGTCTATAAGTCGACTGACTTAATGACTTTGATTCTAAAGGGGATAAATAGAATGACAAGGAATTAGTCAAACAATTGATATCAAGTTTTCTTGACACCCCAATATTTTGTGGGTCGGAAGTGGGAGCACTCAACCGCTGCGAAGCATTTTTCGAACTTCATCGACGTGCTCAGTTTCTTGACGGACAAAATCCCGAGCTAGTTCCTCAAGTGCAATGTCTTCATGAGAGAGTTTCACGAGCTCTTTGTATAGATTCAGTGCTTGCACTTCGAAGCTCAGGCTCTCGGTCAAAATATCGTGCACACCATGTCGATTGGTCTCTTCAAAATTGGCAGAGACGCTAGGTGGGTGACCGCCCAAAGAGGTGATCTTCTCGCCAATGATGATTGCGTGGGCTTGGCTTTCATTAGCGCGATCGCGAAACCATTTTTGGATGGGGATGCGGTTGTGACCCATGATCATGAATGAGTAGTGCAGATAGCGAATCACTCCGGACATCTCAGCTTCAAAAATCTTAGTGAGGCAGGACATGACTTCTTTGGAAGGCGTGTATGGGTTGTCTTGCGTTGGTTTCATGACGGTGCTCCTTAGCAGTAGTGTTGTGATTTGGCTGCACGATAAGCCTTGGCTGCTTGCGGCAGCAAGCCTTTTGACGTCACAATAAAGGAGGGACGCATGAGGTGTCCTGTAAGCGCAAAGGAAGGCGAACCTAGGTGAGATTGAACCGAGCGAATCTGACGTGTCTTCTCGTTGGGAGCCTAGCGAATTCAGTTGCTTGGTCGGCTCCCAGTCCGCCGATTCAGCGAGGCGCCGACCCCAGTATTTCGGACTCGATCCGAGTGAGGCTCAGTCCGGCGCTTGCCAAGGTCGTCGTTCGGGGGTTGAACTTGCGTTTTCGCGATCAAACTCCCCAAGGGCGGGTCAGGCGTATGATCGCCAATACGGGCACGCGACCTGTGACCGAGTGGGAACTGCGCTGCCAAGAGGGCCGGGTGCGCGCGATTTCTGTCGAGGGCGCGCAGGTGGGGGGAGCGCTCGAGCTTTCTGAGCCAGTCTCGATTGATTCTCCCAGCGGTGTGATCTCTGTCGGAGGGACGCTTTACCGCGATGAAGTAAAAATTTACTCGGCCGGATCGTTCTGCGAGGTGGTTAACGAGCTGGGTCTCGAAAAGTACTTGGCTGGCGTGGTGAACCTCGAGTTTAGCTCTCAATGGAGTCCTGAATCCGTGGGTGCTCAAGTGGTTGCGGCAAGAACCTATGCTTTGTTTCAAGCTCGTTTAGCGCGGGCGGATGTCGATCGCCACTTCGATCTGGATAGCTCGACACAGGATCAGGTTTACGATGGACTGAAAAACGAGGACGAGCGAGCCAATCAGATCGTTGAGCGCACGCGGGGTTGGGTTTTGACAGTAGGCTCAGCAAAGAGTCCGGCTCCGGTCAAGGCGTTCTATCATTCGACATGTGGAGGGCGGACGGAGCTTCCGGAGCGAGTGTGGGGCAATTCGTTTGCGGGCTTCAGACGAAGCGTGCCTTGTCCTTATTGTCAGAATTCGCCTGCGATGAATTGGCGCATCGACGTGGGCGGCAAAGAAGTCTCTTCCGCGCTCTTAGCGGCGGCTAGAAACGAAGGTTCGATGCCTTCATTTGCGCAGTCGTGGCCGCGCGACTGGATTTCAGTCGTTAAGAAGCAAAAACTTCTTGGACTTCGAGTCGAGCGGCTAGATCCGAGCGGGCGAGTCGATGAGGTCTCGATGAGTTGGATGACTGATCGGGGCATGCCACTTGTGCTCAAGATGAGCGGCGCCCGCCTCAGGGATTGGGTGGGGCCTGCTCGGCTCAGAAGTACGGGATTTCGCATTCAATCGTCGGGAGCAGGACGTTGGGTTCTCGTGGGTCGTGGCAATGGCCACGGGGTGGGGATGTGCCAATGGGGTGCTAAAACAATGGGCGAAAAAGGCTTTAGGCTCGCTGCCATCCTTCGCCACTACTACCCGGACGCTATTCTCCGAAAACTGTGGTAGCTTGCGCCCCCCATGGCGTCCAATGACTCATTTTTGCTTCGGTCTTACGACTTTGAACTGCCTTCAGATCTGATTGCGCAATCCCCTGCGACTCCGCGCGATTCTTCGCGGCTCTTGGTGGTTGATCGCGCGCGGGGGAGTTGGGTGCATCGCCGCTTCACGGATCTGCCGGAGTACTTTGGGGAGAACGATCTTTTGGTGGCCAACAATACGCGAGTATTCAAGGCTCGGCTCCTCGGCAAACGCTTAAGGCCCGAAGGGGATCTCGGTGGGGGCGTTGAGTTCGTGATGTTGGAGCGGCAGGGGCCCTTGGTGTGGGAAGGATTGTTTAAGGCGAGCGCTAAATATGTCCCTGGATTGAAGTTTAGAATCCCCACGCCGGATGGCTGTGGCCTAACGGGGACTCTGATTCGTGGGGTATCCGAATCGGCCCACGGAACTGTGGTGGCTGAGTTTGATCGAGATCCCGTGGAGAGTGGCGCTGGTCATGTTCCGCTCCCTCATTACATTGAGCGGGGCGCGCGGGCTTCAGAGTATTCAGAGTATGATGACGAGTCGCTTTATCAGACCGTTTACGCCAAAGATCCGGGTTCAGCGGCCGCACCGACGGCGGGTCTTCATTTTACGGATCGTGTCCTGAGTGATCTTCGCAAGCGCAAGGTGCGTTGGGAAGAAGTGACGCTCAATGTCGGTCTTGGCACTTTCAGGCCTGTAAAGGTAGACGATGTTCGAGAGCATCTAATGCACGATGAGCGTTATGAAATATCGCCCGAGGTCGCACAGCGAATCTCCACCGCCAAAAAGCTGGGAGCTCGGATCACGGCCGTAGGGACCACTTCAGTGCGAACTCTGGAGAGCGCCTGGCGCAAAGGCGATTCGCGCCTTCAAGAGGGGATGGGCCGGACCGCGCTGTTTATCTATCCAGGCTCTCATGAGATTCAGGTCGTTGATCGATTGATCACCAATTTCCATTTGCCGCGCTCGACCCTTCTCATGTTGGTTTGCGCTTTGGGTGGGCGCGACCTCATCCTGTCGGCCTACCAAGAAGCAGTGCGCGAAAAGTACCGCTTCTTTAGTTATGGCGATTCAATGTTGATCCTTTAGCTGGCATACTCCAGCCATGGGATCTTTCTCAGGTTGGGCAGAAAAATTCGCGGCGTTTACCCGGAAGCCATCGTTCTGGGTGATTCACACTCTTTTTTGCGCACTCTTTGTTCTTTACGCGGCTCGCAACTTCGAGGGCGCGTTTCCATTTGTTGAGCTCGACGTTAAAATGAGTCGTTCTCAAGCGCTTAAGCAAGCGAATGATTTGGCTCGCGATCGCAGCTGGGGGCCCGCGGCCTACCGTCAAGCGGTGAGCTTTGATCAGGACTCGGTAGCGCAGAACTTCATCGAATTAGAGGCCGGCGGGCCTCCCGCGCTATCGAACGTGCTCAAGCGCGAGCTCTACTCGCTATTCACCTGGCACGTACGGCATTTTTCTGAGGGAAAAACCAACGAAACGCATATTCGGTTTACTCCTGATGGCAGGCCCTATGGTCTTTGGCAAAAAATCTCGGAGGACGATCCGGGGGCTGCTTTGTCAGAAGCTAAAGCGCGTGCGATTGCTGAAGGAGGCGCAAAAAGTTGGGCGATCGATCTGAGTCAGTACCGTCTCGTCGAGCATTCGCAAGAGGCACGACGCAGTAAGCGCGTTGATCATTGGTTCATCTATGAGCGTGAAAAAGAGACTTTGGGCGAGGGTCGCTACCGACTGAAGCTGGGGGTAAGCGGGGATCAGCTCTCTGAGGTCGGGCACTTTATAAAAACCCCAGAAGGATTCTCTCGCAGGTATTCGGCCATGAGGTCGGTGAACACGGCTATCGGAGGTATTTCGCTCGCTGCGATCGCGATTCTCTATGGGTTTTTGGGGTGCGGTTTAGGGTTGTTCTTGCTAGCTCGCTCGCATTGGGTGCTTTGGAAACCCGCCGCTCTCATCTCAGGCTTGATCGCGACCCTTAAAGTATTTGATTCGATCAATCGTTTGCCTCTCGAATGGATGAGCTACGATACGGCGATCTCATCGCAAAGCTATCTCGCCAAAGTCTTGCTCAATGCGGTTCTTTCGGGGTGCTTTGATTTCTTTATGCTCTTTGTGCCGATCTTGGCGGGAGAGTCTTTGACGAGAAAGGCGTTTGGTCATCACCCACAGCTTTGGAAGGTTTTTTCTAAAGAGGCGGCGCCGACCCGCTCGATCTTAGGCCGCACCGTGGGTGCCTATATCGCGTGCGGGTTTCACTTTGCGTATGTCACTTGGATCTATCGATTCGGGGCGACCCGCTTGGGGTGGTGGAATCCATCGGAAGTCTTGTTTCACCCCGATGCATTGGCGACTTACCAGCCGTGGATCACCTCGGTTGCCAACTCGCTGCACGCCGGAGTCTGGGAGGAGTGTTTGTTCAGAGCCATCCCGCTTGCGGGAGCGGCGTGGTTGGGTCAGCGATTTGGACGCAAGAATGCTTGGATCGCGATAGCGTTTGTCCTTCAAGCGATTATCTTTGGGGCAGCGCACGCCAGCTATCCGACCCAACCTGCCTATGCGCGAGTGCTTGAGTTGATGGTGCCTTCATTTATGTTTGGAGGTGTGTATTTGGTTTTTGGGCTGTTGCCTGCGATCCTGATGCACTACACTTACGACGTCGTTTTGTTTGCCATGCCGATTTTTATGTCAAGCGGTGGGCTCGCTGTTCTCAACGGCGCGGTTGTGATCGTACTGAGCCTGCTTCCTCTTATTTGGATATTGGTTTCTCGCTTAAGGCTGGCCCAGGCAGGATGGCCCAGTTTGTCTCAATCGTTCTACAATCTCAGTTGGTCGCCTGCGCAAGCGGCGGCAAAGAGGTCTCCTGCGCATCGACCCGTTCATGTTTTGGGGTTGTCTTCGCGGGCGCAAGCCTTGATTTCTGCTTTGGCCGTCGCCGGGATTGTCATTTGGGCTCTCGCAGCGCCCTGGAAAACCGATGTGCGAGGCCTGAGCCTCAACCGTGCACAAGCCGTCGACCGGGCTCACGAGGTTTTAAAAGAGCGGGGCATCTCGTTGAACGCCAATTGGATGGCTTTGGCTTCTGTGGATGGCCTGCCTGACGAGACTGACTCGTTTGTTTGGCGGAGCCTGGGCGAACAGACCTACCATTCGCTGGTGGGTTCTTATTTGGAGCCTCCGCTTTGGAAGATTCGATTTGTTCGGTTTGATGGTGATATCGCGGATCGCGCCGAGGAGTACCAGGTGTATTTGGCCGGTGCGGGAGAGGTTTTTCGCTTTCGCCACGAGCTTCCCGAAGCGCGTCCTGGCAAGAGTCTCGATGAGCCCGAAGCGCGCAAGATCGCGGCGGATTGGATCCGAAGTGCCTATGGACTCGAAGCTGCTTCGCTTAAGGAAGTAGTGAGCAACCAGTTCTTGCAACCCGCACGACGCGATTGGATCTTTGCTTGGTCGAACCCCGCGGTCGATCTTCAAGGCAAAGGCGAGGTGAGAGCGGGGGTGCGTGTTTACGGCGATGAAGTGACCAGCTATCGGAGATACGTCGAGATCCCAGATGAGTGGAAGCGCCAAGAGCGCAACCGCAGGGCGACTATGGAAGTGATTGGTAGCGTAACCTCGTTTGGAGTTTTGCTCTTAATACTTGCTCTCACGGTGGACGCCTTCATTGCCTGGATTAAGGGTGATTTTAGGATGGGGGCATTTTTGGTTTCGGCGCTCGCCATTTTTGTTCTGGACCTGGTCGCCAATTTCAATCGATTCCCCTCGGTTTTGGCTTCCTTTTCTACGGCGAAGTCTCTTTTGAACCAGGAGCTCACGCATTGGATCAAGGTTTTAGTCAAATCTGTTGCGATGGCAGCTATTCCCGCGATGTGGATAGGGGTGCTTCAAGTGAGGTTCGCAAGGACTCTTGAGGCGCTCCCTTTGAATGAGCGGCCAGTGGGCCGGCGCTTTGCGCTAGGATTGGGGATTGGGGCGATCGTCGAAGCAGCGAAGGCCTGCGCTCAACTCTTGAACCGCCGCTGGGAGCCGAACTGGCCTGCGTTTGGTTCTGCTTCGGACTACTTTGTGCCTCTTTCGGCTTTGGGGTCGGTCAGTACGTTCATGATTGTTTGTGCAGGGGCGGGCTTAGTATTTTGGAACCTGCACTATAGGCTAAGAAAACCTTGGATGAGAGTGGGTGCGTGCATCCTGCTTGCGCTGATGGTTTCATCATCGCGAGCCTCGGTGGATACTTGGCTAGTGAGCTCTTTGGTGACGAGTGTTTTGCTGATCTCTGTATCAGCTTTTCTGAGAAGAGTGGGCGACGAGATGGTTCTGCCCATTGTCGCTGCATCCGCGGTTTTGGGCGCAGTGCTGATGATCGCAACGCAGGCGCATCCGAGCTCGACGCTTCAAGCGGTTTTGACCCTGGCGGGTGTAGTGGGTGTTTCTTGGTTCTGGTTTAAGAGCTTGAAAGGAAGAGGAAGGGTGCAGCCTTCTCCTTTTTCTTTTCAGGATCTACATTGAATCTTGGCAATGCTTTGACATCGAGCCTCGAACGCTCAAAGATTGAAGCTCAATCCTGTCGAGATCACCGGCTGAGTGAATGAATAGAGATCCGGCAGGCTTGAAGTATTGATCTGGTAGCTCACATCCGCAACAAATCCTACTTTGCTGAGTCTTATCGAAATCAGTTTGTCGTGAGGGAGCTGGGTCAGGAGATTTTCGGCCTGGTCAAAGCGGGTAAATGCGCTAGCGTAGAGATCTTCTAGCCCACCCCACCGAGCCTCAGATCTCCCTTGCAGGCTACTGTGATGGCGTGATTCTTTGATTTCAACGATTGTTGGGGTTCAGTGTCAGCTTGCGGGATGGGGATATTGATTATGCGCGTTTTGAACGTGGGGTTTTTATTTTTTCTATGCGGATCTTTTTTTGGAGGCCTAGATGCAGCCCACGCCTCTCATGGTGCAGTGACTCCGATCCAAGGGGTCGTAGCAGGATACAGTCTCACCTGCGCATTCAGCGCAGAGACGTTGGTGTGTTTTGGTGCCGGGTACGGCTCG
>CAZGCK010000059.1:8239-25179 GCA_964524175.1 uncultured Bacteriovoracaceae bacterium | reverse complement strand
CAGGCGTGCATTCTCGGCGTCCTGAATCGCCTTGAGATGCAGCTTATTCTCACTGACATTCGACACCACGAGCGGAAGCCGCGATTCTGCGACATGCCCTACGATTCCTTGGCCAATCGGGATTACAAAACTTGCGACTCGGTCGGAGCTCTGTCCAGCCACCGCGCGAAAAAACAAGACACCCTTGGCATGGTCCACTTCAAGGATTGAACCAGCCTCACATTTGACCACTTTCATAATGGTCAGGAGGAGTTCGCGTACAAAATCAGAGAACGCATAGTCCTTGGTGAGGAGATTCAAAATCGCTTCATTGACTGAAAGCTTCGCAGCAGTCATCGCGATCGAGTCGTCCCCAAAGAGACCTACAATGCTGCTCGAGCGCAATCCCGCCATAGGCGACTCCGGCGCAGGAGGGGCCTCAAGAACCATTTTGATGCTAAGTGGCGGCAGATCGCCGTCTTTTTTATCTTCGTCGCTCATAGATCAAGAGAATACGCAGGATCTAGTACCCTTGTTTAAATATCGGCACCGTGCAACAATGACTTGAGTGAATAGTGTTGGAATTTCGCGCGCTTGCCTGAAACCTGTTGGAATCATGATGGTTTTTTCGGCCGCTTTTTTCGCCTCTTGCAGTGAGGTGAATCTCGGGCCGGCGACTATCAATGACCCTGCCCCTTCGGGTAGCTTGGTCTACCAAGGAAACTTTGCCTCGTTTAATGGCAGAACAGTGACGGGTGAGGTTTCTGTCTATCAAGGGAGCTGCTCGGCCACTTTGATTTGCAATTTTACGGTACGTCTTCAAAGTCTTTCTGCACCCGCAGACTCGGGCCTTCAAGTGGTCCCTACAATCAATGGTGTATCCCCGACAGCGACGTTCACTCTTCGAGCATCTACGGGCAATCAAAATTACTATTATTCTGAGATTCCCAGCGCAGCCGTGTGGACGACGATCTCAATCTACTCCGCGACTGAGAACACTCATTTTGGAATAGCCAATCTCAACAAGGTGCAATGACGATGAACGAGGTTGAAGTTAAATGGACCGAGATTCTCTCGCGCGAAAAGGGAAAACTCGAGGCTCTTGCCCAGGAGATGGGTATCCACCCTCTTGCGGTCGAAGACTGTCTGCACAGCAATCAACGCGCTAAATTCGAAGACTTCGAAACCCATCAGCTGCTTGTGTGGTTCACGTTTGTCGCGGGAAGAATATACGAGCTCGAGTTCATTATTTTTCCACAAGCAGTGATATTGGTGACCTCCGAGCCGCCTCCAGGCTGCGATAGCTGGCGTTCTTTTCTTCGCGTTGACCGCACTCATCGAGATGCTAATCATGCACTCTACCAAGCGTTAGACAGGGCGGCCGATGCATTCTCGGCAAGCACTCGCCCTCTCGTCGAAGGGATCGCGAGCTTTGAAGAGGAGGTTTTTAATTCGACCACCGATCCTAGGACGCTATTAGCTCTCAAAAGCCAGCTTTCTCTTGCGGAGTTCTCGATCTCCTACCTCTCAGCTGTCATTGGGCATTGGCAGCGCTTCTTAAATCCCAAAGACGATCTTCGCTGGCGTCTACGCGATCTTGGCGACCATTGCGAGCGAACCCACCAACGCCTGATTTTTGCGCGCACCCAGATCTCCTCCGCCATGGAGATGTATTGGGGCGTGAACGCAAAGCGCACCAATGACCGGATCAAGAAGCTCACCATGCTTGCCAGCGCCGCTGTCCCACTGAGCTTCTGGACTTCGTTTTGGGGCATGAACTTCGAGAGCATGCCGTTTAAGAATCCCAACACGATCTGGGTTGCATTGGCCATCATGGCTGGGTCGGCTGCGGCGATGTACTTGATCTTGAGACGCAAAGGGTATTGGGAAGACTAGGACGCGTGTTACGGATTTCTGTTTTGAGGCCTGATCCAAAACTAGAAATCTGCAAGCTATTCTTGCCTACGGCAACGACATCTCGTTCTTAAACTCAACCAACTCATTCAAACTGCGAACGTCGGAAATCAACCACTTCCCGCCCTCATTCTGCATTTGAGCCAACTTCTTATTGGTCACCTTCGCCTGCCCGCGCCCCTGATCCATGTAGCTCAGCTCGTAAGTGATCCCAACCTCGGTTGGCGACACCGTCTTCACTTCTTTAAACACGAGTTTCAAGAACTGCCGCTTCGAAGCCATGAACGCATCCTTAAACTGCTCGTCACTCCAAGCCTCAAGCCTGCGACGAGCGTCCCCAGTAAGATACCCCGCGAGGACCTGTCGATCCTCGGCACCTCTCACTGCGAAACTTTGAGAGATGTACTCATTCAGTCGCCGCTTGGGATCCTCGAGGCCTTGCTCTTTCTGCGTGCAGGCTCCTACTGAAAGAAACAGAGCTAAAAAAAAGACCGCCCGCGATTTAAACGACATAACCTTCACCCCTCAAAGTTTCGATAAAGTCACCCAGCTGCTTGCGCATGTCAGGCGCCATGTTTGAAAACTGAAAACCGGCGCCCGCGCCGTCTTGAAGCGCACGGATCGGAGTCCCACGACACCGCACTTCTCGCTCACGAAACTTAAACAAAAGCTCTGCCATTTGTCCCGCTTTCAACACAGTAAGCCGTCCCGTCTCACTAAAGACAAAAACTCCCTCTCGGTCCAAACGACTCACCCTAAAAGGAGTCACGCCTTCTCCCGTCGTCACATGGCACTCTAAACCGGGAAGGGGCTTGGGCAATCCTTGATACCACTGTGTTTGAGGGTCAAAAAACGAACGACTGATCTCGCGACTCAACCAGAACGTCATCATTCCAAACAGGCCTAGAAGAAGGAGGGTCAGATAGCCTAGCGCAGGATTGTGGGTCCTTACTGCGATCCAAACATTGAGAGCTAACCAGACGGAAAAAAATGTCGTCGTCATGCGAAGCGCCCAGCGATTGCCCCTAACCAGCCACGCTACCAGCGCGCAGCAAATGAGCAGAACTGCTGAGCTCCAGATCACCATCGACTGATAAGGCAACCGCCACCACGGGGAGTGGGTCACCATGATGGTCTCGAATGCTGCAAGCGGAACACAGATGAAGAGTAGCGCCGCCGCCAACCTCAGACGGACAGGCACCAAGATCACTCGCATGAGCCTTAGTATATGTTTGGCCTACCGCGCTTGTAAACCCGTGAGCCCCAACTACAAAGAACACCTATCCGTTTTTTTGTGTATAGTTAGAAGATCAGACCATGGCTCACCTGATTAGCAAAGCCTGCACTAAATGCGGAGCATGCCTCACAGAGTGCCCCACCGGCTCCATCGTCGAGGGCCGCACTCAGTTTTATATCGATGCCGACACCTGCGCTGATCATAAGGACTGCGTCGGAGTTTGTCCCGTGGATGCAATTGCTCCCTTGGCAGTTCAAGCCGAGAGCAAAGACGACGAGGAAGAGGAGTAACCATGAGAGTCCTCGGAGTCATGACTGGCACTTCTTGCGACGGCCTAGACGCAGCCTGCATCGAGATTGGCCCCGTAGGCTGGACCCCGCTTTGGGCTGAAGACGCACCTTATCCCGCTGAACTCAGAAAGCGCGTTCTGAACTTTCAAAAGCCTGGATACAAGACTGGGGCCCTCGAGTGGCTCTCACTCAATCGCGATCTAGGCGATTGGTACGCTGGCACGCTCCAGCGTATGCTCGCGCGCCGTCGCAAATCCCAATCTCCGTTGCCCCACGTGATCGCCAACCATGGGCAGACTATCTCCCACTTCCCCGATCAATCCGTCACTCTTCAGCTCGGAGATCCCACCCGAATCGCGCAGAAGACAGGACTCACCGTGGCTTGTGGCTTTCGCGAAGGAGACATGGCAGCCCATGGCCAGGGCGCTCCGCTGGTTCCTTTTTTTCATAGGCTCATCGCAAGAGAGCTGCGTGGTCGAATGGGGATGAGTGGCCTCGCTATCCACAACATTGGCGGCATCAGCAACTTGACCTACATCGACCCCCAAGAGCGGATCCTTGCTTTCGACACGGGCCCCGGCAATCTATGGATCGATGCCGCCACCGAAGTCGCCACCCGCGGCAAGCTCAAGATGGACAAAGACGGCCGCATCGCCGCTCGAGGCAAAGTCGATGCTCAAGCGGTTCGCAAGATCCTCAAGCATCCTTACTTTGCTAAACCCGCCCCAAAGTCGACCGGGAGGGATGAGTTCATCTATAGCTATTTTGCATCGCGCACGCGGGCAAAAGGTGCCGACCTGGTCGCCACCGCGACCGCGGTCACCGTCGAATCTGTGACGCTCGCCTACGAGCGCTCGATCTTAGCGCGCAAGCTTCCGCTAAAAGCGATTCTCATCTGCGGCGGAGGCGCAAGGAACCCTACTTTAGTGGACGGCATCCGCAAAAAGCTCAGCAGCATTGATATTCGGCCTCTCACGAGCGAGGGTTTCGAAGGCCAGCTGATCGAAGCTCAAGCTTTCGCGCTTTTTGGGTACCTAGCTTTACTAGGACAGCCCATCGGAGGCTCGTGGACGGGGGCAAAATCTTTTGGCCCCCCGGCTCACCTCATCCCGGGAGAAAACTGGGCTGAAGTGCTTTCCATTCTCCGCGAAACCCGATCCCCGTTTTGAGGATCTTTTCGGATTGAGCCCCATAGACGACCCCCTCAGGCCCAAGCTTGATCGGCGGTGAAGCATGAATGTCATCCATCGGGCTCCAATAAGCAGGCCCTACCCAATCTATTGTGCGCACGCTCATAAAGGGCGTGCCTCGCGCGATCCAAATCCCTTGAGCTACGCGCTGATTCACCCTCTCAATTCGATGTCTCCAAGCTTCGGGTAACTGGCCAGTCTCCAAGTCCCTAAGAACGCCAGTATGAGCATCCAGCCAAAGCGAAGGAGACCCCACATCATACCAAGATCCCGAAGTGACAAATGCGGCTGCTTTCCCCGCTTTTATAGCGGGCTCCAAAATCGTCGGCACAAACTCCGATGGCCCGGCTGGTGGCACCTCGGACAAGGCCTCGCTTTCGAGCACAGCGGCCCCCACGAAGTAGGGGCGCCCAAAGGCATGCGGTCCCCATCCGGTAACTATTCCGGAGGAGTCAAAAAGGATCTCTCGATATTTCTCGCGTTGATGACCTCCCTCCAACACAGGGGGAGAGCGAAAAACGGTCAAAGTCATCGTCACGCCGTAGCGTTCGCGCATTCGCAAATGCACGCGAGCAAGCGCAGCCAGATCTACGCTGCAAAGGACGTCTGCGTTCACCAAGAAAAACGGATCTTTGCCAAAATGGGGGCGCGCCCGCCTCAGTCCCCCCGCACTTCCCAACAACTCCGCTCGCTCATCGCTCAAGATCAGCTCTGCTCCCGCACGATCGAGCAACGCAAGCCCCCGACTGGCGCGGTCCGCATGATGATGGATGTTGGCCACGATTTTCCTCACCCCGACCCGAGTTAACGCATCGAGAGCGAACTGCGCCATCGGGATGCCCATCAGAGGCAAAAGTGCTTTAGGCTCGAAGTCCGTAAAGGGCCTGAGCCGAGTCCCAAGTCCGGCGGCCATCAACATGGCCTGTTTGATCTCAGAAGTAATAATAATGGAAGAGCACCTCTCTGAGGCGCGAGTATTGCGGATATTTGAGCAACGTGCGCCGGATGTTCTCGAAGGTGTTGCCGATATACTTGAGATAGGTTGCGTTGCCTCGCCGGTTCAGAAAGGACGCGAAGCTGCCGATCGCCTTGAAATTGCGCTGTACGGCCATCATGTCAAAGACATAGCGAAAGTGCTCACGATCCAGAGACTCGCCCGACAAAGCCTCCCAGCGCGCGATGTAGTAATTAAGCAGACCTTCGATCTGAACTTGTTCGAGCTGGTAATAGCTATCTTTGAGCAGCGAAGCCAAATCGTACTGCGCTGGCCCCATTCGCGCATCTTGAAAGTCGATCATCACCAGGCGCGGGCGCTCGAAGCTCCCGCTCTCATCCGGAGCCACCATGATGTTGCGCGAATGAAAATCCCGATGCGTCAACACAGTTGGCTCGCTCGCAAGCAACTCGCAAATCTCACCAAAACCGTCTTGCATCGTCTTTAGATCTTCAGCGCTGATCACGCGCTTCAAATAGGTCTGATAAAAATGCTCGATGCAGAAATCGATCTCCCACATGAGCTTCTTGCGATCAAAACGAAGCTTGTAGGCATCAATATCGGCTGGTTTTCGCTTGGGCGAAGCGTTGACTTGCAATTGCACCAGAGAATCGATCACGCGCCCATAGAGATGGCGCTCGACGTCGTCGCTTGACACTTCCTGCAATTGCCGCAGAAGAGTCACATCTCCCAAGTCTTCGAGTAAGATAAATCCTTTGGACGCATCGGCATCTAAAACAGCTGGAACATCAATTCCACAAGAAGACAGGTGCTTTTGCACGACAAGAAACGGAAGCTTTTCGCCCTGCTCGGCAAACTCTTCCATCTTCATCGCGATGTAGCTCTTCCCTCCAGCGGTCACGCGATAATAGACACGGGTACTCGCATCGCCCGGGAGTTTAACCACCGAGTCGATCACACGCGCGGACTTCACCCAGGCTGAGATCTCCGTCTCAGTTTTTCCAAGCTGCTCGGCCATTCCCCGCACCTCCTGCTTAAAAGTCTCTTTCATCGATTCGGAGCTCAAAGTTTGCGTATCCTCTTCTGGACCGACAAGAAGGCCTGCGATCTCACTATAGGATTACGCAATGGAGAGTAGAGAGCAATTGCTCGACGCGTTTTCTCGATCAATTTTGCCAAAAGCTCCGAATCATGGGGCGAGTGTCCCTTCGACTGCGCATGCCTCTCCCAAAACGCTATCAAGCCACGAGGATCGTATCCGGCGCGGTACATGATGCCCACCGCCTGCTCGGTGGCGTTCATATAGACCTCGTTTGGAAACGCAAAAACTCCCTTGGGACTGAAGTAATCGACCTTCTTCTCTTGCCCATCCGGCACCGCAAGCAGTCCTTCGATCTCTGGATAATGAGTTGGCCCATAGTCCTTGATCGCCATTTGCACGCCCGGATCCGCTAATCGGATCATGCTCTGAAGCACATCGTGACGGATGATATGTCCAAACTGCAATGCGATTGCTGCCGCTAACTCGTTTTCAAACTCAAAGGTCTTGAGCAATCCGACCGACAAGTAGATGCGATTGCCGGGCAACGCAAAATCCCTCCAGAGCTGATCGCGATCTTTGATGACAAAAATCCCTACTCCCGCCTCTTTCAACTCAGGCGAAACTTGAGCCAGTGCCTCAGCGAGCCCTCTCAGATAAACCAAGACCTCTTGATCCTGCCGGAACTTAAGCTGGGGCTCAAAGTCCCGGGCAAGCCCAGCTCCAAAAGCTTTTTCCTTCTCGACTCGTTCACCATCGGTGATGGGCTTTTCGATCGGCCCCGAAGTCGCGCAACTCACCGCTCCACACGCAAGAGCCAGCACAATCGAGAATCCCTTGAAAGAGAGGTGCCTTTTAAGCAAATGCGAACTGGGCTGATTCTCAGGCGAGACGAAAAAGCTAAACGCCTTATGAGCTTTTCTAGCGAGATCAGACAAAAGAACGAGCGGTGACTTGCCAGAATGATCCCTCGGCCAGGAGGCTAAATATTCAAATGTGGTTTGCAAATCTGTCCTCGCTCGTTACTGTCTCAACTTGAACCTGTCAGACGTAGTTCTAGTACAAAAACAATACTATGGAGACCGCTTTATGAAAAAGCTTTTAGCTGCTCTCGCATTCTCAGTTTTGGCAGTAAGCCCGTCGCTCGTTCGCGCCGCTGAGCCATTTGTTCTGACTCAAGACGCCCTCATGTCATCTCTTCTCAGCAATATCGTCACTCAAAACGCCATCGATTGGAAAGTCGGTGACAAGCAAACCTACAACGTCGCGGCAAGCCAATTTGGCAAACTCGGCACGATGACGAAAACGGTTACTAAAGATGAGGGCACAGCCTTGTGGGTGCGCCAAAACATAAACCTATCGATTCAAAAAGAAGTACTCGATGTCTTGTACAACAAAGCGGACAGCAAAGTATTGAAGATGCTACGCAACGGCAAAGAGCAACAACTACCTGACGACACTATCGAAATTATCTCTCAAGATTACACGGACATCACTGTTCCGGCCGGTACTTTTAAGTCAATTCACATCGTCGCCAAGTCCAAGCAAGTTTCTCATCTCGAAGTCTGGGCAAATCCTCGCGACACTGTGATGGAAGGAACGCTTAAGCAAGCGGTCAGCACTCAAGGCATCGACATCGTGATGGAGCTCACCAGCTTTACGAAGATGTAATGAGAATTTCTCTTCGGTGTGGGTCAGACCATCTACGCTACTGCGTGGTGGTCTGGTCCCCGCCGGGGGCGACCCCTTCGAGCACCTTCAATGGATCATCTTGTGCCACTCCCGCATCGACCTGGGCGGCAGGCGCACGAGCCACATCCGTGCCATCCTTAACCGATGGCATTTTCTTTTCTGCCAAAGGTGTTGGAGTGACGCTCGTACCTTCAGGCATGTAATAGAGGAAGAACCCAGCGAAAATCTTATTTGGGTCGTGGATCAACTGCTTGTTGTTTTCCCAAAGCTTCTTCCACTTCGATTGCGTTCCATATACGTCGCCAGAAATCAAACCCAACGTATCACCGTTCTTGATCAGGTACTTTTCACCATTGCGTGCGATCGTCGCGTCGCTAGCTGGCTTCTCTACATCCAGAACGGTGCCGGCAGGAATGAGGTTTGGGTTTTTTACTTTGTCCTTGTTCGCTTCTAGAATGCCTTTCCAGCGATAAAGGTCTCCGTAAGTTTCAAAAGCGATCTTCATCAAAGTGTCGCCAGTGCGAACAGTATATTTCTCGAACGCGCCGCTCCCCGCAGGAGACGCAGGAGTCGTGTCTTCGGCTGCAACAGCTTGAGTTTCTGGCGCCGGAGCTTCAGTCTTTTCCTCTGCAACGGGAGGGGCAGCAACCTCAGCGAGTGCATCCGGTGCCGGAGGAGCAGCCGGATCCGATGGATCTGTGGGCGGAGCACTGGGGTCGTCCGCATTCGATTGCGCTACCAAGTCGGTAGCTGCATCGGGCTGCGCTTCAAGTGTTGGATCTACCCCGTTGGTGGTCGAGGGCGAAGAAGAACAAGCTCCAAGAGCCAGCATCGCTGAGACCGTCAAAATGCTAACGGAAAGTCTTTTCATGGTTATTTCCTCTGAGAATCGCGGTCTTTGCTGTCCCTCATAATAGGGAAGATCCGAGTCTCTAGGCATCTCTTCGGCGAAGCACCTAGAGAACTTAAGACTTTTTTGCCTAGCTGTTTTTTACCTAGCTTTCCGAGCCAAGCGTATAAGCCTGTAAACTTTAAAAGATATTAAATGCAGCCAATTCTTGACTTTTTGGGTCAGTTATTATATTTTACCGGTCTCTTGAAGGAGAAAGCATGATGAACAAAAAATCTATGAAATCTAGCGCAGTTGTTCTGACAATGACTCTGGCCCTTTTTTTTGCAGCGAAGGTTCAGGCGAGCATTCCAACCTATTATTGCCCCCTAGATCCTTTCTACTCCACCCCACAGACTAGCCCCGAGAACGTAGCCCGACTCGCCCTCTATGCTGTGCATTGTTCAAATCAACCCAACTCTGAAGCTCAAAACAAGAACATGCAGGACTTATTCAAAGGGCTTTGGGCCTCACACAGTCAACCCGAGGTACAACAAGAAGCTCTCAAAGGTCTCGAAACCCTCAGTCGACTCTCTCCTACGATGCGCCTTCTTGAAATTGATCCAGTGGGACCTCCAAACGAATCGACCCCACTCGCCCTGAATACAGGGGGCGTGACAGCAGAAACACACAGCTACCATGTGTCCATTGCAGACGTCAGTCCTGGCACTTTCATTCGAATCGGCTGTCAAGGAGCACTCGAGAACCCGACAAAATGCGCAATTGAAGCTGTGATGGCAAGATAAGCGCGGAAATTAGCTCACACTTTACAAGTACACGCTAAGCAAGACTCAGCGCTGAAGCCATGCTCCCCACTGAACCTGTCATCAGAGGAGATCCTTCCAGCGACGCTGAGCCCGAGCCATGTGCGCGAGACTCTAGGAATAGATCTCGCTGGTCGAGCGCACTGAGAATACTCCGGGTGACCTTGTCAAAATCTTCTTCCTTATGAAGGAAGTCGAGGTCATCGCTTTCGATGATGAGCTTCTTGCCTAAGTCGTAGTTCAACATCCAGTCATCATAATACCGGCTAAGATTAGCAAGGTACTCGTCCGGAATATTGGCTTCGTAGTCCCGGCCTCGCATTGCGATCCGCTCTTTTAGTTTAGGCAGCGATTTACGCAAGTAAATCACTAGATCTGGAGGAGTGAGGTATTGGCACATCACGTTATAGAGTTCGAGGCAGTTGCGATAGTCCCGATCCTCCATGTTGCCGGCTTCATGGAGGTTACGAGCAAAAATATTGGCATCTTCGTAAATGCTTCGGTCCTGGATGGAGCTATTCGTTCCCTGGGTAATGTTTTGGTGAGCGCGAAATCGATTATTGAGAAAGAAGATTTGAAGCGGAAACGACCATCTCGTCATATCCTTGTAGAAGTCCGCCAAATACGGATTGTCAGAAACGGCCTCAAAATGAGCAGTCCAACCAAAGCGTGTAGACAACATTTGAGATAAAGTAGTCTTACCGGTGCCGATGTTACCGGCAACCGCGATGAAAATTTTCTGTCCCGCCATTCAAATAGCTTTCATATAGGAATGAGAGTCAGTCAAGATCCACCGTGTTCTGAGTCAGTTTTATCGTAACTATTTTTTTGCCCTTTTATCCCGACCTGGTTCGTCAAAAAAGTTTCGCAAAAAGTTCAATTCAGCTCTCCCCTTTTCCTCGCAGGCTCGGGCGACTGACAAAAAAGTTTTGTACCGATAAATCTGACTCAGGACACTAGACGTTTTCATATGAATCTGTAATGTTTCAAAGAGTTGTTATCTACGAGAGGACGACACCATGCCCCAATCTACTGAGAATAAAACGTCTATCCCTGAGTCAGCAAACAAAGGCCTCGAAGGCATTATTGCCTGCACGAGCGAGATCAGCACGATTCATGACGTGACGCTCCTCTACCGTGGCTACACGATCGAAGATCTCGCAGAGCACTGCGGTTTCGAAGAAATCATCTACCTCCTTTGGAACGCCAAGCTCCCTAATCAGGCTGAATTGCAAGGGTTCAAAAAAGAGCTCACTTCGCAGCTCACACTTCCTAGCGAAATGATGCCAATTCTCGAGTCGATTGCGAAAACGAAATCTCACTCGATGGCAAAGCTTCGTACTGCGGTTTCTTACTTTGGAAATCTCGAGCCTTCTCCCAGCGCTGAAGACATCACGCCCAAAGGCGTGATCTCGAAAGCCACTCGCCTGACGGCTGCATTAGGTCCCATGGTTGCGACCCTTTCTCGGCTCGAGCAAGGCCAGAAACCTATCGCGGCTGACCCAGGAAAATCCTTGGCTTGGAACTTCCTCAACATGATTCGCGGCAAAGAACCTACGGCTGAAGAAGAGAAGCTTTTCGATACAGCGCTTGTTCTGCATGCCGACCACGAGCTCAACGCCTCAGCATTCACAGCGCGCGTCGTTGCTTCAACGACGAGCGACTATTACAGCGACATTGTTGCAGCGATCGGCTCTCTCAAGGGCCCGCTCCACGGCGGCGCCAATGAAGCTGTGATGATCATGCTCAAAGAAATCGGGAGCTACGACAAAGTCGACGCGTTCATCGATGACGCCGTCAATGCCAAGAAAAAAGTCATGGGTATCGGCCACCGCGTCTATAAAAACGGCGACCCTCGCGGCAAGATTCTACGCAAGATGTCGCTCGAAGTCGCTAAGAAGGTCGGCCTCGAGGACTACCATCGCATGCTTGTTCACATCGCGGACCAGATGGAAGAAAAGAAAGGCCTCATGCCTAACGTCGACTTCTACTCAGGTCTTGTTTACACCGCTCTCGGACTGCGCCCACGCGACTTCACTCCGATCTTCGCAGTCAGCCGCGTCTCGGGCTGGACGGCGCAAGTTCTCGAGCAGTATGCGAACAACCGAATCTATCGTCCGCGCGCATTCTACACGGGCGCAACCGATCGTACGGTTCCGCCAATCGCTAAGCGCTAATTCAAGGACTTTCCGACAAGCCAAACTCATAAACTAGGCCGCTCGCATGGTCTCCGCCATCAGCTCGCGCGTGATACCCAATCACTCCCGCCATGATCGCGGCCCAGATCCCCGTAGCGACTAAAAAGTTTTTGAGTTGATGCATCACCAAAAGCTTATATCAATAATTAACCAATTTAGTCCACAATTGGGTCTTAGAAGAGCCACTTTTTTAAGTGATTGAACTTATTGATTTAACTTCCCTGCTTGAAGTCGCCCATCGAGTTGGCTGATTAGCGTTCCAATCTCCGACTTGAGACTGTTAGCTGCCGACCGAAGCTCCACCCCCAGATCGCTTTCAAAAGGCTGGATCTCTCCCGAACTATACTGCGGCAGGCGACTCATCGCCACCTGAAGATCCTTTCGAGCACTCCAAAGCGACTCGTTGCCATCTCGAAAAAGTTGAATCCTCATTTTAGCAAGCGCAACCAATCCAGATACGTGAAAGGGATTCTCTTTGCCATCTTGCTCAAGAACCTGAATCGCAGCTTTGCGCTGGGCAGATGAGAGGAGCACTTCCGCATACCAAATGGGAGCACGTTCGGAAGTTTCGAGAGATTGATGCGCTAAACGCAATTCTTCGATGGCCTCGGTGAGCTCACCCCTTTGATGAAGCGCACGACCCAGCCAGAGTCGGATCTCAGGCTCGTGTGGATTCAGCCTCCTAGCCACTCGCAGACGCTCAGCCGCGCTGTCGTAGTCCCCGTCCAGCACCAGACTTTGGCCGATGCGAGTGAGGATCTCGACATTGTCAGGCTCTTGCTCGAGCGACTTCTCAAACTTCTCACGTGCGGCACTTGCTTTGCCATGGGTGAGAAGATTCAGTCCTTCTTGATAATTCTGAAACGTCTTTTCAGTCAGAAAAATTCTAGAAAGCACGTTAGTGCGCCGGATGAGCGCAGTCTTCTTCGTTCCCTTCTGCTTCGTCACCGCTTGTGTCAGCACACCGAGTGCTTCTTCACGACGGCCCGAGTAGACCAAAGCACGCGCCAAATCCATGGCGGCAGGCAGATAGTCTGGATTGCCTTTGGTGAGCGTTCTCAGAACGATGGCTGCTTCAGCCCACTTTTTCTTAGCGAGAAGCTGCTTGGCTTCAGCAAAATCAGGGCGGGCAGGCAAATCAAGTTGTGGAGTCGGATCCGGCTCTGTGCGCTCTTCCTCGGCAAGAACTTCTCCTGCGGAAAAGGATGCCGCCAGAATCGCGAAGATCACGATCCCTTTCTCGACACCAAGCATTGAGCGGGCTAAAATTAAAGAACGCACCTATGCGATTTAACGCTAACGCGCCACAGAATGTCAATTCGCCGCGATCCTGTGCACCTATGTTTTTGATTTTCATTGCGCTGACGTCGCTCTCAGTGCCCCATGCTCAAGCCCAAGACCCGCCCCCCGCGGACAACTCTGTTCCAACAGCTCCAGCCACTCCTTCTGAGTCTGAGCCAACACCTGCTGCCCAATCGCCGCCTCTTTCGCCCAATGACGCTCCCGTTGCAAATGAACCGTCCCACCTTGTTTCGCCCCTAGAGCCTCTACCAGATATCGAGGCGCGTAATTTTCCAGTTAAAGTCGTCAAACGCAGCAAATCGATGCGTACCTATCTCTTTGATGACATGTCAGAATCCAAGACTAGCCCAGGCCGCATTCTGCTCCTTCGTCGCGAGAGCGAACCCATCATGGCATTTCGCGTTCTCAAAACTTATCCGGAGAAAAAACAGTTCGCCGCTAAGCGTGTCCGAACTTATCGAGACGTCAATCAGCTCGATGTCGATGAACCGTATGCTGCGCTCGAGAAAGTGAGCGACATCGCTCCTCCTCCGCCTACACTTGAAGACAAAGCTGACCTCAAAGAGCTCGAAGCTAATTCGCCCGTAGGTGGCACCGACCCAGAATCCCAAGACCCTACCAAGATAGGTTCAGCGCCCGACACTCAACCCTATGATCCCGATTTGGATGCAGGCACCTCTCCTCCGCCCAGTGGCGCAGCTGACAGCGAAGGATCCAGAGAACGCTCTCGGGACGAGGATGAGATCGACTCTCACCTGGGAGTGATCGTTGACGAAGTCTATCCACTGGATACGGACTCTCATTGGCTGTCGGCTGGATTGGGCTTCTTGCGAAACGTAGACTCTGATGGAGCTCCCTCCTTCTACATTGGCGCTGGCGCCCGCTATGCCTTGACGTTGGGCAAAACTCTTTTCTTGCGTCGCGCGCACGCGCAGGACTCCCTGGCTGTCGAAGGTGGGATTTACTATTACAAAATCATTAATTTTACTGCGGGTAAAAGTGACGCCTACAACGTGATGCCGTTGATGGGAACCGTTCGATACAACATTCTTTTCGGCGAAAATTTTGGAATTTTCCTTTATGGTGGAATCGTGCGAAACAACGCGACCATAGCGTCATCAGGATCGGAAGAGGCGCGAGCGCTTCTGGCTCAAACCTATCCCGCTGCCGGCGGCGGTCTGTTGTTTCGCGTAGGTCCTAGCTGGTTTGCCCGCGTGGACCTTGGGTTCGATACCGTAGGCCTTGGACTCATCCTTCGTTTTTAAACCTCTAGAGGTCAACCCTAGTGCGCTCGATTACTTTTCTAGCCGTGCTGGTACTTTTGCAATTGTGGGTCGCATGCGGCGTGAAGGGCCCACCACTTCCCTTGATTCCAACGACACCTCAAAGCTCTGACCCTGCTGACCTCGATACCTTGCCTGATTTGAGCCCTGTTCCTGATCCGACCTACGGACCGGAGCCGAGCCCAAAGCCCCGTCCGCGAAGAGTTAGACCTAGCCCTACACCTAGTGGTTCGGCCTCAGGATCACTGTCACAACCTTTGATCCAAAAAAGGAGATATTCATGAGTCGACCCCTCGATTTTTTTCCATACAAGAATGGCAGCCTCTCTGTGGGAGGAGTCTCTCTCGATAAAGTCGCCGACCAGGTGGGAACACCCTGTTACGTTTACTCGGCAGAAGCTTTTTTGAAGCCCCTCAAGGAATTTCAAAAAGGCTTGCGCGGACTCGACCATACCGTTTGCTTTGCGGTCAAATCCAACTCAAGTCTCGCGGTCATTCGCCTGCTTTCGCAAGCAGGTGCCGGCGTTGACCTGGTTTCCGGAGGTGAGCTCTATCGCGCCGAGCTCGCAGGTCTGAGCCCTGACCAAATCGTTTTTTCGGGGGTAGGTAAAACACCTGGCGAAATGGCGACCGCTCTTCAATACAAGGACAAAGGTATTTTTTCATTCAATGTTGAATCGGTCGCCGAGCTGGCCGCCCTCAGCTCTGTGGCAGAGAGCTTAGACACTCGTGCTCGAGTTGCCTTGCGATTCAATCCCGATGTTGACCCGAAGACCCACCCCTATATTTCGACTGGCCTAAAGAAAAACAAGTTTGGGATGTCTCGCGAAGAAGTCCTCCAGATCGGAGCTGCAATCGAAAGCTTCCCCAACATCGACTTTCAAGGGATCAGCATCCACATCGGCAGCCAACTCCTATCGCTCTCGCCTTTGAACGATGCCTTTGCCCGAGTGCGCGCACTCGTGGGCGAACTCAACCAGCTTTTGCCTCAACCCATCTCCTACGTTGACCTCGGTGGTGGACTGGGCGTCGCCTATAAGAACGAAAAACCGCCCCGCATCGCCGACTACTGCAAACTGGTGCATAAACATTTTGGCCGCAAATCAAGCGTCGGAGGCAAACTCAAGATCCTGATCGAGCCGGGCCGTGCCTTGACCGCGAACTCGGGCGTGTTGCTCACTGAAGTGCTTTATCGCAAGATTCGCAAAGAGAAAGACTTTTTGATCGTCGACGCCGCGATGAACGACCTACTCAGACCTTCTCTCTACGAGGCGTACCACGATATTGTTCCGGTCCGCCGCGACGGAGGAAAACCCTCACTCAAGCGCACGGATATCGTCGGTCCCGTCTGCGAGACGGGCGATTGCTTCGCCACCGACCGCAAGCTTTCGAAGGAGATCAACCAGGGCGATCTCGTTGCGATCCTCTCTGCTGGCGCTTACGGGTTCACGATGTCCGGCAACTACAACAGCCGCCCGCGTCCGTGCGAAGTTTTAGTAAACAAGGGCAAGATCCGGGTGATTCGAGAGCGCGAGACCTATGAGGATCTCGTGCGCGGCGAGAGCTGGTAGCAAGATAAAGCCCCACATCGAGTGGCGTTGGTTAGCGCAAGCTTCAGACCGTTTCGGCTGATGAAGGATCGCACCGAAAGTCGCATGTGCAATCAAAGCAATACTTAGGGCGCTTCGAGCTCCCAGTATCCAGCACTAGGCCTGACTGAGTCGCCTTAGAATGCGTCCAATGCGCAATTTAAAGCGACTCAATCGGCTTAAGTCTAGCTAGAATGCGCATCCAGCGCAATCTGGTGGGACTCAGCCCAAACGAGTGGACCCATCGCACTTGAAACCGAAGCAGATTGCGGGGTGCGTGGGTAACATAGCAACAAGAACCTCTAGAACGCGCTCTACGTCGTGGACATGACCCACTAGATGGCATCGACGGCAGCGGATATTACTCTTCAAAGAGGACTAGCGATGGCTGCCAGCATTGTGTCTACCTATGCTCAGCAATCGGGCGCAGTACAACTGACCTTGAACAATGACTTTGCTGGCGTGCAGAGCGCAAAGGTACCTCGATAGGAAGATATATTGTTCCCTGGTCCGCCTATGTTAGAACAACAACATATGCGCGGCGTGCTCACAGCGTTGGTGACCCCCTTTACGTCTCAAAACGAACTCGATCTTTCTGCTTTTAAGAAAATCCTCGAGGA
>CAZGCK010000059.1:357-8229 GCA_964524175.1 uncultured Bacteriovoracaceae bacterium | reverse complement strand
GGCTGCGGGCGTAACAGGAGTAATTCCGTGCGGAACCACGGGCGAAAGCCCGACTCTGACCAAAGAAGAAAAAAAACAACTCATCACCACAACGCTTCAGACCCTCAAGGGCAGCGGTGTGAAAGTCTATGCTGGCACGGGTAGCAACTCCACCGCTGAGACCATCGAACTTTCAAAATGGGCCTCCGACCAAGGAGTTGATGGCTTGCTCGTGGTCACCCCCTACTACAATAAACCCTCGCAAGCGGGACTCGAAGCGCACTTCCGCGCAGTAGCAGACGAGGTCAAATGCGATGTCATGCTTTATAACGTTCCTGGGCGCACTGGCGTGAGCCTCACTGCAGAAACCATTGTCAAGCTCGCGGACCACCCACGTATTCGCAGCGTAAAAGAAGCTACCGCAAATACCGCATTCACTTCTGAGATCATTGATCTACTCAATCAGGCCGGAAGGAAAATGGATGTTTTCTCGGGCGACGATGCCGCCTTTTTGCCTCTGCTCTCGATAGGTGCTTGCGGGGTGGTATCTGTATCAAGCAATTTATTTCCGCGAGCAATGGTTGAGATTCAAAAAGCATACGACGCTGGCCAAGCTCGCAAGGCAGCCGAAATCCACCAGAAATTCTATCCGCTTTTCCGAGACCTGTTCATCGACTCGAATCCAGTACCTGTCAAACACGCCATGTCGGTGGCGGGCTGGTGTGATTCAAGACTTCGCCTTCCGCTGATTCCGCTTACCAGCGCGCTTCAGGAGAAGCTGGCGATCTCGCTCAAACGCTGTGGGATTGAACGAGGAGCCAAGCTGTGATCCGTGTTGGCCTACTCGGCGCTTCGGGGCGCATGGGCAAATGGGTCGCTGACCTCCTGAAGACGGAGTTCAGCAATAAAGCGGAGCTCGTCGCTAGCCCGAGCAGAAACGAACCGCTTGATTCACTACTTAGAACTGACGTTGTCATAGACTTTGCTAGCCCTGCCGGAATGCTGGCCCTCACGGAGCTTGCGCTTACTACCTCGCAGCCATTGCCCGCTTTCGTTGTAGGAAGCACGGGTTGGACGACCGACGAAAATCGAAGACTGAATTCGCTTGCGCTGAGAACGCCAGTACTCATCTCGTCGAACTTTTCAACGGGCGTACTAGCAGTCATTGATACCTTAAAGAAGGCAGCTCCTTTGTTTGTCAAACTCGGTTACACGCCTGTGCTCGTCGAGACCCACCATCGCCATAAGAAAGACGCGCCCAGCGGGACGGCAATCATGCTCCAGCGAGCGATCGCACCCGAAAACCCCGCAGGTGTTCAAACCCACGCCGTCCGCGCAGGCGAGATTATTGGCGACCATGAAGTCACATTCTACGGTCACTCTGACCATGTGACTCTCGGTCATTTTGCCCAAGATCGCTCGATCTTTGCTCGCGGCTCAATCGATGTTGCCCTCTGGTTAGCCGGCATTCGAGGCAAGACCGAGCTAAAGGGCTTTATTGCGATCGATCAGTACTTTGAGGAGCTCCGCAAATGACAGACATGTTTGACACGACCGAACGGCTCAAGAAACTTCCTCCTTACTTGTTTGCAAGGATCGACAAGATCAAACAGGAAGAAATAAAAAAGGGCCGCAAGCTCACCGCGCTCGGAATCGGTGACCCAGACCTTCCCACCCCTCAATTTGTAATCGACAGACTGACAGCCGCCGCTAAACGCCCGGCGAATCATCAGTACCCATCTTATTGGGGCATGATCGAGTTTCGTAAAGCGGTTGCGCGTTGGTATCAAAGCCGCTTCAACGTGGAGATCAACCCTGAGAGCGAAGTTCTCTCACTCATTGGCTCAAAAGAAGGTATCGCGCACATCCCTCTCGCCTTTGTGAATCCGGGAGAAGCAGTGCTCGTGCCTGATCCAGGCTATCCTGTTTATTCGGCTGCCACTCATTTCGTAGGCGGGGTCCCGCTCACTTTTGCCCTTCGCGAGAAAAATGGTTTCTTGCCAGACTTTGCTGAACTCGAAGCACTCGTAAAAAAGGGCCCGCGTGCGCGCCTTCTTTTTCTCAACTATCCAAACAATCCGACTTCAGCCTCGGCATCAATAGAGTTTTTCAAGGAAGTCGTTGCGTTCGCTAAAAAACACCAGATCATCGTCTGCCACGACAATGCGTATTCTGAGATTTTTTATGATGGGAAGAAGCAACCCAGCTTTCTCGAAGCGCCCGGCGCAAAGGACGTGGGCTGTGAGTTTCACAGCTTGTCGAAGACCTTCAATATGACGGGTTGGCGAGTCGGTTTTGTGGTTGGTCACGCAAAAATCATTGATGGCCTGGCCCAGGTGAAGACTAATATCGACTCTGGGATCTTCAACGCCGTACAAGAGGCAGGTATCGAAGCGCTCGACCGATATGAGCCCTTCTGCACCGAGTTGCGTGCGATTTATCAAAAACGTCGCGACGTGCTAATTCCCGCTCTACAAAAGAGTGGCCTCGCATGCAAACTTCCTGACGCAACATTCTATGCTTGGGCGCGCCTACCCGAAGGAAAGAAGTCCGAGGATTTTGTATTGGATCTGATTCGAACCAAAGGAATCGTCTCTACGCCGGGCAATGGTTTTGGCGCTGCCGGCGAAGGATACGTGCGATTCACGCTCTGTTCTGACATCGCTATTCTAAAACAGGTTGCAGAACAGCTGCAGGCGTCGCTATAAAGTAATTTGCACAGCTAATGAGAGGGCCGACCCGGGGCATCCGCTTCCATCAAAGGCCGAGGAGACATCATGAACATTTACGTCTGTATCAAGCAAGTCCCGGACACCGAGACTAAAATCAAACTCACCGCTGACAACAGCTGGATCGACACCGCGGGCATCAAGTGGATTATGTCACCCTACGATGAGTTTGCTGTCGAAGAAGCTCTGCGCTTAAAGGAAAAGAACGCTGGCAGCACGGTGACCGTCCTCTCTGCTGGCCCCGCTCGAGTGGTCGAGACGCTTCGAACTGCGCTCGCCATGGGGGCTGACAATGGCATCCACGTCGAGGTCCCCGAATCCGCCGACAACAACTACGCGGCCAAGGCACTAGCTGGCGCGTTAAAAAAAGAAGCTAAGGTCGACATCGTCTTTACAGGCAAAGAAGCAATTGATGATGGTGCCGCCCAAGTTAGCCAGCTGGTTGCTGAGTATGCAGGACTGCCATATGTCACAGTCGTTCTCGGCGTTGAGTACGGTGCGGGTTCGGTGAAATGTAAGCGCGAGATTGAAGGCGGCGCCTTCGAAATGGTCGAGGCACCCATGCCTCTCCTGATCGCAGCCCAGAAGGGTATGAACGAACCCCGTTACGCCAGCCTCCCAAACATCATGAAGGCCAAGAAGAAGGAAGTGAAGATGCTCAAGGCCGCTGATGTCGGCGCTTCGGATGCGGATCAAAAGATTCGCTACAAGAATCTGCAACTCCCTCCGCCTAAGCAGGCCGGTAAGAAGATTGCTGGTGAACCAGCAGCTCAAGCTAAAGAACTCGTCCGTCTTCTCCATGAAGAAGCAAAGGTGGTTTGAAAATGGCTAAAGTATTCGTCATCGCTGAACATCGAGACGGCCGTCTTAAGAAGGCCACATTTGAACTCCTCGGCGCATCAAGCGCTGCAGGCAACGAAACGCACGCTATTCTCTTAGGAGATGGCATCGCCGATCTAGCTAAGGAGCTGGGTCACTATGGAGCGCAGAAAGTGCATCTTGTGCAAAACCCTGCTCTCAAGTTCTACACATCGGAAGCCTACTCCAAGGCGATCATCGATGTCCTCAAAAGCGCGGGCCCAGACGTCGTGCTCGCAAGCCATACCCCTACGGGTCGTGATTTGATGCCTCGCGTAGCAGCCCGTCTCAACGTGGGTCTCGCAAGCGACTGCACTCAACTCAGCTTCGACGGCGGCAAAATCAAGGTTCGTCGCCCCGTTTACGCGGGTAAAGCGACGGCTGAAGTCGAATTCGTCGGCGCCGGCCCTCAAGTAGCCACTGTTCGCGCAAACGCGCTAGGCATCCCTAAGCCAGACACCGGCAAATCTGCCGAAGTCGTCAATGTCACTGCAGACTTGGGTACACTCGTGACTAAGGTGGCCGATGTCGTGAAGGGCTCCAGCGGGCGTCCTGACGTGACTGAAGCCTCGATTGTCGTCTCTGGAGGCCGTTCACTTAAGAACGCCGAGAACTTCAAGATGATCGAAGAAATGGCCGATGTCCTGGGTGCTGCAGTCGGCGCTTCACGCGCCGCCGTGGACGCAGGTTATCGACCTCACCGTGATCAAGTAGGACAGACCGGCAAAGTGGTTTCGCCGACCCTGTACATCGCATGTGGCATCAGCGGCGCCATTCAGCACTTGGCCGGTATGCGCACCTCGAAGACCATCGTTGCAATCAATACCGACCCTGAGGCTCCGATTTTCCAGGTGGCCGACTACGGCATTGTTGGGGACATCTTCACTGTTGTTCCAGCATTGAAAGAAGAACTCAAGAAGCTCAAGGAGCACTGATCTCCTTATAGTCCCATAGGACTGCTTAGTACGTGGGCAATCTTGCTCATGCACTTCTGCGGTTTGCGCTATCAACAACTGTGTTAGACTTTGGGTCAAGGAGCCATCACCATGACTTGGCAGACCATTGCGTTCCTGATCATCGCAGGCATTGCGTTCGGGTATTCGGGCTATCGCTTCAGCATCCTCTTCAAGATGATGAAGATGCATCAAGGCAAAGCCAACCGACTCAATGATATCCCTGCTCGCATCCAAACGGCGATTATCAACGTTTTGGGACAGCAGGCCGTCCTTCAAAAGAAAGGTCCAGGCATCATGCATGCGACCATCTTTTGGGGATTCCTCATCATCACAGTAGGAACGCTCGAGCAGTTCGCAAGCACGCTCTATCAACCCTTCAATCTTGAGTTCATCGGTCACGCTCCTTACAGCGCACTGCTCTTCTTGCAAGACTTCTTTACCTTCGCCATCCTCATTGCCATCGCCTACGCTTGTTATCGACGGTTTATCGTCAGGCCCGAGGGGCTAGGCAAATCTCGCGACGCCAATATAGTGCTAACTTTCACGGCATCGCTCATGGTGGCGATCCTCCTCATGAACGCTTTCTTCATCTTAGGCGGACACGACACGTTTGCTTCAGCAATGCCGTTCTCAAATACCCTTGCTGGAGTTTTAGGCGGTCTCGGCTTGGATCAGACGACTAACCAAAATTTGGGCATCGCCTTTAAATGGGTGCACATGCTCATCGTGCTGGGATTTGCGATGTATATCCCAAGCTCCAAGCATCTTCACGTTGTAGCTGCAGGACCCAATACCTTTTTGCGGACCCTCCCTCGCGAGAAGGGCATGAAGCCCATCAACTTCGAAGACGAGAAAGTCACTCAGTACGGTACCGCCAAGGTGACGGACTTCTCTTGGAAGGACGCTCTCGATTATTACTCCTGCACCGAGTGCGGTCGTTGCCAGGACCTCTGTCCGGCCTACAACACGCAAAAGCCACTTTCACCCAAAGCTCTCATCCTCGACCTTAAAGAAAACCTCTACCGCAACAAAGAAAAAGTCCTCGCCGGAAGGATCGACGAAGTCACTCACGTCATTGACGAGAACGTGACTGAAGATGTGATCTGGGCCTGCACCAGTTGTCGCGCGTGTGAAATCGCATGCCCCGTATTTATCGAACACACCGACAAGATCTACGAAGCGCGCCGCAACCTCGTCATGATGGAGTCTCGCTTCCCCGCAGAAGTTCAGTCGGTCTTCAAGAACATGGAGACCAACGCAACTCCTTGGGCGTTCAGTGCAGCAGATCGCGCGAACTGGGCAGAAGGCCTAGGCCTGAAAACCATGGCGGAAGACGCCAGCGTAGACGTGCTCCTTTGGGTGGGTTGTGCCGGCTCTTATGACGACCGCAACAAGAAGGTGCTGCGCTCGTTCGCCAGCCTGCTTAAGAAGGCAGGCGTGAAGTTCGCAATCCTCGGATCCGAGGAGCAATGCACCGGCGACGCCGCTCGCCGCATCGGCAACGAGTATCTCTATCAGACGCTCGCGAAGGCCAATATCGAGACGCTTAACCGCTACAAAGTCCAACGCATCGTCACCGCGTGCCCGCACTGCTTCAATACGATCAAGAACGAATACAAAGACTTCGGCGGCACTTACGAAGTTCTCCACCATTCTCAGTTCTTGGCTAAACTGATTTCCGAAGGGAAGATCAAGCCCACAAAAACAATCGACGAGACCGTAGCTTTCCACGATAGCTGCTACCTAGGGCGGTGGAACAGCATCTACGAACAACCCCGTGCCGTGATCGACTCGCTCCCTGCAGTCCGTCGAGTCGAGATCAAATCTCACCACGACCAAAGCATGTGCTGCGGCGCTGGTGGAGGTCGTATGTGGATGGAAGAAACTATTGGTAAGCGGGTCAACGTCACCCGTACGGAGCAAGCGCTTGAGACCAAAGCCGGGATCGTCGCAGCATCGTGTCCGTTCTGCATGACCATGATCACGGATGGGATCAAGACCAAGGAAATGCAGGACAAAGTTCGCGTGATGGATATCGCAGAACTGATCGATCAGGCGACGACCTAAGTGGGCACTGTCTAAGTTCTCTACAGCGAACTTCTCTTTGGTCTCGCCTCACTCTCATAAAGTTTAGGAATTCTCGTACCTATCGGGTGGATCAGATCTTGCTGAGCCTCCTGCGCGGATGAAACTCTATTCAGGTAAGTACTTCATAGTTGTTTCACTATTACTCTTCGTCGTCCTTTCGAAGGTCGCGACGGCAGACGCTATCTGGGGGTATAACAAGCTTGATAACTGGGGCCGAGATCTCCCTAGAGGATTTTTGCCTGACGACAAACTTATCTATCGACTCGAGGACATGGAGCGTCTTCGGCAAGGATCTACCCGAATAAAGCCATGGCCCTCTACCAACTGGCCTGACAAGCTTGGATTGATCGCACAACCTTACCGGGACCCGGTCTTTCGAAATTTGATTCGATCCATGTCGGATCCTTTCGATCATTTTGAAACCATTTTTGAGTTCTTAACCCAAACTGAATCCCACATTAAATCTCGATTTCTAGACCTCACTGAAACAGAGCGGTCGATTCTTTCTCCTGCGACAAAATATGACTACCTCGTAGGCGATGCTGACCTTACCCTAACTCACCAAATCCTCGCTTGGTTTCGAATCCGAAAAGAAAAAGGGCATGCCGCAGCATGGAGTGGCCTCTGTCATGCTTGGGTAACTCTCGCGCAGGCTCTTCCCCGTCCACAGGTTTCAGTAGATGCATTGGATCCCAGCGGGCGTCCTATTATTTTTTATCCATCTGATATTGAAGCTCTAGGGATTTTACTTTGGACAAACTATTCTGAAGCCTTTTATAAAAAGATCCACTCGGTTGGACGGCAATGTCGGAGAGGATTTTTTGCAAGACTCTTCGGATCGAACGCGGAGTCAGATCCTAAATGTCGAGACGTCAACCCAGGCATGTTTCACATCGCACTTGTTTCCCGTCTCGGACAAAACCACCAAAGTTTGGTGATGGATTATTCTCAAGACTTTGTCTTTAATGTGCCCATCTTGAGTTATCGATACAGCTATTTTGAGCCCAAAACAGGCTCACCAACGGAAAGCCTCGAAAAAGCCACAAGCCCGTTTCTATCCGTTTTGAAAATACCTGCTTCCGAAACATCAAGTGTTGTTGGAATAGAAACGACACTCCAATATCTGGACGAGCTTCCAACCGCGAGCCTTCGTGGTCACGACGGAGACCCAGCATGACCTGGAGGTGTATTTGAACCTGGCGAGCCGGATGACGCGGACTGGCGTCAACCAACTGTGGGTGGCGGACATCACCTACATCCGG
>CAZGCK010000059.1:0-347 GCA_964524175.1 uncultured Bacteriovoracaceae bacterium | reverse complement strand
TCAAAGGGGAGATCATTAGTGGAGAATGGACAGAAGAATCTCTGAAGCTTCAACCAGACCTACTTTGGTATGCCCGCACGGGTGAAAGGGCTTTTTCGAACGAAGAACCCATTGTTGAACCGGGCCGAGTGCCCTATGACCCAAGAACGGACTCAGTTCCTACTTCTTGGCGAGCTCTCGCAAAAAAAGGGGCAAAGTTGGCCTATCCTGAGGAAGATGTGATGCTTCCTTACCCACAGCCCCTTGGTGCAATCATTTATCCACTCTGGGACGCTTCTCTATTGAATCAAAAGTGACTTGGGGCTGAACGAGTGTCTAACCTTTCACCAAGGCCTTTACTTGTTTCA
>CAZGCK010000058.1:0-25244 GCA_964524175.1 uncultured Bacteriovoracaceae bacterium | reverse complement strand
CAGAAGAATCCCAAGCAGGTGACTACCTGTGGTCCATGCAGGCGAAGGCGCGATCTCAGCGGGAGTAGCGATGTACATAAATCCTTTGCCCCAGTCTTGATCGGGACCGCTGGTCCGTTCAACAAAGCCATAAGGCTTGACGTATTTGGCTTTGGCTGCGAGCACGCGTGCGTCTTTGGCTCCGAAGTAGACTTTGAGGTCTTCACTTCCATCGCAATTCGTTAAAAGCTCAAGTTGGGTGGCGTAGATGTCATGACCGCCGATGTAGTTGCGCGGAAGTACTTGGATGCGTTTGGTGATGAGGTAATCGCCCCATTTTTTGAAAGCTTCGGTGAGAGTTGCCTCTCCTACGGAGCGTTCGACGCCGAAGTCGGGCGCGAACTGAGTGCAAGTACGGATGCGCTTAGTGGCATCGAGACTCATAAACCAAGCCGGGGTGGGGGCGTAGGTATCTGCTCCACCGCTGCCCTCGACTCCTGCATAACAGGAAATGGCAGCGCCCATCCCAATCGCCATCAAAACTCCACGGTGAATCAAACTATAACTTTTCATAAACAGGTGCCTTTCGGTGAGCCGACTCTTTGATTGGAGCGGTTGTTAAATAGCATCGCGGTTATGACGCATCAATACCTGTTTGATTTAGTCTTGAATATTGAAAGTTTATAAACTTACAGCTCAAAATTTGAGTTTAAGTCAATTTAAGACGATAACTATCTAATCATGCAGGCTTCTGTCTTTGATTTTCAGGAGTATAAAGTCTATCTGGGAGAGTGGCTGAAGACTCGTCCTGGGCGTGGGCGAGGGGAAAAGAGCCGAATTGCAACGGCACTTCACTGCCACACGGCTTATGTGACTCACGTTTTTAGAGGCACGGCCCACTTCAGTCTCGAGCAGGCAGCGGATCTCAGTACCTATTTAGGACATCGCCCGGATGAGCAGCGCTACTTCATGTTGCTCGTTCAGTTAGCGCGTGCGGGAAACCGGAGTCTCAAAGCCTTTCTCGAAACTGAAAGGCGCAAGCTGATTGAAACAAGACTGGAGCTTAAGAATCGACTTCAGTTTAAACATCGAATCAGTGACGAAGATCAGTCCAAGTTTTATAGCGCTTGGTACTACCTGGCTGTTTACGCGATGGTCTCCGTTCCGGAGTTCAAAAGCGTTGAAGCCATATCCGAGCGTTTACGATTGCCTCGGCAGACGGTATCGGAAGTTCTCGAGTTCCTCGTTTCTCGCGGCATACTTCGCATAGAGCAGGGTACCTACCAAGTGAGCACGACGAGCATCCACCTCGGAAACGATTCACCGATGATTTCCAAACATCATACGAATTGGCGGATTCAGTCGATTCGTTCGCTTGAGGTGCCTCAACCCACCGCTCTTCATTATTCTTCGGTCATCAGCCTATCTCATGCAGATGTGCCACGAGTGAGAGCCGCGCTGATTAGGGCACTCGAAGAAGTTAGAGCGATTGTAGCACCCTCCAAAGAGGAAGCCGTTTTTGCATATGCTCTAGACTTGTTTGAGCTCGGGGAGCCTACAGCACCATCGTAAAAAGATAGGTCACACGAAGTCCAGTAAGGTCACCTAAGTCCATACCTATATCGTTCTGTAGGCACCAGGTGACCCTACTGAAATGGAGGCTTCTAAAAAACGACAACTCGTCGATTCTCGCTGCACCAACTTCAACTACAGCCCAGTATTTTTTAACCTAAGAGAATATTAAAAGCGGAACTCTAGTTCTTTGCGATTCTGAAAGCGGAGCTGGCACCTTATCTGTCGGCTCGGATACGGAAGCCTTCACTTTTGATCGCTGTTACGGGATCTGAAGTGGAGAGGTGTTCTTCTCTGGCTACTGACCACTTTTCTTTCGAGGGCCAAACAAGGCGGTCCCCACGCGCACATGGGTTGACCCTTGAGTGATCGCAAGCTCAAAATCCGTCGACATACCCATAGAGAGTTGGCCTTGGGTTGCGGGGCGGCACTGTTCTTCAAGGGAGCAGAGCTTAGCAAAACTCTGTGACGTCTCTTCCGTGGTACGTCCACTGGCGGGCACGGCCATGAGACCCAGGAGCCTCAACTGCGGCAGCGATGCGATTTTTCGAGCAAGAGAGGCCGTATTTTCTGGCGCAATACCCGTCTTCGATGCCTCCCCGTCAATGTTGACCTCAATAAAGCAGGGCAGGGGTGTTGCGCGGTCCCAGCGCTTGGCTAGCTCGCGCGCAAGCTTCTCTGAGTCAACCGAGTGCACAGCCCACACATGAGACACAAGAGCTTTGACCTTGTTGGTCTGCAGATGCCCGATGAAGTGCCAGCGAATCTCGCTGCAGCCAAGGGCTGCGAGCTGCTCCGCTTTGTCGACTAGCTCTTGCACATAGTTCTCGCCAAAATCCCGGTGGCCCAGCCGATAGAGCTCCGCGATCGCTTCTGCGGATTGGCCTTTGCTCACAGCGAGCAAAGTAATGGAGCGCCCCGAAGCTGCCTGCGCAATTCTCTGTGCGATCTGAGCGTAGTTAGTTGAGATCGTGGTGCTCATCGAAACCCAAATTTCTGCGAAAGATCGGCCAACAGCTCTGCCACTGGCAAGCCGACTACATTAGTGTAGCTCCCTCGGATTCCAGAAATCAGGGTCATGCCAATCCCCTGGGCTGCATAGGCTCCGGCTTTATCCATCGGCTCGCCACTACGGACATAGATTGCGATCTCTTCTTTAGACAGAGGTCTCATCGTCACTTGCGTCGTCACGACGCGCACACAAGGCTTTCTAGCGCGCCGGTTTTTTGAGTCAGTCGTTCTCATGGCTTCAAGCAAGCAATATCCGGTGAGCACTGTATGGGTTTTTCCCGCCAACTGTCCTAACATCTTGCGAGCCTCAGCTTCGTCTTTTGGCTTGCCGAGGACGCGCTTTCCGCCAGGGGCCACCACGGTCGTGTCGGCTGCGATGATCATCGCTGCGCTTAATGATGCATACGCTCCGCCAATCTCGCCCGATCTCCATTTCACGGCAACGGCGTCTGCTTTCTCGCGGGCTAGGCGAGCGACCATCGCGCGCGGGGACTCGCCGCGCACGCTCGCTTCATCTGTGCCGGGTCCCACCACTAATGGCGAAAGCCCCGCTTGGTTGAGCAAGTCAATGCGTCGAGGCGAAGTAGATGCGAGGATCAAGGCAGGTGCAGTGTTTCTCATGGTTACCTCGGGAAATAGCCCGGACGAGGTCAAAAGTAAAACTGCGTCGAAAGAAACTTGAACTGGTCTTTGAATTCGCGAAAGCTATCAGTCCGTCTAAAAAAGACTGTCACTTCGGTGCGAGCGCGCGACTCGCTCACGAAAAAGAAGCTTCCGCCCGAGCGGAACACGGTCGCTAAACCGATGCCGGCGCCTGCGACCGAGGTCTTCACCTTGTACTCTTCTTCGGTATAAATTTTTGAGATGTGCGAAAGGAGCTTCGCCTTATCCAAGCTTCCAAACAGGTCGATCGCGGCAACAGCCACGTAGCGTCCATCGTAGCCCACGTGCATCTCCACCGCGTGCCGGCCCTCGAGCTTGATTGTTGCTGTGCGGGCCGTCGAGCTAAATAAGGACCTGCCCAAGTCATCAGTCGGGGCATCAAACATGGCGTTCATCAGCAGCTCGTCCACAGCATTTGCGATCACTGTGGCCATGCGGCTTTGAAACTTCGCGGCGAGCAGGTAGTTCTTGATGGCTTCGACCGCGTCCTGCTTCTGTGTGGTGAGCTGAAGCTTGATGACCTGAACCTTGGAGCCCTCGCGCAGAAGTCTTTGCATCCCAAAAGCGCGTTCATTGAACGTAGAAGCCACTATGCGTCCATAGTGATTGCCCGACTCCTTTGGGTTTCCATAGTTTCGCATGACAAAATGGCCAAAGAGAGGGCTTTGCACCAAGTATTGAACCTTCTCTAAGTTTTCAGAGCTCAAAAAGTGGATTGAGTTGGCGTTGATCTTGTCCGAAAACAAGCCAACCGTCTCCTGGATAGCGTTCTCGAAGGCGACGTATTGCTCTTCAGTCGAGGTATCCACCAAAATAACTGCGGGATGCTCTTCAGCGATTGTTGCTGCGCCTTCTTTAGGGTCCGCAACAGTGCGTAGTGACAATCCAGCCGTTAACGCCACTTCAGCGGCGAACGCCTGATCTTCGGGTCTCGCTGAAATGAGGAGGAGAGTCTTGTTTGCCAATCTCGTCTTACCGACTTGTAAAGGAACGTTAACGCATCAAGAATCCGAAATACTCCTCTGGAATATCGTCAAATACGGCTTTTCCTGCGCATTTTGAGCACTTGAGATCAGGGAGCTTCAGCTGCAGCTTTTTAAGGTCGTCGCACTTGAATAGTCCAACCAACTCGCTCTTGCAGCCAGTGCAGGAGAACGGGACGTAAATCGACTCTACGGTGCCGCCACAGGTAAAATTGGAGATGAGATTAACTTGTTCAACGATTGCAGTAGAGCACTCGATAAATTTGAGCTTGGTTCCCTTGGCTTGGGCGGATTGGAAGTATTTAATCCATGCCTTGACGCCGACCGAGTTGATTCGGGGGACTTCTTTGCAGTGTACCCACAATTCAGCTGGGGGAGGTCCGATCAGCTGGTCGAAATTGACGCTTTCCTCGATCGAACCAGCGAGTCGAACGACGAGTACATTTCCTTTTTGTTCTTTAACGACGTTTACCACGTTCACCCACCTGTATTTTCAATAAAGACCAATTGAGAAAAGTTGTATTCATCTGAAATGTTAGTGAAAATGTAATGATGGAGCAACAGCAAACTGGGACCGTGAAGGTTTCATTTTCAGTAGCCACGAAAATCCTACTCAGCGTATTGGTTCTGTTGGCGATTGTCATCGCCTTCTTGAACGTCTCGGCCATCCTGCTTCTCAGGGAAGATAAGCGAGCCTATACCTACCAGTCGCAGTCTACCGCTGCAGTCCTGGCTGGACGGGAGTTTAGTAGTCGCGCGAAGCACGAGTTTGACACGCTCCGTATTGCATTGGGAATGCTAGATCCAATCAAACCTTTGCTTCCTCAGCAGGCTGCTGCGCTGCGGACTTTGGTGGATAATCAGTCTGATTTAGCCGCGGTGTCGATTTTTAATCTGCGCTCCAATGAAGTGATGGTCCCATACGCTCAGGCGGCGCGCGCCAAGGAAATGACAGAGCTGGGTCTTACGGCTCAAGACACTCAATTGGAGAAGGATTGGCTTCTGGCGATTCTTCCTGAGCTCAAAGAGAGCGGGTTTGCTTTTGTCAACTTGTCTCGTGTAGATGGCACAGCGATCCTCGGATTATTGGTCGCGGATCTTCAATATGTTACGCGGGCGGCGGGGATGCCTGTCGCGCTGGGTATCGCCTCGCTCAAGGACTATGCCTCTGATTTGGGGGGGATGAATCTCACAGTCGCTACCAAGTCAGGCTGGGTTCTATTCGATACCGACCCAACCGCGCTCTTTGGGAAGCGCAATCTCAAGTCGGATTTATTATTTAAGTCTGCGGTGGCTAGTCGATTAGCTACCGGCACGCAGGAGTACGATGAGGACGGCAAGCACTTTTTGGCGAGCTTCACTCAGCCAGGGTACGGACTGGTGGTTTTTGCGCGAACGGATTGGAAAAAAGCGATTCGTGCGACTTACGAGCTGATCATCAAGTTCGCCCTTCTGGGGGTGATGGCGGTGGGCGCTGCGCTCGTTTTCTCTGTTTTGTTCTCCAAGACGCTGACTCGTCCGATCAATAGGCTGTACGAGGCGACCAAGGAGGTTGCGAAGGGCAACTTCAACCTCAATCTCCAGATACGGTCGCGTGACGAAATTGGCGCTCTGACCGGATCTTTCAATGCGATGTCGGTTCGGATCAGTGAGTTGATTCAGGAGCAGGCCGAAAAGATTCGCCTCGAAAACGAAATTTCAATCGCATCCACTGTTCAACAAACACTGATCCCGCCGCCAGAGTATCTCAGCCCGGAAGTCGTCATCCACAGCCGATATCAGGCCGCTCAACATTGCGGTGGCGATTGGTGGGGATTCTTCACTGTCGGTAAGAAGCTTTGCGTGTTGATCGCCGATGCCACCGGACATGGCCTCCCATGCGCCTTGATCACAGCCTCGGCCCGAAGCTGCTTCAGCGTACTTCAAAAGCTTGCTCAGGAGGAGTCGGGATTTAACTGTTCTCCCAATGCCTTTCTTTCTTACGCGAATCGCGTGGTGCACGATGCATCTCATGGCAAGATCATGATGACTTTTTTTGCCGCGGTGATTGATTTTGAAGAAATGCAGATTACTTACTCGAGCGCGGGCCATAATCCTCCGTGGCTCTATAGCAATGGTCCCAACGGCATTAAATCAAGAAGCTTAGTCGCGGAAGGGAATCGGCTGGGCGAGTCTGAAGAGGTGCCTCCTTTTAGCGAAACAACGATACCTTTTGCTGCGGGAGATACCCTGATCCTCTACACCGACGGATTGCTCGAGGGCAAAGACCTGCAGGGCAACGTTTATGGCAAGAAGCGGTCTAGAAAGCTGATCGAGCAGGAGCTCGAGAACGGGACCGAAGCCATCGTGAATACGTTGGTTGGCGACTTCATGCAATTCAACGAAGGCAAGCCGCTCGACGACGATCTTACACTGGCTGTAATGAAGTTTTCGGGCGTGGGAGCCAAGACCAGCTAATGAGCGTTCAAGTCTTGAGCAATGAATCCGGGCTTAAGGGTTGGGAAAAAGCGCTCATCGCCGCGTCCGCAGCGGCGTTCTCTGTCGCGTTATTGCTTTACGTGTCTGATTATCCTTTGCGGCAGAGATTCTTTGGCAGCGGAGACGATCCTGGCCAAAGAGTGGGAAAAGTAGGGACCAAGACCGGTGATCTCAGGCGTCAGGTGGTGACTGGCAGTAGTTTTGATACGATTAACTTAGATGATGCGCTATTTAATGACGACACTCTCGTTACTGGGCCGGATGGCAGCGCTCGTTTAGCGCTTGATGATGGGAGTTGGATTGAGTTGGCGCCTAGCACCATGGTGAGGCTTCGTTTCGAGGAG
Organism: uncultured Bacteriovoracaceae bacterium; assembly: GCA_964524175.1. GTDB lineage: Bacteria > Bdellovibrionota > UBA1018 > UBA1018 > UBA1018 > CAZGCK01. The sequence goes on along the minus strand of CAZGCK010000058.1, from coordinate 18,214 downwards.
CAGTCTGAGTTGGGTGGGATATCGCGCGTCCCAGGTGTGGAGCTCGTTCAGGGTTACGTCACTGGTTTTGCCAGCGCGAAGGAGATCAAAGTTCGCAGTCAAGGAAAGGTTGCCACGATTGTTCAGGGAGATGCTCCCAAAACTTTGGCGAAGAGTGCTCCCAAGCCGGTAGAGGAAGTCGAGGAGATTATCACGGTTGCTGCTCCTCCAGTGGTAGCAGTGCCGGTTCCTAGCCCTACCCCAAGCCCTACACCAAGTCCGACCTTTGTATCGCCTCCGGAAGAAAGCTTGGTTATCAAACCGATTTCTCCAAAACCTGGCGCATTATTTAAAGTTCCACGCGGCGCGGATAAGATGCAGATCAACGTTCCGTTTTCTTGGCAGGTCGCGCCCAAAGACTTGGCAACGACTTTGACGATTACTCGGATCGCGACGCCTGCTGGGAAGTCTATTCGCGAAGAGGTGCTGAGTCAGGTCGTTGTAGGTGTCAACGGCACTGCTAAGTTGGGTTGGGTGACTCAGAAGCCAGGAAAGTATGAATGGGTTCTGACGCCCGAGCTAGCGTCTGGCAGCGAGCAAGTAATTAAGCCGATTACGCTCAATTTGATGATCGATCCGAACGCGGGTGCGATCGAACTATTGGATCCTTTGGTTGGCGGTCAAGCCTTGAGCTCGAATCGGCTTCAGGGCAAGCGTTTGAAAGACTTTGATCTGACATTGCGATGGAAGCCATTGGCGGGGATGCAGAGCTATAGAGTTGTAATCAAGAACAAGGCTAAATCTCAGCAGCTGATATTGGATGAGGAGACGACAGAAACCAGCTTTACGTTCAATAAAGATAAGATATTGGTAGGCGCGCTTCAGTATCAGGTTTTTGCGCAATCCAAAGAAGGGTTTATCGCTCGGTCTCCTTTGAAGTCGTTCTCGTTTTCTTTTATCGCTCCGCTTCCGGTCTTTCCTGCGAATCATGCCACTTATCCAAAGCAAAGTGCGGTCATAGAGAAGAACCCTATTCTACTGACATGGCAAAAAACCAATTTCACCGAGCTTTATGAGTTAGAAATAAGCTCGGATGCAGGCTTCTCCATCATCGTTGAGAGAGCCAAGCTCACAGAAAACTTCTACCGATTCAAAGTGCCTAAGGCTGGAAAATACTTTTGGCGCGTGAAGAGTCTCGCTCAAGGCTTGGAGAGCACGCCTAGCAAGGCGCACGACCTAATTGTAAAATAGGTGGCCGATCGCTTTCTATAGGCAAGGCTTAAGGTTGGATTGCTAATCTAGGCTTGATCGTCGTGGCGGACTTCTTTGGCTTTGTCTTCGGATGAATCCTTGCCTTCAAGACCACGCTTAAAGGCCAAAAATCCTTTGCCAAGAGCGCCTCCCAATTCGGGTAGACGACGCGCGCCAAAGAGTAAAATAACGACAAGGACAATGATGAGATGACCGAGGCTTAGGCCGAACATGGTTCGTAGGACCTCTTTTATGTTATGTTAACGCAAAGGCACAGTAGCGTCAAATCCCAATCTTTGATAGGCCTTACGCTTATGCCAGCAACTGAATTTCGCTGTACCGTCAAGTCGTTCAAGATGCTTACGCCCACTGTGTTTGAGATTTCCTTTGAGGGCGAAAAGACTCAGCCTGAGCACCCCGAGCTACGTTTTGATGCAGGTCAGTTTATCAGCATCGTCATTCCAGGTGCGGGTCCTAAGGGTCGGGATTTGCGTCGAGCCTATTCGATCGCTTCCCAGCCCGATGCTCGTCCTGTCGAGCTTTGCGTGAAGTTGGTCGAAGACGGTCCCGGCACGAATTACCTATACAAGTTGCGCGCCGGCGATCAGTTCAAGGGTTTTGCGCCTTATGGTGATTTTGTGTACGAGCCAAAGCCTGGTCGCAGCGCCTGTTTTATCGCGACGGGGACTGGGATCGCTCCTTTCCGGTCGATGGTTTTTTCGAGCGCCTATCGCGCGACGCCTCCTCAGAAAGCTTGGTGTCTGATGGGAGTTCGTAGCGAGGACGAGCTGGTTTACGAAAAAGAGATGATGGATCTGCCGAGTCTGACCTGGGTTGCAGCAGTCACGCAGCCTATAGGGAAGTATGATGGGTTCAAGGGCCGCGTTACGGATTGGTTGCGCGCCCAGGGGGACTCGTTTCCTTGGCTCGAGACCGAGTTTTATCTCTGTGGCAACGGAGCCATGATCAGCGAAGTAAAAGATCTTTTGGCGACTCGCGGAGTGCAGAAAGATTCTATCCACCAGGAAAAGTACTATTGATCCGGCCTGCGCACGCAGGAGATCTGCCTGCCATCACACGTATCTATAATCAATCCGTGGAGGAGCGTGCTTCTACGGCGGATACTCAAGCAAGAAGTTTGGAAGAGCGTGCTCTCTGGTTCGCCCAGTTTGATGATCGGTACCCCATCTGGGTTTATGAAGAGAAGGGGCAGGTCTTGGGCTACGCTTGTCTCTTTAAGTACTCTCCTAAAGACGGCTATCGGTTCGCGACCGAGCACTCTGTGTACATCGCGCGCGAAGCTCGCGGTCGAGGTTTTGGGCGGTTGCTTTTGGGCGATGTCTTGAAGCAGGCAGAGTCCTTGGGTTTTGAATATATTTTGGCCCGGATTTTTTCGCACAATGCTGCCAGCATTAGGCTGCATGAGTCTGCTGGGTTTGCGTTGCTCGGGCGACAGAAGCGAATCGTGCAGATGGATGGCAATTGGTACGACGTCACTTTGATGGATCGTCGGCTAGGGTAGGGATAGACTGAATCAAAGGCCTGCGGTTCTGCGTTCTCTCGTCTCCGAAAAAGACTGAATGAAAGTCACCGAGATCGAAACTCGTCGCCAGTGAGCGACAAGTTGCTCTGGACGTGTTTTTTTTCGATCTCAATTGCAAACCTGTCCCAAGGCACTGATTAAAGTCTTTTTTTAATGATCGGCTACCGAGCGCGACGCGCGGATCTTGCGCAGGATCTCTTCAGCTAGGTTAGCGATTTTTCGCACAGGAGAGTGACGAGCTGCTTCGAGCTCAGAGATGGCTTGCTCGGAGAGAGCCGGGTTGCGTCCCGAGCTTTCTAAGTAAGTCTCGATTGCCTTGAGGGCAACAAACTGTGGATAGGCCAGCGTGACTTCGTTGGGACCCTCGAGGTGTTGATGGTCCGGTGAGTGGGGGCCTTGCTCGTCGCGATCGCAGTTTTCGAGGCTGCGGCAAGGCTTCTCCTTTAATACAGAATGCAAGAAAGCTAAGTCTTCAGGGGTATTAAGCTCTCGCCCCACCAAGAACACGATGGTGCCGCGCTCATTGCGCTGTTCGGTGTGAGTGGCAGCGTAGCGCGCACGCATGAGGTGCTTGGCTTCTGGAGAGAGCTTGCGCAATTCTTTGTCCATGCGGGGATCATTGTCGTTACGAGTGGCGAGGATCTCATCCAAGATCCGAGCTTGAGCTAGGTCATGGTCGGTGGCGTGAATTGGGGTGGGAGAGAGGGGGGCTGCACCAGCGTTTTTTGTCTCAGAATTTATAGCGGCCACGCCAACCCCCGGCTCTGGATGTGAACGCGATGAGACGATCTGGTCAGCCGTATAGGGCGCAATCCGGCCCTCGGACGTGGTCACCCACTTTGCTGTCAAACCCACTTGAGGCGGATTCATCCAGCGGTAGGTGGCCACGCCCGCGGCCAATAGAACAATCATTGCGGTTGCGCTAGTCAGTCTCACTTAGTTGCTGCTGTAGAGGTCTTGCTGCATTTCTTTTTTGGCGTCGTCGCTAGTAATGCGCAGGAACTGATCATCAGCATAAAGGCCCGCATCCATCTTTACTTTCTCCGTGCAGTTGGTGCAAAATTTTTGGACGTTTTTGAGCATGATGGTCGAAGACCCGTAGGAACCCAGCGGCGTGATGTCACAAGCGGGTTGGCCTGCGAGAACAGCGCCTGTCCAGATGCTTCGCATTTCGTTGCCCGAGGAGTCGACAAACGGGGTGGGGCAAGTGGCATGCGACCAGTTGCTGTTTCGGACTTCAGTGTGACGGGATTCGTGAAAGAGCACCAAAAGCTTCGCAATCTGTGGGTGACTGAACTTAATGTAGTTCTGGGTCAGCCAGATTTTAGATGAGCCCAGAAAGGGAATCACGCATGCTACTGCGCTGCCTCCGCCGCAAGAGTTGAGACCCACATTGGTGACGCGAGATTCGAAAAATTTGCCGTAGGTTGCGCCATCGACGCTGCCAAAGATCTTGGTATGCAGAGGTGTAACCCCATTGCCAGTCAATGCGCCGAGGAACTGCATGTCATTGAGAATTTGATCTTTGACCGCTGTTGGCACATTGCGATCAAATGTATAGGCTTGCGCGGCCATGGGGATTGCCATGGTTGCGGCGACAAAGAGGATAGGTAGTTTCATGGGAGTATTCCTTTACATTGAGAGAATAGGTTCACTGCGTTTCTTCAACTGCATTGATGCAACTCAATCTGCTCTTCCTTAAGCGGATAGAAATACGCTTACACGTGAATGAGCAGCTTGCAAGCCGCCAGAGAAATAAAACGGGTTGCCCCCTATACTTTGAAGGCGCACACCGTCATTGTGTATTGAGTGCAAATGCAGATAGCGGTTCTCGATACAGAAACGACAGGACTCGACAGTTCACGAGATCAGATTATTGAAATCGGGATTCAACTCGTGCGCTTCGATCCGGCGACAGGTGATGTCGCGGAGCTCATGGATTCATACACAGGGCTTCAACAACCCCAGGAAGCGTTAAGCGCCACCATTCGAGAAGTGACCGGCATCACGGACGAGATGTTGGTGGGGCAGGCGATTGATTATACCCGCGTCCAAGAGATGCTACGTCAGTCTCGCCTCGTCATTGCGCACCATGCAGCATTTGATCGTGGTTTTATAGATCGCGCAGTGCCGGCGCTGGACGGACAGATTTGGGGATGCTCAGCGAGTCAAGTTGATTGGCGAGTCAAAGGCTTCAAAGCGGCGCGGCTCCAGTATCTCTGTGAGTCGTTGGGGATAACTTATCAAGCGCATCGCGCGATGAGTGATGTCAGTGCACTGGTGCAGCTGCTTTCGCATCGGGATTTGCTCACGGGCAGATCCTACATGGATGAGCTTGTGCGTGGAGCTTTTACTCTGTCAGCGGATCTATCGATTCGTGGCGAAACTTTTGACCATAGGGATCTGCTCAAGGGACGCGGTTATCGATGGCGTAAGAGCGCTCAATGTTGGGTTCGATCGCTCGCAGCTGAAACTCCTGAAAGCGCTGCGGAGCTACAATGGGCGCAGGGCCAGTTTCCTCGTTCTGAGATAGAACTAAAGCTCGTGCCATTGCCCGAGCGGTTTAAGACAGCAGCTACACGCTCAGAGTAAGGACATTTTGTTGCGATAACACCTGGTATTCTCGCCTTCATAGGCTGGGTACTACGCAAAGCCTGCGGCAAAGTTCAGCAATTGCCCCACTCCCTCGATCCTTGCATTACGTACAGGTGGCAGTTTCAGAGCGCACCTTGTCAGGCTTTTCTGCTCGCCACCTCGTTCAAAAAAAATTAGGACTAAAATATGAGAACACTTTCTATGTTGGTCCTAGTTTCTGCCGCCCTCCTCTTTGTAAGTGAAGCTTACGCTGCTCCCTACAAAGGCTTTTGTTACGCTCAAAAAAGAGACGGGGTTCATTGTACTGAAATCGCTGCTGCCCCTCTCCCCATTGCCCGATTCTGCGCAGGGTGGGCAAGAGTGATCGGCGCTACTGAGAGCGGCTCTGTACGCAATACTGACATCGCACTTCTTCAACAGAGGCAGGAAGCAAATTGCCACTACGTTGGAAACAAAACCAAGCACGTTTGCTTTGCCAAAAAATACTGTGGAGCGGTAACCAGCCTCGATACCATGGGGCGGTCAGTTTTCGCGTTGGATGAAGCTGTGGCGGCGCCGGCTTGCGTGGATTTGGCTGGTGCACAGTATCTTGCAGCGCTTAAGGCTGCGAGCCCTGAATGCTCGATTGCAGCACATGCGGTGATGACGCTTCCTTAAGAGGCCTTCAGAGCCTAAATCATTGACCGTGAGCAGCCTCACGATCTTCTAGCCAAATCCTCAAGTCTATTCCGTAATTTAGCTCAGAAGCTAGGCTCAAGCACTACTGCGCCTGGGCTTTGAATGGATTGCTCAGAAGCCGAAGCCGTTACTGCTTGCTTCACTTTAAAGGTCTTCAAAAATGCGGCTGTACAGATGAGAAGCCCAATCGACTTGATGCTCATATGCTCAATGTACATGGAGTACTCGTTCAAAAGATCCTGGTTGCCGTAGAGGATAGAGCTCACTGCTCTTGCTAAATTAAAAGTCAGTGGGCCTGTGCAGAACAGTCCCAAGAGCGTCAGTGCGAAAAGCTCGCGCCGACCTGATCTCCAAGTGCGATCCAAAGCCATGGCCAGCAGCGGGAGCGCTAGGACAAAATTATGGTACCAAGAAAGGGGTCCTACGATACAAATCCAAGCCACCCAACCGGCCCAGGTTTCTTGCGGAGAGAGGGGTTTGGATGCGCGTTTCCACCAGAAGAAAACAGCGATGCTCACGATGACCAGGCCGATCTGTTCAGGCAGGTCACTCAGTGATCTAAAGCCAAACACGCGTCCAAATAAAACGGGCAACCCCTGGTTCATCCTGCCTCGAGCGAATTCAGGGCCAAATCCAGTAACAGCGGATTGCGCCACTTCTTTCCACGTGTTCAGTAGATTGTAGATCCTGGGTGGCTCGTAATTGATCAAGCTTGGCAAGGCCATGAGCAAAAAGACGGGTATGCCAAGCACTAGTACGCGAAGCCAAGCTTTGCGGTCTTTAAAGAAATAAAGCATCGAAAAGATCGACGTGATCTTCGTCGTTGACGCCAAAAGCAATCCGATGCTTCTTGTCTTGGATTTTGTGGGAAGCTCAGGATCCCAGCACCAGAGAAGTCCGGCTAGCACAGGGACATTGATCTGACCGTGGTTGAACTGTCCGCCCCAAATGCCCCAAGTAAAGACCAGGGCGATTGCAACGCTTGCCGGAGAGCAACGAAGCCTTTTCACAATCCAATAAAAAGCGCTGTACATTGATAAAACCGAAACCATCGCCCAAACGCTTCGGGCCGTTTCAAAACTCATCAAACTCAACGGAAAGAAAAACGGAAGAATCCAAGGCGGGTACTTAAATGCCATCGGGATATCCGTGGGTGGATGGTAGATAGGCCCACCCTCCAGTACTCGCTTAGCTACGCGCCAATAAACTTGAAAGTCACCGCCCCCTGAGACTGTGCAATTGCGATAGAAAACGATCCCTGCGACGAGAAACACGATGAAGGGCAGGAAACGAGTGATGGAGCGCGACTGCTGCAACATAAGCAGCCGGAGTATCTGAAGCTGCAAGTAACTATAGCAAGGACAAAATCGTTGGGCAGTGCATTCACCACGAAACGCGGGAACTCGTACGCGTCTGTTGCTGTGGAGAGCTTTTGATTCTTAGATAAACAAATTTTTTTGTCTTTTAAATCACCGCTGTCAATGCGCAAAAACCTAAGCAAGTGCCCATAAAATACGGTAATTGACGTATTGCGTCAGACACTTATATACATAATATTTTGGGATAAATTGATTACCCTCCGATTCCCTTGCTCATCAGGGTTTTAATAGTAGCCATAAATGACACATCGCAATATACGAGCGGAAATCATTCGTTCGCAGGAGGGAGACCCATGGCCGCATTACCTAGACACTCTATTTTGTTTTTAATCGCAGCTTTGTTCGCGAGCAGTATTCCTGCCCTTTCAGACGATACGCCCGAGTCCAGGGCTGCTGACGCAATACGACGCGAGCGTGCTAAGCTGATTCTCCCTTTGCTTGAGCAAGCCATGGCGACTGATGGCAATCTCTCCGATCTCATCGAGAGGACGCTCAAAAACAGGAGAGACGTCCTGTTCAATCAGTCTACAGCTCTCGATAGCAGCTACAAATACTCGCGGACCTTGATCGCCACTCTCTTTAAGGCGGATGAGACGCGGTCATTGGTCGTCTCGATGATGAACTCGGAGCTCAAGCAGATCTCGGACCTCGCGAAATCATCACTCGCTGAAGTGGATGTGCGTCCGGTTGCAGTGAGTGAGGTCGTAGTGGGGATGGGACCCGAAGGAGCTGCGTACCTTCAGGCAAAAACTACCTCCGATCCCAACGCAAGCATTCTAGTTGTGGATCGCCGCTCTCGCCCGGGCGGGACCTTTGCGTTCCTGGACGAAGTGTTGCGTCTCAACTCGACCACTCGCAAGTATGAGGGAGAGCGAGCTGTTCCGGGTCGTGGCGATCTTAATAACATTCACGACATCGTCGGGCTTCCGGATTTTCGTGCGGCCCGCTGGTCTTCTGCGGGAGGATTGGGAGAGCTTTCGACAGTAGGTACCTACATGTCGTCTGCTTTGCCCTTGCTGGAGACCGAGGTGATCGCTGTCACCAAAGTGAATACACCTTTTGCGCAATACGCTGTGCTTCTGAAGGATCTCAATTCTGAAAAGACCCTGACTGTATTCACGAAGAAGGTCATCTTTACTACGGGTCTGGGCGAAACCAGAGAGTTTGGCGATCAAGCGACTCGAGATTTGCTTGGGAAGGAAGCTGCTCTTGCTAAGGCCGAACAGCGGGCCCCTCAGCTTGAGGGCGGCATCGAGTTCTTGGAGCGGATCGGCGACCCTGAAGTGAAGAATCCTCTTAAGGAATTTGTGGGCAAGACCATTGCCGTGGTCGGAGCAGGTGATACGGGCAATGTGATTAACGAGTTCTTGGCTCGCCTCGCCCCCGAAGGCGCCTATCGTGAAGACGTGGCACAGACAGGGAATGTGAAGCGCATATTTTGGTTCGTGGGGTTGAATGGCTTTCGTGATTGCAAGGAGTACATCGATCGATCGCGCGCTCGCTATTCAGCGATCTCCCAGGCTATTAACAGCGGACTGCTGGTGCCGGTACCTGGAAAAGTCGTTGATATCTTCGAGACTCAAGAGCTCACCAGTCAAAGAACTTTTGGCGTGAATTATTCGTATAAAGAAGCCAGTGGCAATGTCGTCGATAGAGCGAGCTCGACAGGAGTGGAGTATGTGCTTCCAAAAGACGAACGAGTTGGAAGAAAAGAAGTGCAAGTCGTCAAAGAAGTCGTGCAATTCGACAAGGTTCTTTTGTCAACTGGGCTAAAGTCTAGGCTTCCTCAGTTGCTCGAAAATTTTGCTGAAGGCAAGCAGTTCAAGGAAGTCTGGAATTTGCGGGAAGCTCCACTTCAGCAGTTCAAAGAGTTTGCGACAGTCAATTACGCGCGAGAGCATAAGAACGCGCCCGGAATTTTCTTGGCCGGGCCAGCAAACGAGGAGTTGGGTGGATTGGTTCGGGAACAGGAAAAGGTTGGCGTGAACGCCAATTCAGTCTCCTTGTTCGCGAATGTCGAGCGGACCAAGGCTTTGGCGAATTTCTTGAAAGAAGCAGTGAGCGAACCTGCTGGACGTTTTTCCGAGATACTTGCCAAGGTCTTCAAGCCTGGGGCTGCACGGGTGGTGTTGATCGAAAACCCTGGCAGCAAGCTCTTGGTGAACTGGGCATCGGATCGCAAGCTGGAGAGTAACGTCGCTAAGCAGGAGAATGTGGATCTCGCTTTTAGAACAGCCCTTCAGAAGAGCTTGTCGGCTGTTAAGCTCAGTGGGACTCAGAAAGCATTGGTGGCGGTGATTTCGTCAGACGGAACAGGGGAGCGGTTTCAAGTTGTGCTCAATGACCTCGAGCCAGCGTCCTCTTTAGTGAGTCGCCAGCAAGCAGCGACGCTTGCACAGCTTCGCTCGAGCATCGTGCTTACCGCGGATCCAGCCATCGAAGCTGAAACCAAGGCTGTTCAATCGCTCTTTGAGCGCAATGCTCTCCTCAATGTGTCTTTGCGGCAGATCTACGCGAAGAACTCGAGTCGCAGCAAAACGATTCGCGTGAGCATTCCTGTACTCAGGAGTAACCAGTTGGACTTCAGGTCGATGGAGATCGTTAAGGAGATTCGGGGGCGGTAATGCATATTCCTCGATGGATAGCTTTAATTACGCTGTTTTCGGTCTTGACGGCGAACGCCGCAGCTCCGTTGCAGAGCATAGAGTCTGCTCTTGAGTCGACTCAGCTTGACCCGGTCGTTGAAGCAGGGATGCTTCAGTACAAAGCCGTCCAGCTTGTCACGTCTACGGCCGCCATTGAGGACTTTGAGAAAAACATCGGCATTATCTTTGACAGGATGAGTGAGTTGAGTCTCTCTGCCCGAGACCCCTTGGTAGCTAGAAAAGCAGCAAAAATTGCTGTGAAGTCAATGAAGCTCCTGGGTTTTGAGGGTAGGGCTTCGCAGATTGTGAAGGATTTTTTAAGGTATCAAACTCCGGTTTGCACGCAGCTTTATGACTGTTTGAGCCTGCTCGGGGATTTTTCTGAGCTCTTGCCTCACGCTCCTCGCGAGGTGATCAAGTACTTATATCAAGCTGTTTCGACCTCGAGCGAAAAGAGTCATGGCTCTTGGGGCCCAGTCTCTCAGCGGATCATCGATTTTAGGATGGAAGCTTTAGAGTACTACGCCGATTTCTACGAGGCGACTCAGATTTCGGCTGAGTATAAAAAAGGCGTGCATCTCCAGCTTTTGCCTACTGAGTTGGATCGTTTGCGCAAGCGAGGCGAACGAGCTCATCGCTTGATGTCGGACCTCAGTCAACAGCAAGTCGCTTTGGCAAAAGAGCTTGGCAAAGGAGACGGTGTTCAGGAAGTTGCGGCTGCCATTATCGATGGTCTATATCCAACCGGAATCGGCGTCACGGCTCTGGACCTTTATTTGAATCGGGTCAATCAGGTAGACATTACCGCCTTCATTCAAGATGTAACGGCGAAGGCTTTGCAGAATGACGAGACTCTCACCGCCGCGTTGGTGATGGGCGTGATTTTTTCCGGGGCTGAGTCCTATCTTCCTTGGAGAAAAGATTGGGCCCACATGGTCGAGACCCTGTCGTTGCGGGCGAAGAATCTGATCGGCGAGTCAGCTAAGGATTTATCGGAGTCGGTGTCCGAGCAAGTGAGGATTCGAGAGGCGACGCTGCAGGAGTTCTTGAAGGCCCAGGATTTCGACAAAAATCGAGCGGATTACGGCTATCGCGAGACGATCGCTCAAAGATTGACTGCTGGAGAAAAGCACTTGGCGGTGACCTATTTCGGGTTTCATTCGCTGTATCATCAGTCCAGGATATTGGACTCTTCCCAGGCGGTTCTCGCTAAAGCGGCAGAAGCACATCAAGAGAATATCAAGAAAGACCCGAGTCACAGCGCGCACGAGCGTTTCGAGGATTCATTGCGCGGCAACTACTCGCTCGCGGCGGCGGACTGGATGAGTTTGGCTTGCTATGGAGTTTTTTCGCCTGGTTTGGATCGTATCGTGAACCGATCCGCGACCTCTGAGTTGACGGTTCCTTACACTTTTTTTGCCAAAGCGCCTTTTCTAGAAGAGAACAAGTTCAACGTTGGATACCTCTGCCGCAAGGAGCTTGCAACCGACCCCGAGGTGCTCAAGAACGGGATACAAGGCCCAGTGTTTGATTATCTTCGAAAGAAGATGGTGGGAGACATTTACTTTCCATTTATCGTCGAGCAATCCATCCACTTGGTTTCCTTGCCCATCATGTACGCGAGCGCAGGGACTTCAAATGCGGTTACTCGAGTGGCTGCGCCTGTCGTGACTCGTGCGATCGTAGGAGCTGCGCTTCGAGTAGCCGTAAACAAAATGGCGGTTCGGTCGCTTTACCGGATTTCCATGAGACTTTCGACAGCGATCATCGGGTCCGCGATCTTCACGGCGACTCAGAGGACACTGACCTCGGCAGAATCCCCCTCTATGATGAGAAAAAGTCTTTCTTTGGTAATTATGGAAATGAATTGGTTCATGGGAGCCTCGTTTTTTTGTTTCTTCCTTATTCAGGTCAGTGGGTAGGACAGGCCTACCGCAAGGTCTCTGCGAATCCTCATTTCATGAAACTTAGTATGCAGCAGCAAATCGCTATCAAGGCGGGCATGTCTTTAGGGGCTAACACCACGATTTTTACAGCTATGCCTTACATTCAACGAGCTGCTGATCGAGTGATTCATGGCAAGAAAGAAGAGATTCTGAGAGGTCCCGTGGACTTTGCTCAAAATGTTGGCAGAGCTATGACAGCTGCAATGGTGTTTAGCTTGGCCGAAGTGCATGCTGAGATGCAGACGCATCGCCTTGTCTCGCAGGCGCTTGGCCGGTAATGGGGTCTCTGGTGTCACTCGATAGGATTACAGTACGTGTCGCTCAGCCTCGAGATGATCTGAGAGTCGGCAAGATTCAGGTAGATGCGTTTGTGCAGGCTTACGCGAGGAAAATGCCGGAAGTGGTTGTCGATGAAGCGCGCAAGCAGGATTTGCGCAATATCGAGAAAAGAAGGAAGTTCGGCGTCGTCTGGGTCGCGGAGATGGACGGCGAGGTAGTGGGGACAGCCACTCTATTTCGACCTGGCTACCTGGGTTCGAAAGCTTGGCTCCCTAACTGCGCGGAGCTCAAGTTTCTGGCAGTAGACCCTCAGCATCACGGCAAGCGGATATCCGGCGTCATCCTCAATCGATGCGAGCAGCTTGCGAGGGAATGGGGCGTGCAGGGGATTTGTCTTCATGTCAGGCGAGGTGCCGAGGGTGTCTGTCGGCTCTATCTCAGCCACGGTTATGAGCGCCGAGTAGAGGGTGACGTTGATCTGCTCCCTGAGATTTTTTTGGAAGCATTTTATCTCAGCTTGAGAGCCGAAGGCAGCAGTATCCGGCTCGATCCGTGACTGCAGGGATTTGGGCTTTCGCTTTTTGATCCTGATTCGCACCGGTGATATGACTAAAGTCATCAGCGATGACTTCACTTTGGACTGGCCTGCTTGGGCTATCTCTTATTGTTTCTGTGGCGACTTCGTTTCTCAAGACAGTTGAGGAACCGGAATACCCAAACGGTTGTGATGGGTTTGGATACCTGTATCTCGCCAAGCAGTTCAACGAGGGGTTCGCTCAGCGCGCACTTCCTGATATTTCTTTGGATACACCCCAAACTCGACTTTTGATTGAGCACTTGAAGAAAACGAGTGCCCCATCGACCGCTTGGGAAGAAGGGGCGGGTCCTCTTTCATATCACTATTCAGAAAGGGTTGATCGGCTGATCACGGCTTACCCTCCTGGCACGTCTTTGGTTTTAGCGCCTTTTGAGGAAGGGAAGGCCGTTAGGCTTTTGGATCGATGGACGATCGTTGCTATAGCCCTGCTTGGAGTGTTTTTAGGATGGAGAGCATGGAGGGCCAGCAATTGGGCGGCGCTTGGGTTCGTTGCCTTGGCTGTTCATCTGACAGTGAGGTTGATGGGCAGCATGGGTGGCAGGAGCTACTCGATGAACGCGCTTGTAGCGCCACTTGTATTTGCCGTGGTGCTTTGGCTGTGGGGAGCTGGCAAGAACTCTCTGCGCGCGATTGGGGCTGGAGCGTTGATGGGTCTTGCGTTTATGATTCGAATTCCGGCTCTTCTCCTTCTGCCTGGGCTTTGGAGCCGCAAGTTCACAGCGAAAGAGTTTCTTTGGGGTATTTTTGGTTTTGCCCTCTGCGGAGCTATACCCTTGATGCTGTATCATCACTGGATCACAGGGGCCTGGTATGTGAGCACTTACGGTCATAAAGATGCGCAAGGACCTACGCTCTCGATGCTTGGGCATCATCTGCAGCACTATTTGCTTGGAGAGGGCTCACGTCAAAATTGGGCGCTCTATGTGTCCGTTCTGGGTACGTTGGGTCTTGTGTATCGCGGTCGATTGCGCACTCTCTCAGTGGTCATTGGCGTCTGGGGTCTTTCACTTGCGTTTTTTTTGACTCACGCGATTGAAACTAACTACTACACCATCCCTGCCACGCTGATGGGGATCTGGGTCTTGGCGTTGAGGTCGCTTGATCAAGAAAAGGTTGGGATCAAAGCGCTCGCTTATTTGCCTGGCTTGGTGATGATTGTTCAGTCTGGCGTTTTCTTGCGCAATAATCAGCCTCTTTTTTTTGCTCCTTCACTCGCTATTGAAAAATTTAGAGTTCAAGAGGCAGATGTGCCAGCTGAGCTCAAGGATCCATCCGCTTGGGTTTGGGCAGATATGACGACAGGTACATTTTGGTATGCGGCGAAGAAGGCTTCGTTCAAGGTCGCCTACTTTGATCCGGAGACCCGAGCAGGGGTCTATCAGTTCGTGAAGAGTCGCGGAGAGCCGCAGTTTTTTGTGCAAGATTATGAGGGCGCTCCGACATTAATGAGGGATTTCGAACGACTCGGAGCGAAGCTCGTAGCGCGCGGCCAGGTCTTTGGCGTGCCCTACTATAAAGTCGAGTGGACGAATTAGCCGTTCAAAACGCGAAGCCTAGGGAGCCCTCGAGCAAGAACCCTAGTCCCGTGAGCCCGGGATTGGCCACGGAGAGCGAGCTACTACTCGAGGTATCGGTGAGGACCACGGAGTCCGCAGACGAATAGTAAACGCCTCCTCCTCCTAGGCTGATATTGAAGCCACTCCTCCATCGCCAGAGGTATCCCAGCAATGCGTTTGTTCCGACTGCCGGCAAACTGCCGGAAAAGGACTGAAAGGTGACTTTAGAGGGTAGGTAACTCGCCCCTAGACTTGCGTAGGCTCCGTCGCTGAAACGCTTGCCAGAGAAGAAAACGTTGACGCGCAAACCTGCTGAGTAGGAGGCCAGTCCGACCCCGAGCACGCTGAGCGAAAGATAAGAGAGGCTGGGTCCAATGCTGAAGCTGCGTCCGACGCCGATATCTAGGTCCAAGTTGGCGTAAATTCCCGAGCTGGCCAGGAATAGCGCTGTAGTCACGGGGTTTGTGCGGATATTGAAGCGAGGGATGTCACTGCCTAGAGAAGTGCGAACGATCGATGCGATCCGACGCCCTCCTCCTGGCGCCGGCTTGTTGAATTGAACGGAGTCTTCAGCAATCCACCCTGACTGGCGCGTGGAGGTGGTGCATTGGTAGTAGCCGTTCGTGGTTCGATCGGAGACGGTGAGAGGGGTTCCAGGTAAGAGCTCTCTAATGAGCGAAGAACCGGAGTTATGTCCTGCAAGGAGTTGGGTAGAGTGAGTGCCTACCCAAGCTGTCTTCCAGGCATGGCAAGGGAGTGGGGCTAGGCATGCCGCCAGAAGCATCAGTAGTTTAGATAGCCGAACTCGCGACATGCTTGAGAGATCCCTCGAGAGTCTTTTCGGCTTTCTGAGATGAGCGATAAAGACATTGTGATTCAGCAGCGATTCGGTCACTGCGGGCGGCTTAACAAACCAAGGGCTTTAAGGGGTTAGTCAGGAGTGGATGACCAAGAGTGGGCGGTTTACGAGTGAGATATTCTCTCGGTTTATGTCTGCTCTATTGTCCCGTCAGGAATCTGCCGCGCTCTTCAAAGCCAAGTCGAATCCCAGGGCGCACTCTCAGTTTATGGTTCTATTTTTTATACTAACTTAGTTAAATGAATCGAGAGCACTACGTGGCTCGCCAAATCTATGTCTTTGTGGATTGTGGGTAAGGTCGATAGAATCTCGAGTTGGGATGCGTCCTGAGCTAGCGCGAGCCTCGTTGTTTGCCTTTATTGTTTTTGTTCTTGGGATTTCGAGCAGCGCGTACGCAAAGGACGTGTGCGAGCAGTATCGCAATTATGCGCCTTTGCCGGACTGGTACAACGAGTACTGCCTTACCGAGGGAGGAGCCAAAGTGGGCGGGGCTTTTTCATCCTTCGCTGACTCATTCAACCTCAATCCTGCTTCGATCCCGACTGCGAAGGGTCCGTACGGGGTCGAGTACATCGGGACTTATGATGCGAGCTCGACCAAGACTTTCAAGCACAACTTTGCCTTGATAAAGGGTCTATCCAGGATCGGTGCTGGCCTGTCGACAAACGGTGACGACACGTTCTACGGCAACAATCAGAGTCAGACGACGACTTCGACCAACTACAGCTCAAACCTTCAGGATGCGGTCTCATCGGGTTCAGTATCTCCTTCGTTTAACCTGGGCGCCGCACTTTCGCTTTTACCCAAGGAGATCGTATCTCCGGTTACTCCCAAAGGCGGACTGACTATTCGCTACAATAAGTACAACGGCAAGCTGAGTCCTGGTGCGGGGCTTTCTCTCGCTTCGAGGCATCTTACCTTTGGGTTGAGTTTGGTTACAGAAGGCGGCGATCAATACACGCCCTCCACAAGGTTTTACACAACTACTATTGGGTTTAAGACCTCGCGATTTCAGGTTGAGTACCTCTACCTTAAGAACGAGTCAGACGTCTTGAGCTCATATTTTTATACTCCGAGCCAGCCGATTCATATCGTGAGCGCGTCTTTGAGCTTACTGAACTTTTCGATGAGCGGCGCTGCTAAGCGAGTCATCAATTTTGACGGGGCGATTCAGTATTATTTTCATGGCGCGATTCAGTATCAATTCTCTCGATACTTCGCGGTGGCGGGCCTCATCAACTATATCCCTAATACTCAGTCGATCGGGATTCAGGCTTTTCTGTGACGACTGTCTGGCTGTGGGTGCCTTGACTTGATCTGAGTCGAGGTCGATGATCGGCCCCGGAAGGGGAAGCGCGCCTGCATAGTCGCCGCTGTTGCAGTACTTTGCTCACAGAGTTTGGGTTGGGTGTCCTATACGGATTCGGATAGTGTTCGAGCGGGACTGTTGAGTGAAGCTTATCGTTCGCGTGCTACCCAGCCCGACGCAGTTTACCCGACGTTGAGCGCGGGGGCTCGCTTCTCGACATGAGATCGCCCTCTTGATGCGACTTTTGAGGCAGAAGGCTTTTTGCAGCTTCAAGACTTGAGCGCCTGGTATGTCAACGTGACCGAAGCCTATGTGGGCTTCACCTTGCCTGCGAGTGTTAAATTAGGAAGAAGCCTAGAAAAGTCGAGCTGCTTGACGAAGACTGGCGGTAGGGTCTTTGGCAGCCGCGTTTTAGATGGAACTACTTTCAACCTAGTCAGGTGGGATTAACTGGGGTTTTTGCTTCATTGCAGGTTTCGGGCGAGTGCTATAAGCTTCTGAAGGTTTCGCTACTATTCGGGTTCAACCTGGTCCAGCGCCGCTGCGGCAGAGATCAACTGAAGAGCCACCCAAAAAGGAACATGGACCGCCATCTAACTCAGCAGAACCTCTATGGGTCGCACGAGTTTCTTGATCACGCAATCGCCCGCGGTGTCGTCCTCCCAGACTACGCACGCAAAGTCAGTCACTTCATCCAAGGCGATCAGGGGGTGATGCCACACGCCTGGTAGGTAAGTGATCCCTTGGTTAGGGCTCGCAATAAACGCTCTTAGTGTATTTAAGTCGGGCTCATCCGTTTTTGCCAGGCCATTGCAAACCACGACTAAATAGCGCTTGGAGCAGTTCATGGGCACAAATGCTTGTGTCGAATGAGGATGCTTTTCTAAAAGCTTGATCTCAAACGGATCACCCTTGAAGGGTGAGCTTCTGAACACGCAGACATTAGGTGTTGCGTTCTGTCTCAGGTTTTCGAGCTTACCCACGCGATTAAACCGCTGAGCAGTTCCCATGTTGGCGCTCGACGGAGTGATATCCGATCGCGCCGCGATGACGGCGCCGTAGCTGCGATAGGCGTCTTGGGTGAGGGGAGTTGTGTGGATCTGGGAGGCGTACATGGAGATGAGTTAACATTTCGGGGATCAGCTGGGCCACTTAATATTGTTGCGCTAGATCACGATCGATAGGTTGAGATGGTCAAAGATCTCTTGATCGGTTGTTGGCGGATATCGGCTCATTTCGAAATGTGTTGAGCGCGATGCTCACTCTGAAGTCGTGTTCTGCCTGGTGAAGCAGCGGGTTGTCTGAGTCCCCGTAGAATGCGCAAAACGCGAAGTTTAAGGGGGCTCAGTGGGTCTGACTTCATCCAGATTGCACATCTTGCGCATTCTGACCTGGCTCAGGGAGGTGGGTGGACACGGGAGATAGGTGGACACGGGAGATGGGTGGAGAGGGAGATGGGTGGACACGGGAGATGGGTGGAGAGGGGAACAGGCGAAATGTGTTGAGCGCGATGCTCTCTCTGAAGTCGTGTTCTGCCTGGTCAAGCAGCGGGTTGTCTGAGTCCCCGTAGAATGCGCAAAACGCGAAGTTTAAGGGG
>CAZGCK010000057.1:22562-25288 GCA_964524175.1 uncultured Bacteriovoracaceae bacterium | reverse complement strand
AATCTGCTCAGATAACAGATCCGGTCTGACCCTAAAGGCTGCGCCCCGGGCTCAAAACTGCCTCGGATCGGTCACTTTGATGCAGGGCTCTCCGACTCGCCCGGAGCGAGTCGCCTTAATTCACATTCTCTAGATAAAGCGTCAGAGTGTCGTCCAAGTCGCTCTCTGGTCTTGCGAGCAACTGTTTGTTCTCGAGTCCATACGAGTGCTTCAGAACCGTCAAAAACTGATCGGCGAGAATCAAAAACACTTTAACTCCATGGATCGTGCTCGCTCCGTACCGCGCCGTAGCTGCCTTCATCACCTCTTCGACCGCTTCAGCGCGCGAAGGATCGAGCAGACCGAGGTTGAGCAGCTTTCGCGATTTAAAAAACCTATGCTCCGTCTTAAAGCCCAATGGCAGAGCGCCATATCTGACCAATAAATCGACCGGCATGAGATCCTGAGTGATCTTAGGAAAATAAAGGGGGTCCAGATGGAAGAAATCCACGCCAAAGCTGGGGCCAAAAACCTGAATCAACCTCTCGCGCGTAAGAATACCCATCTCGACGGCAGCATCACCAAAGCGAAGTCCTGTTTTTTGGCTGTAGTTCAAGATTTCCTGGACCTGCGCCACAGTCAACATACCCTTATCGGCCAGAAACTCCCCAATGCGTTTGCGCATGCCTCGATCATCTCATCGGCACAAAAAATTGGACAGTCCGAAAACCGCGCTCTCGGGCCGGATCTTGGCGCTGATCAGGGCATTTAGCCCTTCGAACTAGGTCCAAGTTCTGCAATGGGGCCTTCATGCAAAAGCATTCAATCGACGCTAGCCCCTTTCCCTACCCCATCCACCACTTCCATCGACTCGAACATCGCGAGAAACTCCCCGAAGCATTGTGGATGATTCGCCGCGCGCCCATTTCGCTTTACATCCAAGGGACGCAGTCCGCACTAAAGCTGCTAGAGTACTTACCCGAACGTGGATTTGCCGTTGTCGGCACGCGAAGACCCCAAAACAGATCTCTGCAGCTTCTCAAAGCTCGAATCCCCTGGTTCAGAGGTCGAGGCATCATCGTGATTTCGGGTCTTGCACACGGGGTCGATGCAGCCGCGCACGAAGAAGCACTTCGAGCAGGCGTTCCGACCATCGCTATTTTGGGAGGCCCGCTTCAAGAAATCTACCCTCCTTCAAATTCAGATCTGGCCCGTCAAATTTTGGACGCGGGCGGCCTTCTAGTTTCAGAGATGGGCCCAAACCAGAAGCTTGCGCCCTATTCTTTTATCATGCGAAATCGGATCATCGCAGGTTGGGCTCGCGCTACCTGGGTGGTCGAAGCAGGATTTCGATCCGGAGCTCTCAACACCGCAGCATGGGCGAGAGAGATGGAGAAGACCTGCTTAGCCACACCCTGCTTTCCAGGAGACCCTTCTTTTGCCGGGACCGAAAAACTTCTCGAGGGCGGAAAAGCGGTCGGCTTCTACGGCCCCGGGGATCTAGCCCAAGCGTGGATTGAATACGCGACCTTTTCGCCAGAAAAAGAGGTGCAGCGCAAAGCCCCCAAAGAAACCCTTTCGTTTGATTTCGATCCGCCTTCAACTGACGCAGACGAATTAGCGCATGAAGTCGAAAAACAGACCTATCAACGAGGCGGTCTGCAGACAGAGGACCTTTTAGAGTGGGGATTTGCCAAAGAGTGGACACCTCAACGGCTTTTTACCGCTCTACAATCTGCGTTAAGTCATGGATTTTTAGAGGATAGGAACGGAGTTTTGACACGCTCTCGTTCTCCGGGCTTGATCAAACTAAACAACTCCGACTAAATGTAAGGAGCCCTGGAGGGCCTCCTTATCTCATGGCTAAATCAAAAAAAGCACTCGTCATCGTCGAGTCCCCTTCCAAAGCGAAGACGATTCAGAAGTACCTGGGCCGCGAATACATCGTAAAGGCGAGCGTCGGCCATATCAAGGATCTGCCCAAGAGCAAGCTAGGCGTTGACCCTAAGAAGGGCTTCGACCCTGACTATCAGGTGATTCCTGCCAAGGTGAAGATCATCGAAGAACTCAAGAAGTTCTCAAAAGACGTCCCCACTCTCTATCTTGCGACTGACCCGGACCGCGAAGGCGAAGCCATCGCGTGGCATATCAATGAAGAGCTCAAAGCGCGCGGCAAGAAGGTTCACCGCGTACTTTTTAACTCGATCACCAAACCCGCTATCCTCGAAGCGATGGCGCAGCCTCAGACGCTCAACGAAGACAAGTTCAACGCTCAACAAGCCCGCCGCATTTTGGATCGACTGGTGGGTTACAAGATCAGCCCGCTACTTTGGGACAAGGTCAAACGCGGGATCTCCGCGGGCCGCGTACAATCCGTGGCCTTGCGCTTGATCGTGGACCGCGAAGCCGACATCAAGGCGTTTAAGCCGGAAGAATACTGGACCCTCGACAATACCTTTACGAAAGACGGAATCGATTTTGAAGCCTCGCTATTTAAGACTGATGGGAAGGAGCCTGAACTTCCCAATAAAGCGGCGATAGATGCACTCCTTACGGGCCTCAAGGGTGCGGAATGGAAGATCACCTCGATTGAGCAGAAAGAGCGCTCTCGTAAGCCTATCGCCCCTTTCATCACAAGTCGGATGCAGCAAGAGGCTGCTCGAAAGCTAGGATTTAGCGCCAAGAAAACGATGACGCTGGCTCAACATCTTTACGAAGGTAAAGACCTGGGCGAGATGGGCTTTGAC
>CAZGCK010000057.1:13187-22552 GCA_964524175.1 uncultured Bacteriovoracaceae bacterium | reverse complement strand
GCACTCATGGCCTCATCACCTACATGCGTACGGACTCAGTGAGAACCGAGCCAGCCGCCCTTCAGGCGGTGCGAGAGTTCATTGTCGAGAAATTTGGCAAAGATCACCTACCCGCCGAACCGAACGTCTACAAATCCAAGAAGAGCGCGCAGGATGCGCACGAGGCGATCCGTCCAGCTTCGCTTGAGTTCACGCCTGAGAAAGTGCAGCCGTTACTGGAGCGCGATGAATTTAGGCGCTATCAGCTCATCTGGAATCGCTTTGTCGCAAGCCAGATGATCCCCGCCGTGTACGACCAAACAGGGATCGACATCGCGGCGAAGGACAAGTCGGGCCGCGAGCAGCTCTGTCGCGCGACGGGGTCGGTGCTTAAAGTTCCGGGCTTCACCGCTGTCTACACCGAGAGCGCCGAAGAAGATAAAGCTGCCACCAAAGGAGCCGCGGTAGGTGCCGACGAGGACGAGCGAGCCCTAAAACTCCCTGAGCTCAAAGAAGGCGACAAGGTCTCTCTCAAGACCGCGACGCCACTACAGCACTTTACACAACCCCCTCCTCGCTTCACCGATGCATCACTCATTCGCGAACTCGAAGACAAGGGCATCGGCCGTCCTTCGACTTACGCGACGATTCTTTCAAACCTGCAAGACCGAGAGTACGTCGAGAAGCGCGATGGCGGACGCTACTTTCCGAGCGAGCTCGGCACCGTGGTGACCGAACTCCTCGTGGCATCGTTTCCAGACATCTTGAATAACGAGTTCACAGCTGGAATGGAAGACCAGCTCGACCAGATCGAAGAAGGCAAAGCAGACTGGAAGAAGACGCTCGGAAAATTCTGGAAGCCGTTTGAGAAGACGCTCGAGATCGCCAAAGAGCAGATGAAGAACGTCAAGCGCCAGGAAGTCCCGACCAACATCAAGTGCGAGAAGTGCCAGCACACGATGGTGATCAAATGGGGCAAGCTCGGCTCGTTCTTGGCGTGCTCGAATTACCCAGAGTGCAAGAACACGCAGGACTTCAAGAAGGATGATGCGGGCAATATCATCATCATCCCTAAAGAGTTCACGGATAAGAAGTGCGAGAAGTGCCAGAACCCCATGGTCATCAAGGGCGGCAAGTTCGGCAAGTTCTTGGCCTGCAGCGACTATCCCAACTGCAAGTATACAGCTGCAATCACGATGGGAATCCACTGCCCGGTGTGCGCCGACGGGGAGATGTGCCAGAAGCAATCACGCTATCGCCGCGTGTTTTATAGCTGCAATAAATGGCCGGCATGTAACTTCGCGCTCTGGGATAAGCCCCTGCAAAAGCCATGTCCGCAGTGCAAGTTCCCCCTGCTGACCGAGAAGATCACAAAGCGCGCGGGACTGATGCACAAGTGCCCGAAGAAAGAATGCGGCTTCATCGATATCATCGACCCCAATGCGGGCCGGGAGCCGCCACCTGAGGAGCCGGTTGAGCCGGGTGGCGCTAAAGTTGGGGTATCGTAGCCCACTCCTTGCTCACGAAAAGCGAACTATTTGCGACTCAGGGAGCTGTGCCCGTGTAAAGGACCTGTCTATCAACCCTGCCGATTCCATACATTGCACCCCTATAATTGACAGGGTATAATAAACCATGCTCCACCTCAGACTTCGGTATGCCTCCGAGCCACTCCTAAAAAAACTGCGGTACTCTCCAGTCGTCGCGATCCAAGGCGTGCGGCAATCCGGCAAAAGCACTCTCGCCAGGCTCCTTCGAAAAGTCCCTGGAGACCGCCTTCTACCTCGAGCAGCTTGCTAAGCAGAGCTACTTGAGCTTGGAAGGGTCCGTTCAGTTTTCCTATTACCGATCTCCCAAAGGCAGCGTGATTCACGGAGTATGGGAGCTTGATGGCGCGGTGTCCTTGCTCAAACTCGATAGCCTAGAAAAAGTCGACGAGCGGGAGCTATTGATACTCGAGACAACTCGGAAAAAATTTGGAACCAAGAAAGGCAGTAACTATTTCCTGTGCGGCACGACCGTACCCCAGCGAATCAGGGGTATCGAAGTCTTGCCGTGGGAAAGCCTGGGGTGATCGAGGGATTGCAGCGCATGCCGGAAAGCTGGCAAAGGCAGCGACCGTTTCAGCGACTCACGACGATCGGATAGACCACGATGCCTACTCCCACTTCCTTGTAACTATCAAGCACTGTGGCGGTGGAGATGCCCTTGAGACTCTTGGGGTGCCCCGGCGCATCTCCGATGAGCACGATACTACGGGTTGCCTCAGACCTCCAAGAAAGCAGGTCTTTGGCGTCTACCAGCGCATCGAGTACGGCCTCAGGCAAATCTCCGCCGCCTGAAACACTTACTTTTTGAATCGCCTGATGAATGCCATCGATGTCGTCTGAAAAATTATGAGAAATCTGGGTCACGTATTGGTCCCCATGATCGCGGTACAGCAGGAGACTCAGGCGCAGCCCAATAGCCGGGGCGTGCTCTTTGAGTTTTGTGAGCAGCCTTTTCATGTTGTGTTTGACGTTACCAATGTCATCGCTCATCGACGCAGTGGTATCCAACACAATCGCCACATCAGTCTCTCGCCCGGCTCGACTCAGGATACTATCGAGTACTGCTTCAACGGTATTCGAGAACAACTCCGCCGTAGGCGAAAAACCTATGAACCCACCGGTGCCCGAAGCGATCTCAGAAAAGTGATTGAACGCGCTCTCAGCATAAAGGCCTCTGTAGCGCTCCCTCAAAGCGTCGCGCGAGATGACCTCTCGCGCACCACTACGGCCGACGGTCACTACGCTGCCGTCAGGAACCGCAGGAGCAGGCAAAGGGGCCCCACTCACTGCTCGTGGTCTGGCAAGCTCCTCGCACTCCAGGTGATAACGCCCAATCAACTCTTCTACCGAAGTGGTTGCCAACGACTTGAGGCCGGGTAACCCCCGCTGAGTCTGATCTTTGAGATTACGGGCGAGGCGTGCGATCTTGTCACGCCCCTCTTCCTTGTACGAGCTTGTGTCGTTCGAAATCCTTTTCAAGGCTTTAGCCAAGGTGTCCTGCATGAGATCATTGCAGGTAACAAGAAGGGCTTCGAGCTTGACCTTGGCGCCACCTTCGATCGTTGAACTTGCCTGTGCGCACTGCTTAGAACGAAGACTCTGGTAAGCACTCTCGATAGCAGAGTTGAGCTGAGACAGCTGGCCATCCAGGCTGTTGAGTTGGGTTGTAACATCGAAGATCGTCGAATCGCTTTCGGTATTGCGCTTGGTCTGCGCATTGTAGTCGCGAACCAGATCATTGTAATCGGTAAGCAATGCTCGCTGCTCTCCAACCGGAACCGGCTCGCCTTTTGGAGGTTTCGAGCATCCAAACAACACGGTGCAAGTCAATAAAGACAGCGCTAAAGATCTATAATACATCATAATATTAAAGTCATAACGCATGGCGCTATTTAGATCAACACCAAGCTTGCCGTTATTTTATTGCGATGAGTCAATTCATTCGATAAACAGTTTCTGGGGTGATTCAGATATGGGGTGGCTTTCAATGAAAACTAAGATTTCATTTCTCGTCAGCATCAGCGCATTTTCGCTCGCTGCGAATACTGCTGTCGCTCAAAAACTTCCTATCCAGCAGCTTGAGATCATCACACCGCCAGAACAAGGCGCGGCAGCAATCTCGCTTTCAGATCTTCCATTGGGCACCTATCGCCTCAAAGAAGTGCACACGTTCGTGAGCACCCTCAAAGATGGCGCTATCGTTAAGGGCGGATTCCGCCACACGATCGTGAACGCAGGATCCCCCAAGCGAGAAGACCCTGTCGAGTACGGCATTTCTGAAGTTCGAGGCATGGCCCCAGGCAAGTTCTTGCAACTCGCCCCGGAAATTTTTTTACCTCTTTCGATTAACGCGAACGAGTACTCCGTGACCTTCAACGACCAAAGGTTTTATTGGAACTATGTACGAAGCAACGGTGAATGGACTTGGCTGCTCAACTCTGAGAGCGAAACGGGTGGCATGCCCCTGAGGGCCGCAATCCTCAGCATGTTCGAGGAAAAGCCCGGGCACTATACCCGCCACGATGCCCAGGATAAGCAGGTGATGAAAGGCCAGGTCGAACTCATGGGTGATCGACTCACGATCCTCATCGACGCGCAGGTTACCAAAACCGAGAAAATGCTCGTGAAGCTGACGTATTCCAAGGGAGCCTTCGAAAAAGACGAGAAGCGTCCCATCGCGGTCATCTTAAAAGGCGAAAAAAGCAGCTCAAAAGTGAGCCAGCCATCCAAGACCACCTCTCCTGCCAACGGCGCAAAACCAAAAAGCGCACCGGCAGGTTAGATTTTAAAATCACGCACCAACGTCTTACGTCTTGCGTGTCGCGCAATCGCTAAATCCACGAGTCGCCCCAGCAGCTCTTGATACGAGATGCCCGAGGCCTCCCACATCTTGGGGTACATACTGATTGAAGTGAAGCCCGGGATCGTATTCACTTCGTTGAAGTAGAACTGCCCGTTGTCCTTATCGAGAAATAGATCCACGCGAGCCATGCCTTCGCACTCGAGCGCGCCGAACGCAGCGGCGGCGATTTTTTGTGCAGCCACCACCTGATCCGCCGAGATCTTGGCCGGGATATGCAGGTGCGCGCCGTTCTCATCGAGGTACTTGGACTCGTAAGAATAAAACTCATGCGTCGGCACGACTTCGCCCGGCACGCTGATCAGGGGAGGCAACCCTGAATCAGGATTCTCAAGCGCCGAGAGCTCGATCTCACGCGCGGAGATCGCCTTCTCGACGAGCACCTTGGTGTCGTAGAGAAAAGCGTCTTCGAGCGCAGCGTCGAGTAGGTGCGCAGCCTTCACTTTATGCACACCCACGCTCGAACCCGCATTCGCAGGCTTTACGAAACAAGGAAATCCGAGCTCCTTTTGCACGCGCGCTGCCGCTCCAGTTCGATCGCGTTTCCAAACCTCACTTTTAAAAGAAATGAATGGCACAATCGGAATACCTGCTTCGCGCACCAGTCGCTTAGCGACTTCTTTGTCCATGCCGACTGCGGAGGCGAGAACCCCGCATCCGACGTAAGGAACGTCCGCTAGCTCAAACAATCCTTGAATTGTCCCATCCTCACAGAACGTTCCGTGCATCACAGGAAAAACGACGACGACTCTCTCGGATGCATTCGTCCCGCCGCCCAAGGAGACCAACGCGGTTCCACCTGCAGCGAGCGGAGGATTAGGTGGCAACACAACCGAAGGAGACTCCTTAAAAGCTGGCAAAGATTTGGTGGCGCCCTGAATTAACGCAAGGCTCCCCAGATGCCAACGTCCCTGCTTATCGATAGCAACCGGAACGATTTCAAAGCGCTGAGGATCCAGATTGCGAATGACAGAGGCCGCCGATTGAAGCGAGACCTCGTGCTCTCCTGATCTTCCACCATAAAGCACCGCGACACGAATCTTCTTAGAATCACCCATACTTCAGCAATTCTACACACTGACAACCCTTGCTTCACAGCAAAAAGCTGAGTAGCTTAACCCCCAAAAGGGGAAATCTCGCATGGATCCACATGGAAGCTTAGGCTCGCACCTCTGGGATACGAGCGACCTGTACCGCAACTCAGTGATTCAACTTCAAGAAGCTGCTGACACCATGCGCTTGGACCCAAATATTGCCGAGCGCCTCAAAGTACCCAAGCGCGCTTTAATCGTGAGCGTGCCCATCCGTCTGGATGATGGCAGCATTCGGGTTTTCGAAGGATATCGCGTTCAGCACAATATGACCCTTGGACCCGGCAAAGGCGGCATTCGCTTCCACCAAGACGTCAACCTCTCTGAAGTCGCGGGACTTGCGATGCTCATGACGTTCAAATGCTCGCTTGTGGGCCTCCCCCTCGGGGGCGCGAAGGGCGGCATTCGCGTCGATCCCAACAAACTATCTCGTCAAGAAGCTCAGGCACTCACACGTCGCTATACGACCGAAATCAATATGATCATCGGTCCTGACAAGGATATCCCAGCTCCTGACGTCGGCACCGACGCCCAACACATGGCCTGGATGATGGACACCTTCTCGCAAGAACGCGGCTTTGCGATTCCAGGCGTAGTGACTGGAAAGCCGATCGAGATCGGCGGATCTCTGGGTCGCGCTGAAAGCACGGGCCGCGGCGTAGTCTACACGATTCAACACGCCGCCAAGCATCTGGCGCATATCGGACAAGCCGCTCCAAAAATCGATGGCACCACAACAGTCGCCGTCCACGGCTTCGGTAAGGTCGGCAACGTCGCCGCGCTTGAGATCTTCCACCTTGGCACGAAAGTCGTCGCAGTGAGCGATGCTTACGGCGGGATCTACAACAAGAACGGCCTGAACATTCCTGAAGTGATGAAGTACTTCAATGTTCATCGCAAAGTAGTGGGCTATCCAGAAGCCGAGCCGATCTCCAATGAGGACTTGCTCGCACTCCCTGTTGACGTGCTCATTCCAGCTGCAATCGACGGCGTAATCACCAAAGCCAACGTAGGTCGCATCAAGGCGAAGATCATCGCTGAAGGCGCTAACGGCCCGATCACCTCGGACGCGCTCAAAGAGCTCGAGGAGCGCGGCGCGTTCATCATTCCCGACGTTCTCTGCAACGCCGGCGGCGTGATCGTGTCCTACTTTGAATGGGTTCAGGGCATCCAGAATTTTTTCTGGAGCGAAAACGAAGTCAACGCCAAGCTCGCTGAAGTCATGGCAGCTGCGTTCAAGAAAGTGGTCGACGTTCAGTCTCGCTATCAATGCGGGATGAAGACGGCCGCTCTGATCGCAGGAGTGGAGCGACTCAATCGCGCGATGCTCTTGCGCGGGCTATTTCCGTAACGCTCGTGAAGGCCGCGATCCTATTCGTCGCTGGACTCAGCATTACCGGGCAATCCGCGTGGGCATGGCGCACGCACTCATCGCTGATGCCGGAAATCCTGAAGGGACTGTCGCCCGAGATCTCGCTGGCCCTCGCACGCCCTCACCCCGCCCCCTGCGGCCTCGAAGATCAAACACTCTATCAGCAATTGGCCTATGAGCTGACACTCAATACCGCAGGAAAAGTCAAAGCTCTCTCACCCTCAAGTCTCTGCTTGCCCCATGACCAACGCAGGGAAGTGATGATCACAGGTCAGGAAGTCTTGCTCGGATCTGCGACTGACGAGCCTGACGTCGACCCAGGGATCGACGACAATCTTCCGCCACCACCGAAGGACCCCTCTCAAGACGCGTGGATTGAGAAAAACCCGGGCGGACGCGGACTGAGACACGTCTATTACGGTGGATGGCAGCTTTGGCACCCGATCAGCACGTTTCAAGTGCCTTCTCATCCCTACGGTGCTGCGCCAGATCGCGTAGCCATCTTGGCGATCAAAGCTCGCCAGCTGCTGAGCGACCAAAAAACCGCCGCATGGGGGTATCGTGTCCTAGGCTGGGCGCTTCACTATGTCCAAGATCTGGCGCAACCTTTTCATGCGACACTCGTTCCGGATACGTCCATGGTGCCGTGGCATATGCTTTGGTCTTGGCCTCCCAAGCAAGCCATACAAGACACGGTACGGGAGTCCATCCGCTCAGTCACAAATTACCATGTAGCGCTCGAAGGCTACACCTTGTCTCGTTTGCGCGAGGAGAACTCGACATTCGGTGACTGCCTCGCGCAACCTATCCATCACTCTTTGCTCAAAGAAGACGCCTATCGAGAAGAAGCGCTCAAAGATCCTAAGACACTGGCCTTGCGAGTTGCAAAAGCTTCGGTCAGCCTGAGCCCCATCTTGGGAGCAGCCACTTATCGCCTCTTTGGATCTGCGTTAAAACAGCGAGGTGTCGACATCTCTGCTGAAGGCGGCGTAAAGGGCGGCGAACCCGACTATGCAGACCTCGCAGTAAGGCCTGATTTAGTGGAGCAACGAGAAGAACTTCGCAAAATAAATTGTATTGCGCTCGCCAACGCGAGCTGGGGATCCTCGGCACTGATTCGCTGGGTACTCAGCAAAGGGGACAAATAGATGCCCAACCGATTTGAGTGGTGGCGCAAGCTCTTGCTAGCGGTCAAGGGCTTTGAAGTGATCCTAGGCCTTGCGATCGCAGGGTTCGGACCTAAAGTGGTGCCTTTCTATTTCGAAAACGTCTGCCAGGCGCTTTGGCAGCAGGGCGAGCCACCGGCAAACACTGAAACCTTGATTCGATGGATCTTCGCGGTCCTGGGAGGGACGATCTCAGGCTCTGCGCTGGCGCAAGCGTACATCGTCGCAATACCCTTCAAAGCGAAAGAGAAGTGGGCCTGGCAATGCCTAGCTCTTGCGCTTCTGATTTGGTGCATACCAGATACCCTTGCGTCTCTGCGATATGGCGTGTGGCCGAACGCAATCTTCAATGTGTTTCCGATCTTGATGGTTGCGGTGCCGCTGCTCATGACACGAAAAGACTTCGGCCAGCGCTAATCTCCTAGATTTTTCTTCAATCCAAGCTCTTTGATCTTTAGCTGTAGGCCCTTGCGTGACAACCCCAGCGCCACTGCCGCGCGAGTCACGTTGCCCCCTGACTCCTCGAGCGCCTTCTCAATCAAATCACGCTCAACGGACTGAGTCTGCTTCTTCACGAGCTCTTTGAAGCTCACATGGCCGCTGCCATCCACGACTTCGCCCTCGACTGGAAGTTTCGGAAAGGTACCCGTCGCAGTCGCTACTTCATCGGGCAAATCACGAGCCGAGAGAATTGGGCCATCAGCCATGAGGACCATTCGCTCCAGGACGTTCTCCAGCTGACGGATATTGCCCGGCCACGAATACGATCTCAGAGCGAGCATCGTCTCAGGAGTGATCCCTGTGATGGGAGCAATCCCTTTGCGAAGCTTCTCGTTGAACTGCTGCAAAAAAGACCTTACAAGCGGATCGATATCCTCACGCCGATCCCTCAAGGCGGGTATATGAATTGGAACTACATTGAGCCTATAGAATAAATCCTCGCGAAACCGGCCTGCCTTGACTTCTTCCTCGAGGTTCTTGTTAGTCGCAGTGATAATGCGCACGTCCACCCGAATGGTGGACACGCCTCCCACGCGCTCAAACTCTTGCTCTTGCAAGACACGCAAGAGCTTAACCTGCATCTCCAGCGGCATATCAGCTACTTCGTCCAAAAAAAGCGTACCCTCATGCGCAAGCTCAAAGCGCCCAGGCTTTGCCGCTACCGCCCCTGTAAAGGCGCCTCGTTCATGACCAAAGAGCTCGCTTTCGATCAGCGTAGCCGGGATCGCGGCGCAATTGATCTTAATAAAGGGCTTTTGAGCCCGAGGCGAGTGGCGGTGAATTTCGAAGGCGACCAGCTCTTTGCCAGTCCCACTCTCTCCATGCACCATGACGGTCGAGGGTGAG
>CAZGCK010000057.1:0-13177 GCA_964524175.1 uncultured Bacteriovoracaceae bacterium | reverse complement strand
ATGATCTTGAATATATCCTGCATTTGAGAGCTCGCGCCCACGATCGAGGAGATCAAGACTGCCGGTTTACTAGCGACGTCTGACGCCTGCTGCTCCTGTGCGAGAAGAATCGGTTCTTTCTGGCGCTGCTTATGCGTGGCCACCGCTTTTTGAACCACGCTCAATAGATCGGTTTGATCAAAAGGTTTGGTGATAAAATCAAACGCCCCGCGCTTCAAAGCTGAAACGGCAGCTTCGACCGTTCCGTAGGCCGTGATGATCACGACAGGAAGCCGAGGATGATTCTTTTTGCAATGTTCTAAGACATCCATACCGCCCGGCCCAGGCATATAAAGGTCCGTAACCACCGCATCAAGATCCTCTGCTTCGACGGAGTCATCGATGCCACGGATCGCCGCCGCGCTATCGTTAAACACCTGCGCCTCGTAGCCGTTCTTATCCAACATCGCCTCAATAACGAATGTGATGTTCTTCTCATCATCGACGACTAGGACACGGCCTTGAGTTTTCTGAGTTGCCACAAACTCGTTTTAGCATGGGGATCGAACGAGGCGCTACCCCTCAATTGCCGGCAAGATCACCGAAAACCGGGTAAAACGCCCCTCCTCGGTCTGTACATCAATACGTCCTTGATGGGCCTCGATGATCTTCTGCGATATTGACAGTCCCAAGCCTGTACCGCTCGGCGAGGTCGTAAAAAACGGGATAAAGAGCTTGTCGAGATGCTCTTTCTTGATCCCCGTCCCGTTGTCCTCAACCGAGATCACTGCCTCAGCACTCTTGCCCTGACCCTCAATGTCGACACCCACCCAGATCGTGCGTTCACCGCCCCCCGCCTTGGACTCAAGCGCTTTGATACCGTTCTGTATGAGATTGATCAGGACCTGTTGCAGCTGCTCAGGAGCCCCTAGGGCATGAATCGGGCGCGTCGCGCTTGCTGCTGAAGAAAACAATAGAACAACGCCCTCCTTTGGCAACGAAGCCCTCATAGTATCCACCACGCGCGAGACGAGCTCCGAAACATTGATCGATTGAAACTCCAGCTTAGGCGGTTTGGAATAATCCAGAAACTGCGTCACGACACGATTGAGGCGATCCACTTCTTCGATGATGATCTTGAGAAACTTGCTCTCTGGCCGATCCACGCCAGGATCCAAGAATTGCGCTGCGCCCTTGATGGCGCCCAGCGGATTGCGAATCTCGTGCGCAAGGCCAGCCGACATCTCACCAAGCGTCGCGAGACGCTCTTTCTCTCTCTGCCTCACATAGACTTCGAGACTCCGCATCGTCTGCGCGACTTGCTCAAAATACGGATAGATGATCGTGAGCAATCCCCAGTTATGGCCCCACGGCTCAGGGGGCTGTGGAGCGTAAAGAGTCACGAAGCCCAGGATTCTGCCGCTATCATATAGAGGAATCAGTAGATTTGCCCCAAGAGCCTTCACTCCCTGGATGAGCGCCAAAAGATGCTCTCGATGCGCGCGGCTCGTCGAACGATCGATCTCATTCTCAAGCACTTGATCGAGCAGCACGGGAAGCTCGCCTTTGCGCCGGAGATCCTCGCAATACTGAAGCATCGGATGATCCGCTAAAATCTCTCGAAGGTGCGGCCCGCGCCCTGAAGGGGGCACCGCTTCGACTCCGACGGTACGCACGCGCCTAAACTTGGTCTCATCGCTGCGCAGGATAAAAAGCGCCGCCCACTCCGGCTGAAGTGTTTGCTCAGTGGTCAAGAGCACTGACTGAAACAACGTCCCTGGATCGAGAACTCCAGCTAGCTTTTGCTGAGCCTCGCGCAAGGTCTGCTCCAGACGGCGATGCTTTTGAGTAAGCAATCTTTGAGTAAAATATCGAACCATTGCCCTTAGCGGATCCAGCAAAGTCAAGATTAAGAAAGACGCGATAAATGAGTTCAAAAAGAAAAGACCCGGGCTGTCCTGGATCCACGACACAAGAAGCGAGTAAACGACCGTCAAAGTCAAAGCGACGGCGATGAGAACCAGGACTCGCGAGAGCAACGCGCCAAAATTGAGGAGCCGTTGATGCGAAATTGCCTGACTGATGAAGAACACATAGCTGATCAGCAAGATATTTCCAAACGAAGGCACCACGACACCCATCCAGGGCACATGGTCCATGACCGAAAGACCTAGCGCGAAAAGTCCACCCAGATAGATGAGATTGCGCCTCCCAAGGCCTACCATCGGCAAGCGCTTGATTCTCTGCACAGGGCGCTTGAAACCCCGGCGCAGAGACCGATCTATCCACATCAACTGTAGAATTTGCAAGACGACGAGAGTCGGCGCGAAGTACATCGCCTGGCGTACGCCGGGCATTGTTTCAAAACGAAACCCCAAGCAAGCCGTCAAAACCAGACCGAGCAGAACCGAAAACTCGAGCAACCGCCGACTCATTCCGTCGGTCGCGCGCACCATGACTCGGATAAAAACCAGCGCTGCGGGGCCGAGCCAAACCCCAAACAGGAGGTGCCCCCGGTAAAACGATCCGTCTGGCCATACTTTTTCTAGAAAAAAGAACAATGCCCAAAGCGAGATCAAGGTCGTAAGCACCGCAAACGCGATATAGAGCTTGTTCTTGACGTTTCTAGCGAGGGTCGAAAAACCCAGCGCGAAACAGGTGACCCCCACCAAGAGCGCGGATTGACCTAAAATATCCATGGCTAATCACAATCCTAGCAAACCCAAAAGCACTTGTGGGGAAGGACTTCGAGATAATCAATCGAGATCAAGCAAGTCCACTGCGTTAAAGCGTCTCGAGCTGTCGCGAGAGACACACTCAACCCTTCGAAGACACTCAAGCATTTTCACTTTTTACCGAAAAGACAAGAGTATGTCTCAACATCCTGTCCCACCTACACCGTCGACGCTCAAGAGATTCAAGGCAAATCCCGTTGAAGTCGCTCTATTTTCGGTAGTTGCGCTGATCTGCTGCAACTCGCTCTACAACCTTTTCTTCGACACCCGCGCGTTCAATCCGGCAGCATTGACACCAATGGCAGCCAACCCGATTTCAGAAGGTCGCTCGCCGGCTTCGCTCACCCAGGCCTTTGCTAACATTGAAGTGCGTTGCGACACGAACGCGGATCAAACGCGAGCGTCAAAAGTCCGCCTCGCAGGAACATTTTGCAGCCCGACCGCAAAAGATGCATCCAAGCTCCTCAAAGCCCAGATCACCAATGGGGCAAATAAGTTTGCCGCAACGGTTTTCACGGATTCGAACTCCAACAAATACTCCACCGATTACATCCCGCTCAATGCAGGGACCAACCCGATCCATCTTGAGTTTCATTATCGAGATGGAAAGGTCACTACTCAAAGCCTGAGTATCGTCAAGAATTGAGGCGCATGGCCCTATCCCTTGGCAAAAAAATGGCCGTCTTCGTTAGCGGGGTGACAGCGGTGGCGACGATGGCCATCGGCGCAGCCTCTTTTCATCTGATGACGACCCAATTTGCTGAGGTTCTGAGAGGCGAGGCCAAAGAAACATCCACGCAGCTGAGCGCCCGCATTCGCGACGGCCTGTTGCACGCTGAAGCGCGAGCAAGGTTATTGGCAAGGGCTGTCGTCGAAAAACCTGCCGAACAGACATACATCGAAGAGACCTTGGCGCGTGATGCCGACATCCTGGCAATCACCGTATCTAAAAGATCTGATCAAAGCCCATCAGGATGGGAGACAGCCCTACGCCTCTCACGCCCTGCTATCGATCCTCTTTCAATCAAAAAATCAGACTTCGAGCAACTTGAGCTAAAGTATCCGCTTGAACTCGATTTAGTGACTGAGTCATCGGCAGAAGTCACCCACGGCATGCTCCGAGACGGCACCCCGACTTTGCGGGTCGCAGTATCTCTCCAGCATAAAGCAGGAGCAGCCACTACCGATGTCATCAGCATCGAGCTGAGACAGGACGCTATCGTATCAACGAGCGTCAACGCTACTTCCTTACACTTTTCGGCCCTCTTTGATCGTCAAAACAGAGTGATTTATCAAAGCGAAGCCAAGCACTTCGTGCACGGAGAGGAACTCTCTGGCCTTCCGATCTTGCGCCTTGCCCAATCGAATCAAGCAAAACACGGTACCCTCGACTATCCCGAGCTGCCGGGCAAGCCGCTTCAGTACGGAAGCTTTCAAAAAATCGGCTACGGAGGTCTCGTCCTCGTTACCCAGGTTCCTCGCACGCTTCTCACCGATAAAATGCGCAGCTTCGCGATCCAGCTCGGAATCATACTCTTTGCGTGCAGCGCGCTCGCGGCTACATTTGCTTGGCTACTTTCGTGGAGTCTCCTGGGCTCACGCCTCAAGCGGCTCATCAATGCCCTGGACCGGGTCGAAGACGGCAAGTACAACGTGAACTTTCCGGATCGCAAAGCAACTGACGAGATCGGCGACTTCTCTCGCGACTTGCAGCGAATCTTCGCTGGCCTCGATCGCCGAGAAGAGGGCCACGCTAGCTTCGCCAAACTAAAGAGCAGAAAACTTAAGAGCCGCCTGCAAAAAGGCGAAATCAATCTCAAGGGCGAGCGCATGAACGCGCTGGTCGTCCATGCGCATTTGCATGGGATTGATCAGATTGCCAAAGAGGGAGACCCAGAACTGTTCATGAGCCTGCTCAACAAGTATAATCAGTCAGTCTCTGATGCTATCGAATCGAGACAGGGCATCGTCGATCACATTCACGGCGGATCAGTGATCGCCTACTGGGGAGTACCGCTCGCTGACTCTTCTAAAGATGCGGAGTCGGCCATCGCGGCCTGCCTTAAGATCAGAGGCGCGGCAGAGTCGTTCAACTCAGCCCTCAAAAAGAACAAGCGCCCACTCGTTCAGCTTGGAATGGGCATGCACTACGGCTCCGTGATCGCAGGCCAAGTAGGAGTCCGCGGCCGCTATGAGTACACAGCTGTAGGTGAAGCCGTCGAAGTCGCATCGCGGATTCACGCTTTTGCAGACCAATTCAAGACCGATCTGTTGATTACTTCGCAAGCCGCAGAGCAAGCACCCGAATGGTGCGAGACCGAGAAAGTGGTCGACGCGGACGATGGCAATCCCGAGCTCCATGAAATCGTTACAGCCGTGGCTCCCGAGTCCGACCTGGGTGATCAAGACGATCTACCGCCCGCCGAAAATGACGCGGATGCAGCTTAGGAGCGGAAATGGCGCAGTTGCAGCCTACTCGGACCCGAGCAAGCTCTCCTTAATGGCTTCGATCGTCGAACGAATCGCCCTGATAGATGACGGGGCAACAAAGATCGTGTCATCGCCTGCGATCGTGCCCAGAATCTTCCCCGGCCGATAGTGATCCAGGTGCCGCGCGACTAAAGAAGCAGACCCCGGCGAGGTGCGAATCACGATGATCGAATCATTGGTGAGAACGTCTTGAATCAAATCGCTGAGGGCGGTTTGCACGGGAGGAGGAGCAAACGCATCTTCTTGGAGCCTATAAACGGTCCTCCCGGATTCGTCGATCGCTTTCACGGCACCTAACTTTCGCAGCGCACGTGAGACCGTCGACTGAGTGACCTCAAATCCTTGCTTGCCCAAACCATCGCAAAGCTCCTCTTGCGTGCCGGCTTCTCTGCTCTCGAGCAATTTACGGAGGGCAATCAAGCGGGTCGGAGCTCCCGAGTTCTCTGCTTTGAGAGGCATAACATCCTATTCCGCGGTCGCCTGACCGCCCAAGAGTCCCACCAAAAGTGCTTTTTGCGCATGCAAGCGGTACTCGCTCTGCAGAAATATCACAGAGTTTGGGTGATCAGCCAGTCCATCGGTGATTTCCTTGCCTCGTACCATGGGAAGGCAATGCATAACCACCGCTCCCGGCGCCGCTTTCGCGTAAATCGTCTCATTGAGCTGGTAGTGCTCAAACAAGCGTTCGCGCTCAACATCTTCGCCAAGCGGAGACTCAAACCCCATGCTGGTCCACACATCTGTGTAAAGCGCATGAACTCCTACGGCGGCCTGAACCGGATCAGGACACGCCGTGACAGACCCCCCTCCCTCTTTGGCACGAGCCCGCGCTTTTTTGACAATCAGGGCATTGGGTTCGTGACCCTTGGGACAGGAGTAGCTCACATGCACTCCCGCAAGGGGGCCAAGGAGCAATAGACTGTGCAGAACGTTATTGCCGTCGCCCAGATAGAGCAGACGCAAGCCCTTGAGCGATCCAAAGCGCTGTTGAAGCGCAGAAAGATCAGCAAGCGCCTGGCACGGATGATGAGAATCCGAAAGCCCGTTGATCACAGGTATAGGCGAGCGGGAGGCCATGCGCTCGAGCACGCGCTGGTCATGGGTTCTGAGCATGATTCCGTCCACGTATCCGCCAAGGACGCGCGCCACGTCCTCTGGCTCTTCCTTCTTGCTCGTCGAAGACAGGCTCTCGACCACAGAGCCGCCTAACTGCTGCATGGCCACAGAAAAACTAAAGCGTGTTCTTAGCGAGGGCTTTTCGAAGAGCATCGCCAAAGTCTGATTTTTCAGCGCATTCGCATCTGCTTGGCGTCCTCTTTCTGCGCGATACTGAATAGCCAGCTCGATCAGCCCCATGAGCTCGTCACGAGTGAGCTCTTCTCCTGTTAAAAAGTGCCTCGTTTTTAGCCTAAACATAAGACCGCGACCTCGCTCGACAGACCGTGCCGACACCGGCATCGGTAAACAACTCCTCGATCAGCGCATGAGCTCGCCGCGCATTCAGAACGTGGATATCAGCCACGCCATTCTTGAGCGCATCGATCATGGTGCGAGCTTTAGCTAGCATCCCGCCTTGAACCACACCTTGCTCAATCAACAGCTCTAGATCACCCGCATCCAACTCCGAAAGCAGGCGCTTCTCCGCACTCAAGATCCCGTTCTGATCCGTAAGGTAGATGACCTTCTGGATCCCTAGTGCCTGCGCAATCCGGCTCGCCGCCCAATCGGCATTGACATTGAGAGCCTCTCCACCGCGACCAAACCCCACGGGCGCGATCACAGGCACGTACCCGTCTGACAGGAGTTTTTGAATGATCGTCGGATCCACGCGCTCAATCGCGCCAACTTGCCCAAGCTTGGGATCCGCTTGCTTGCATTGAAGCATGCGGGAGTCAGCACCAGAAATCCCGACAGCCGCCACGCCCGCGTGGTTAAGCGTACGGACGATACGCCGGTTGACGCCGCCGCAAAGCACTTGCTCAACGACATCCATCATCTCGGGCGTCGTGACACGCTGGCCTTCGACAAACTCCCAGGTGATCCCATGCGCAGTGAGCTCCTCGTTGATCGAAGGACCTCCTCCATGTACCAGGACTAGCTTCACTCCCACCGCTCGAATCAACGCAAAATCCGCGCAAAGCTCTGTAACAAGCTGCGAATCCTGTAGTGCAGCACCTCCGAGCTTGACCAAGATCGTGCGGCCCGCGAAACGCTGCACATATTGAAGTGTGTCCAACACACCGTTCATGTCGCATACTCCGGATTGATCTCGACATACTTCTTAGAAAGATCACAACCCCAAGCCATCGCGCTTTCAGTGCCGGAGTGAAGATCCGCCACGATGCGGATCACATCTTCTTTGAGAAGCTTCTTGGCCGCCATACGATCAAAAACTGCGGGCTTACCTGAATCAAAGATCGTCACGCCTTGAATCATGAGAGTCAGACGCTCCAAGCACTCGGACGGCACTGCTTCGGCGCCGAGTCTCGCCAAGATCCGACCCCAATTGGGATCCTCGCCGTGAATAGCCGATTTGATGAGCGGACTCAATGTGATGCCACGAGCAGCCTTTTTGGCCATTTCGAGATTGGGAGCGCCGCCCAAGCTCACTTCGATAAGCTTGGTTGCGCCCTCACCATCGCGAGCGATCGACTTTGCCAAGAAGATGGAGACTTCCGTCAGCGCTTGTACGAATAGCTTCCGATCCTCCGGCGACTTGAGCTCGACGCCCGTCGCACCGCTCGCCATCATGTAGACCGTATCGTTGGTCGAGGTATCGCCATCAACGCTGATCCTATTGAAGCTCTTGTCGACGACCTCCGTGAGAATCGGCTGCGCATCGCTCAGCTCCAGCTTAACATCCGTCAAGAGATAGCCTAGCATTGTGGCCATATTGGGGTGAATCATCCCGGAACCCTTGCAAATACCGGAGATTCGCACCGTACCGCCGCTCAACGCGACTTCCGTCGTGACTGTTTTTGGCACCAAGTCCGTCGTAAGAATCGCCACCGCAAAAGACTCAGCATAGGCCTGAGCCCGCTCAACTAATTCTGGTATTGCCGGAATGATCTTGTCCGTGTCGATCTGCACGCCGATCACGCCCGTCGAGGCCGTCAGCACTTGGTGAGGCAAGCAACCCACGCTGTGAGCAGTCGCTACCGCCATCTGCCAATTGCGCTCACGGCCTTCTGGACCAGTGGCTGCATTCGCCTGACCGCTATTAGTTACGATCGCACGGATATGAGCAGAGGGAAGCAGGGCCGGCGAGTAAGTCACAGGAGCACCCTTCGCGAGATTGCGAGTGAAGACGCCGGCCGTAACCGCGTCGTTCTCAGCGATGATCAGCCCGAGATCAGGACGATAGCGACGGACGCCGCAGTTCACTCCGCTGCAGAGAAATCCTTGAGGCAAGGGGGTCCGAGAAATACCTGGTCCTGGTGTCATAGCACTCCTTCACTTGAGAGAAGCCCGGTCTCGGCGGGCCTATCTGCCAACCGATTGAGGTTCTCGACCGCCTGACTGGCGGCGCCTTTTAGAAGATTGTCGATCAACGAGAACAAATGCAGCTTATCGCCCTGAACTGCGTAACCAATGTGGGTCCGCGCTGAACCCACCACGTGCCTGAGCATGAGACTTTGCTTCGAGCTGGCCGAAACCAAGCGGTACTGACCATAGGCATGCTGATAGGCAGCATCGATCGAAGCCAAAGCCTTATCGCCCGTCAGTCCCGGCGCAAGCCGAGCGTAAATCGATGAGAGAATCCCACGTCGTGTCGGCAGAAGATGCGTCGTAAAGATCGGATCGATCTCCACGCCCGCGAACTGCTGCGCATATCGAATAATTTCTGGCAAATGCTGATGCTTGCCCACCTTATAGGGCAGACACTCTCCTTCGACTTCACTGAACAAAAGACTCTCGACGGCCTTGCGTCCCCCTCCGGTCGTGCCCGACTTCGCATCGATCACTAAGGTATCAGGCTGGACTAAACCTGTTTTTAGGAGAGGCAAAATCGCCATCAACACGGATGTGGCATAGCAACCCGGATTTGCGATCAATTGCCCCCGGACCGCAGGCTGCGCCCAAGGCACCAAACCGTAGTGAGCAGAAACTCCAGGGACTGCATCCAGTCCGTACCAATCCTTACCCTGCAAGGAGTCCAATCTAAAGGCCCCGCTCAAATCGATGACCTTCTTGCCGAGCTTCAGCAATTGAGGCGCCAGCTTGTGTGAGGCGTCTGCCGGAGTCGCGAGAAAGAAAACCTGGGCCGACGGAAGATGATCCAGATCGAGCGCCAAAACCGGCGCTCTTTCATTACCATTTGCCGAGAGCGCATCAGGCAAGGAGTCGCTCAGCTTCCATCCAGTGTCAGAAGTCGAGAGACAAGCCACCAACTCGGCATGAGGATGCCTGAGCAAGAGGCGCGCTAACTCAACGCCCGCATAGCCACGGGCCCCGATAATCACTGTTTTTTCAGATTTCTTTAAAGCTTGCTCTTGCATACTTATGCACTAATACTCTTTTAAATTCGACTAATCAACGTATATATGGGTTGCAACGCCAATTTTTTGCATATATATGCAAACATAGCTTCTCACCCCGGAACCCTAGAAGGTCCTCATGAAAGGAAAACCCTCATGCCAAAGAATAAAATCCTCCTCGCTTTCTCCGGCGGCCTCGACACCACGGCCATCGTCCCATGGCTGATCGAGAACTATCAGGCAGACGTCATCGCGTATTGCTCAGACCTGGGCAACGCCCCTGATGAGAGCCACTTAAGGAGCTGGGCCAAGCAACTGGGCGCCGTTGACTTCATCTTTGAGGATCTCAAAGACGAGTTCGCCTCCCGCTTTGCCTTTACCGCCGTGCGCGCGGGCGCCACCTACCAAGACGACTACTTGCTCGGCACCGCGCTAGGCCGCCCCCTCATCGCCGAACGAATCGCCCACTTCGCCAAGAAGTACAGTGCGCAAGCGATCGCTCACGGCGCCACCGGAAAAGGCAACGACCAGCTCCGTTTCGAAAAATCCTGGGCGTATCTCGTCCCGGAAATCAAAGTCATCGCCCCCTGGAAAATTTGGAACTACCAAGGCCGCCAGGACCTGATTCGTTACCTCGAAAGCAAGGGCATCCCGATGGCTGCGACCGAGAAGCTCTATAGCGTTGATGTCAACTTGTTCCACAGATCTTGCGAGGGTGGCGTGCTGGAGAATCCTACGAAAGAATACAACCCCGAGTCTATCTACGAGTGGACCCAACCTCCTTCGAAACTCACCCCTGAATCGACGCACGTGGCGATTCAGTTCGAAAAAGGCATCCCTACTGGGATCAACGGCAAGAAGCTTGCGCCAGCGGCGATTCTTTCGTTGCTCAACGACCTTGCCGGCCAAGCCGGGATCGGCGTCGTCGACCT
Organism: uncultured Bacteriovoracaceae bacterium; assembly: GCA_964524175.1. Lineage (GTDB taxonomy): Bacteria > Bdellovibrionota > UBA1018 > UBA1018 > UBA1018 > CAZGCK01. The sequence continues at coordinate 2,563 of CAZGCK010000057.1, read as the reverse complement.
TGTCGAAGAACGTGCCAATGGCCTCAAAAGCCGCGGCGTCTATGAGACACCCGGAGGCACCTTGCTTCATCTAGCTTGCAAGAGCCTCAAACACCTTTGTTGGGACCGCCCGCTTCTAACGACTGCCAGACACCTCGGCCAAGCTTACGGAGAGCTGGTTTATGATGGCCTCTGGCACTCGGACGCGCTCGCCTCGATCGAATCCTACTTCATCAAAGCCTCAGAAACCCTTACCGGAACCGTTACCCTGAAGCTTCAAGGCGGCCAAGCCAGAGTGGTTACACGCGAGTCCCCATATGCGCTCTATGACGAGACCATGGTTACCTTCGAAGGCGACGAGCTCGGACTTCACAAGTACGCTGAGGGCTATTGCAAAACTGTTTCCTTCAGCCAATGGAGAGCCGGTCGTCGGGACGCCAAGAACGGTCGAGGTCTCACCTAATGAGTCCGCTTTTAGACTCAGGTCGCAACCCCAAGCGCGCCAAAGCCCTTTTTGAGTTTACCCAAGGCATCGACGTCGATGCTCGGCTGGCTCAGCAAGAGATTCGCGTCCAGAAGGCCTGGGCCAAGGCTATCGCGCAAATCGGAGTCCTCTCCCCCAGTGAACAATCCCAGGTTCAGGACGCTCTCACGGAGGCGTCGCAGCTCATGATCGATAATCGCTTTGCTTGGCGTATCGAAGACGAGGACGTTCACATGAACCTCGAGCGATTCGTCACCGAGCGCTGCGGAGTCCTCGGCAAGAAAATGCACCTTGGACGCTCTCGCAATGATTTGATCGCCACGACACTCAAGCTGTTCACGGCTGAATGCTGCGACCGAGTCTGCGCTTTGACCCAAGATCTGGCGCGCTCCCTTTGCGATCAAGGCACAGCTCAGATCGATGTCATCATTCCTGGCATGACCCACATGCAGCACGGCCAACCTGTTAGGATGGGTCACATCTTCGCGGCACACGCCCAAGCCCTCACCCGAGACCTCAAGCGCCTCGATCAAGCCAAGCAAAGCGCGATGGCTCAAATGCCTCTCGGATCCGCAGCGCTTGCCGGTACTCCACTAGACGTCGATCTGGCTATGCTCGCTCAAGACCTAGGCTTCTCGAGCCCTCCCAGCAACTCTTACGACGCCGTGGGAGATCGCGACTTCATCCTCGAAACGACCGATGCCTTTGCGCAGCTCGCAGTTCACTTGAGCCGTCTCGCAGAAGATTGCATTTACTGGTCATCCAGCGCAATCGGCCTCATCCGCTTGCCAACCGAGTGGTCGACGGGCAGCTCAATCATGCCTAACAAGCGCAACCCCGACGTCCCAGAGTTGGTACGAGGAAAGTCAGGCCACATCCTTGGCGCACAAGCGGGCGCTCACGCTTTGCTCAAAGGCTTGCCGACAAGCTACGATAGCGATTTGCATGAGCTCAAAGCGCTGTTCCTGAACGCTTTCGATTCGATAGAGCTCTCGCTGAATGCTTTTGTGCCGTTTATGCAAACACTCACCGTGGATATTTCGCGCGCCAAAGCCCTAGCCAACCACGGTCATATCCTTGCAACCGAGATCGCTGACACCCTAGCCTCTCACGGGATCCCCTTCCGAGAGGCCTATGGCCAGGTCGCATCGCTCGTTGAGCATGCAGAGTCACGAGGAGTCCAAGTCCACGAGCTTCCACCAGAGGTCTACTCAGTGGTGGCCCCTGCCCTCAGCTCAAGCGCAATTCAATCCATTGGTTTCTTAAGCGCAGTCGAGAGAAGAAACAACTTGGGCGGAACCTCTCGCTCTCAAGTCGCCAGCCAGCTCTTGTCGCTTCGGCAAAAGATCAATGCTTCGTTGCATTGATTCACTTAGGCAAAAAACTACGCACTATTGTTGCTTAGGTGCAGAGGTCGGTGCGCAAGCAAGGTCGCGAGCCGCTACAGTCTTGGCCTGAAGCCTGCGGAGAGTCTTGATCATTCGATCTGCTCGTCCTTTCTGGCAATAGGCATGAAACGCGACAAACTCGTTTGCGATCTCCCCAAGCTTGAACTTGACGTCGGCCATCTTTGTATACTCGGACATGACATCTACATAATGTTGCGTCTCGCGCAAACGATCTTCAGCCCAGCGCGCCCAATGAAGCCGATCCGCTTCAGAAAGCTGAACAGCTTCCCAATTAGCCGTACCATCTTCAAGAGCGCCAGGGACTGAAGCGAGATATCTTCCTTCCTTATCCCAAGGAATCAGCGCAGCGATCGCGCCTTCGATTCCAGCTTCCAATTCAGGAGATTTCATTGCGCAGAATTCAGTCGGACTTACGGCGCAACTTCCAAAGCCGGCCATCCCGATCGCATTCGTTAAAAGTAAGATTCTTATCATCAGATCTGACTTCTTCATCACAAGTAGTTCATCGGCACAATTTGCCGCGATATTTCGAACTATTTTAAAACCTGACTTTTTTGATAAGGTATAAGTATTCGAAAAAACACACTTTTTTCTCAAGTAGGAAAAAGCTGCACCGATAGGAGTGTTGTAGGTCAGGCAGGGAAGGCAGGGCTTAAAGAAGTAGTAAAAATTTTTCATGGAGGAGGTCATG
>CAZGCK010000056.1:16813-25337 GCA_964524175.1 uncultured Bacteriovoracaceae bacterium | reverse complement strand
AGTATAATTTATGCGGAAATGCGACACTGGCAGGTCAATTCATACGAATCAGCCCCGGACGGAAACGGAATTTTCATAAAATGCACTATAACGGATCAGACGCCGTCGTTCGAATGATTGACCTCGCGCTCTGTTCCTAAAATCCTGACCGTAATCGCATGCACGCCTAGTTTGCGAGGGAGGGTGACGTCGTTCCATATGAGTTCCTGACTCTCGCCTGGCGCGAGCACGCGGAGCTTCTGCTCGGCAGAGAGAGGAGTATATTTAGGCTCTATGGAGTAATTCACGCCATGTTGATTGGCGAGAAGGGCCACTCGCGGGCCGTTGGCTAGAGTTCCGGCGCTCGAGGCAATGGTGCCGTTATTTCGAATCCTCACTCGAATGCGTGCTCGCACCTCATGTTCAGGGCCGCTGGACTCCGCCCCCGGCTCCCAATTCACATCGCTATATAAAACGCCTAGATCGGGCTGCACGGTTCGAACTCGACTTCCAAAAGGGACCTTGTCCCAGGTCACTGGTGAGATTGCGCGAAGATAGTCGCCCATCACGCGCCAGTCCTCCTGTCCGGTGTCCACACAGAGCTCTCGAGAGGGTCGCAGAGTGGGGCGGTTTGGTTTTTCGCAGCCTTCGAGAGGGATTGCTCCTGGGATGATTTTGTTGGCGAACCTAAACGAGTCGATTAAGCCTCCCGGAGCCGCCAGTCGATAAACTCGATCGCTTTGAACTTCTTCGCCGCGAATCTTAAAGCTTTGGATGATGAGGCCCAGGGAGCTTTCAGAAGGAGCTTCGAAGGTCATGAGGGAGTTAGTCGTCATTCCAGGAAAAGGATTCGAAAGGTAACCCAGGCCTTCCGTTTGAAGGAGTGGGTTGAACACCAGCTCGGCCCCCGAGAAATTGATGGGTCCAATCTGGCTCAGGGACTTGGATGCGTAATAGAGATTGAGTACCCACTTGAGAATTCGCCCTTTGAGAGGAACGATGTGCAGAGTCCACGCTTTATCGTTCTTGGGGTTGTAAACGCCAGGGTTGGAGTCGAAGAGATCGGCCGATGAGACTTTGCCCTCATGGAGCTCGCCGTAAATGAAGTTGGTGTGATCGATCGCCAGATCTGCGCCGGTTGCATTCAGATAAGCGTCGGTGGTGAAGTCGCCCATCAAGTTCTCTAGCCCTTCGCGGCTGAGCTCGATTTTTGTCTCTCCCACTTCATCGTGAAAAATGGGGCCTCTACGAACTTCGATCTCAGCCTCAAGCGCTTCGATTCGCTTGAGAGTGGGTTCGTCCTCGCGGACGGACTTATCCATCTGCTCGAGGCGGTAGTTCGTCAGCTCGACAGAGCTAGGTAGGCCGCGCGTGAGATCGCGAGGAGTGACCTTCATTTTGACGTGGCCGAGGTAGCGCCCCCAAGAGCCAGTTTCGACAATCCAAGCAGGCTTGGCGCCTGGACGAGAGACCACAATGGGTTCTGTCAGTTTGACATGGTCATGGGCGCCCACCACGAGGTCAACGTCGGGTGCGGCCTTGAGGACGGCGCGATTGAGCTTGATCGAGTTGTGGGAGACAACGACGACGGCGTCAGCTCTTTTTTTGAGGCGCTTGGCAAGCTCAGCCGTGAGCGAAAATGGCTCAGTGATCTTAATAGGCAAGAAAAAGCTGTCGTAGATGAACTCGTACGTAGCGAGGCCAATGAAGGCTATTTTTATGCCCTCTACTTCTTTGATGACGTAGGGGAGAACATGCTTTCTGAATTCGGTTTCTCTTGGGTAGTCGATGGTTTTGAGATTCGACGCAATGAAGCTCAGCTCTCTCCCCGAAGAGTTTTGCGCACGAAACTCCGCGACGAGATCTAATAATGTGTCTGCACCGTTGAGCCAGTCATGGTTTCCTACGACGGCGACGTCGTAAGTGAGATGACTCATCATCTTGAGGGTTTCTCGTCCGGCGCCCGGAGTGTAATAGATGCTGCCCTCGGACCAGTCCCCGCCGTCGACCAAAAGAGTGGAGGGGTTTTCTGCGCGGGCGCGATCAATGGCTGTCTTCAGTCTGGCGACGCCGCCGAGCGCGAGAGGCGTTTTTTCAGGCCTAAAACGCGAGTGAAGGTCGTTGGTATGAAGGATCTTGATCTCAGTAGGAGGTGTCGCTTGTGCGGGGAGGATAAAAAACGAAGAAGCGAGCCCTACTGCTGCAAACGCCGAGAGTATTCCCTGTTTCGCCATTATGTGTCATCCCTCACTCAAAGGTCTTAGACCAGCATGAGCCGTCCGGCTAGATGATTTTGCCGCAAAATCATCTATTTGGATAATTGGGGAAGGCAATTTAGATAGGACGTTATTGTTGACAGTATTTAGATGGTATTATATGAGCGATGCAGCATGGTTTTAGAGATTCTGCAGCAAAGACTAGGATACATCTTCGGTGACCGCGCAATTCTTTTGCAGTCGCTCACGCATACCTCCTATGGTCATGAATTTCTTCAAGAAAAATCAATAGCTTTTCGGGACAATGAGCGTCTTGAGTTCCTGGGCGATGCGATCTTGGATGTTATTGTTTCGGATATCCTCCTCGAGTCTTTCCCGAGTGCAAACGAAGGACAGCTCTCAAAAATGCGAGCAGCGGTGGTTAATGAAAAAACCCTCGCCGAGGTGGCTCAAAGCATTGCGCTGCACGATTCAATTCGACTTGGAAAAGGTGAGCTACAGACCGGTGGAAACGGAAAACCTTCGATTCTTTCGAGCGCGTTTGAAGCGTTGATTGCCGCGATTTATCTCGACGGTGGATATAATGCAGTGTACCCGGTCGTACGCCATCTTTTTGCTCCTATGTTCATTGAAGAACGCGATCTATTGGCCTTTTACGATCACAAGACTCAGCTCCAGGAAATCGTGCAAGCTCGTTGGAAGGTCACACCGACCTACCATCTGCTCAATACGCAGGGCCCGGATCATGCGAAGACTTTTGAAGTCGAAGTGCGAATGAACGGCAAAGGTCTTGCGATAGCAAAAGGCAGTTCAAAAAAAGAAGCTGAGCAGAACGCGGCGCGATCAGCCATTACGACTGTGGGCTGATAGGGCCCATCTGAGGAGAAGGATGACCAAAGCTGGGTTTATTGCAATTGTCGGCCGACCCAATGCCGGTAAGTCGACTCTTTTGAACCGAGTCCTTGGGACCAAGGTTTCGATCGTTTCGCCTAAGGCGCAAACGACGCGCGAGCGCGTGCTGGGTCTATTGACCGAGCGGCGTGAAGACGTAGTCTCGCAGATCGTGTTTGTGGACACTCCGGGGATTCATCGCGCTAAGCCGGGCGGGATCAATGAGTTCATGGTTTCAGAAGCCCGTGAGGCACTCGATGGGCCAACGGCTATTTGGTACATCGTGGATCCGGCGTCAGCGATCGAGCATGAGCGCACTGTGATCGAGTTGCTAGAAAAAGCATCAAAAGTTCCTGTTTTTGTTCTGATCAATAAGACTGATCTCCTCGCTCCCGGCAAAGGGGCCAAAAGACATGAGACGCCGATATCGCCAGACGAGCAAGCCGCGAGACTCGCTCGCCTCGAGCAGCTCGAAATAGATTTAGTCGCGGAGCTAAAGGCTCGAGGTTGCCTTTTTCAACGCATGTTTAAGCTATCTGCGCGCATGGGGACCGGGATCGACGAGCTCCTGACGGAGTCTTGGAAGCTGATTCCCGAGCACGAGCTTTTCTTTCCGGACGAGGAGCAGGTCTCCGATCGTCCGATGCGCTTCTTTGTAGCTGAAAAAGTACGCGAGCAGCTCTTTCGTTGCCTAGGCGATGAGATCCCTTACTCCTGTGCGGTCGAGATCGAACGATTTGACGAGGAGTCGAAGCCACCCAGGATCGAAGCGGTGATCCACGTCGAGCGCGATTCCCAAAAAGGAATGGTGATTGGAAAAGGCGGGCAGAAGATTAAAGAGATCGGCACGCAAGCCCGCCGGCAAGTTGAGTTGTTCATGGGAAGCTCGGTTTTTCTCGGGCTCCGCGTGAATGTTTTGAAGGAATGGACTCGCGACGCACAGGCCATGAAGCGAATGGGTTACTTGCTGCCTGACCAAGGTCGAAAACAGGGAAGGGCGCGCTCATGAAACGCACGCGTGTCGTTGTGATTGGTCGGCCCAATGTCGGCAAGAGCACGTTGTTTAATCGTCTGGTGGGTCGACGCCGAGCACTCGTGCACGATGAGCCAGGTGTGACGCGCGATCGACTCGAAGTCGAGACGCGCTGGTGGGTGAGATCCAAGCCGTTTAACGTCACTGTGGTGGATACCGGTGGCTTGGGCGGCGAACGTTTTGCCGATGAGATCGACAAACAAGTTCGTATCGCGCTGGATGAGGCGGACGTGGTTCTGCTGGTATTTGATGGGGCAGCTGGCCTGACTCCGGCCGACGAAGAACTGATTCATAATTTAAATCACTCAGGACTATTGTCACGTTTGCCCGTGTTGGGAGTTGTTAATAAGGTCGACACCGACGGGCACGAAGGCCGCATCAACGAATTTTACTCGGTCGGCCTTGATACCTTAGTGACGGTCTCTGCTGAGCATGATCGTGGCATCGATGACCTAGAAGAAGCGGTTACCAAGGCATTGGGCTGGGATCCAAGCCAGGTCGTGGTTGAAGAAGAAGTCGAAGAAGACGAGATCGTCGAAGAAACAGAAGTCTCCGTAGAAGGCGACGAGCTCACAGAGATCGAAGACGAAGAACCCGAAACCGAGCGCAAGATCCCGCGCATCGCAATCGTTGGTCGCCCTAATGTGGGCAAGAGTACGATGCTCAACGCCTTGGTCGGGCGAGAGCGCATGATCACGAGTCCGATCGCCGGCACAACGGTTGACTCAGTTGATTCGCTTGTCGAGCTGGGTGGGCGCCCTTATATCTTTATTGATACGGCCGGGATCCGCCGCAAGAGCAAGACCGAGCAAGGTGTCGAGGTTCTGTCCGTTGTACAGGCACGCAAGGCGCTTGAGAGCGCTGATGTAGCGATTCTGGTTCTTGATGGCGAGACTGGCACGACTGATCAAGACGAGAAGATCGCAGGTCTTGTGCAGGACTCAGGCGTTTGCGTGATTCTGGTGCTTAACAAGTGGGATACACAGGTCCGAGGTCTCCCAAAGAGCGAGGAGTTCACTCGCGAGATGGCAGCCGAGCGAGTCCGCAAGGAGATGGGTTTCCTGCCGTATGCGCCCATCCTCTTCACGAGTGCCATTCATCGCAAGGGTTTCAAAGGTCTGCCTGATCTTATTGATGAGATCTTGCATCAGCGCAAGCTCAAGATCCCGACGCACGAGCTTACTGAGTGGGTGAGGCGCGAGGCGCCGATCCATAATCCTCAGAACGCGAAGTTTTTCTTGGCCCATCAGTCGGGTCGTCATCCACCGACGTTCGTGGTGCATGTGAACGATCCAGACCGAGTGCATTTCAGTTTGCGTCGCCATTTCGTGAACGCCTTGCGCGAGCGCTGGGGATACATGGGTAGCCCTGTGAAGATGCTGTTCATTGAGGGGCATAATCGGCGCAGCTTGCCTAAGCCGACGCGTCCGCCGCGGCCTAAGCTCAAGCCTCAGTCTTCGAGCACTTGAGCGGCGCTGTCATGGTGCGAAGTAATTGAAAACTCTTCCTCTGCTTTACAGAGAGTTTTGAGGTGGATTCTGAGACGCCTAGCAAGGCACAGGCTTCTTTCAGGTCAACTTCATCATCACCGGATGAAAAACCGACTGGAGTCTGTGATGTCTAGGCCCATGACGTTGCCTTTTCCATCCAGTCTTACGATGACTCCATTTTCGAAGTAGGATTTCGACTCTATTCCTTCTTCGAAGTCTATCGAGACATAATCGATTTCTGGGCGGTGGGTGATCTTCATTTTTTTACCTCGAAATTCACAAGGACAGTGATCACCTCAGTTATATCGACATGGTCAAAAGTCGGAAGGCTCTGGGTTTGATCCTCACCAAGTAAACAGTAGATTCACATTCACCGTGTAAAACCCCCCGCTCAGATCGGGAAGATTATTAGGCTCCTCGGCGAAAAGCGCCGTGCTCGTGTCCTTGAATTTGACCATGTGATAGCGCGCTTCGACTTCGAAGTAGGTCTTCTTGGGCACAATCGCAAACTCAAGTCCGGCTCCAAAGCACACGCCTAAGCCTGTATCGGAGTCGGGATTGTCGGGAATTTGCGATGATTGGGTTTTGGAGTAAGCGCCTCCGCCAGCCTGGAGGTAGGGATTTGCGAAGCTGACTGCGGCCGAGAGGTTTTTTGTGTCGAAGTAATACTTAAAATCGAGTCCGAAATGGAGCATGTTGACGTCGACGTGGGTGCCGTTTTTGGCCGAGGTCTCAAACGAGTGAGAGGCGATGTAGATGTTGAGGGCCATCGCTAAGTTGAAGTCGAACCAGTAATGAACCTTTAGATCGATGAGAGGGTAGCCGCCTTCCCAGAGAAGCCCGCGGTTTCCGGTGACGCCTTCATAGCCGGCGCCGATGCTCACACCAAAAAAGCGCCCGTGCTGAAAAAACTTGGTGTCGGCTTCTTCGTCCGACTCTTCGTTGAACTCGCCATACTCGGTGAACGGCGTGCTCGAGAAGTCGTCTTCTTCTGGCTGGTAGGTTTTACCCTCTCCCTTTTCGGCAGGAGCCGCATGCGCAATAGAAGAGAGTTGGGCGCACGCGATCAGTGCGCTTGCTAGCAAACCGCATCTCTTGATCAAGAGTTTAGAAATAAAAATGGATGCCAGCATCCAAGAAACTCACTCCTAGAGTTTTCAGGACGAAGCTCCCGCCCAGGTTATTAAAAGACCCGCCTGTTTCGACCGCAAATCCAAGGCTTTCTAAACCTGGAATAAAGAACTCGACGCCCATACCGCCTAAAAACTCCGCGCCCGAGAATCCTCCAGCGCTCAAGATGCCCGCTCCAAACATAAAATAGAAGTTGAGGTTGGTTTCGTAGAACACGTTTTTAAAGAATTTAATGGCAGTGACTGTGCTGACCGGCGAGGAGGTCACGATCCCGCCGATTGCCTCAAAAGCGAGATCCCGAGTGAGGCCATACTTGATGCTGATCCCCGGGATGTGCGCGCCAAATTCAGAGTTATATCCGACACCCAGTCGCCCTTGCATGTCGCGGGCATAAGCGGAGCCAGAAACCATCAGGGTCGACAACATGAGGAGAATCATTCTCCAGTTAGCTCGCCGCATCAGCATATAACTCTAGGTTAACTGTGGCCTTTCTTTTTGACAACCCCTCCAGACTCCTCTAAACGTGAGTAATGGCTTCGATTTCAGACACAGACACTCCTTCTGAGACCACTCAGTCAAATTCTGACGCCGGACGCGCTCTAAAAGGCAAAGACGGCTTTTTTTCAACGCTCTATCGGTTTTTTGACGGCCTAGGTCACCACACTACAGGGCTAGCCATTGCCGTCGGAGTCGTGATTGCCATCGGTGTGGCGTTTAGCATGTTCTCCAGTCGCCGAGAGGTTCGCTCCCAAGCGGCTAAGGGCGCCTACTTTTTGGCTCAACAGAGTTTAGAGAATGAGCTGAAGGCCGAAGCGGGAGTGAAAGAGAGTCCTCAGGAAGCCGCCCCTCCGGCTGCTGACAAGACCCCTCTCACTAAAGAACAGAAAGAGGCCAAGGCAAAGGAAGAGGCCGCAAAAGCCAAGGCTAAGTCCGACCAGGATGTTGCCAATGCTAAATTGATGGAGACTGTCGCTTTCAAGAAGCTGGATGTGGACGCCAAGTTTCCTCAAGCGACGCAAAAGCTCAAGGCTCTCATTCAAGAGTATTCGGGTACTCGCGCTGCTTTCGAAGCCCAAATGACTTTGGGCACGCTTTATTTCAACCATGGTCAAGCCGCTCAAGCCGCGACTCAATTCCAATCGGCAGTCTCTGCGGCTCCCGCCCCACTAGAAAAAGCATTAGCTTTGTCGTCCCTTGGCTACGCTCACGAGAATGCGGCCAAGTACAACGAAGCTTTGGAAGCCTTCAATCAAGCTGCAAATCTCGGTGAGGGAGCGATCAAAGGAGATCTTCTTTTGGCGGTCGCTCGATGCCAAGAAGCCCTGAATGATACGACCAAAGCACGGAGCACCTATGATCAAATCATTTCCCAACTTCCAGACTCCGAAGCCGCAAAGTCTGCGCAGATTTTCAAAGCTCGCCTCTAAGCTCGTTCTTTCTTTCGCGCTTGGTTTGATGTCTGTAGCCTGTTCGGGACGCAACATTCATCCCGAGCTGAAGGACGACACCAAAATCTTGGTTCGTAAGTGGACGCTAGCCACGCATGGCCCGTTCGAAGCGGGAGACCGAGGAACTGAGTACTCGAACCCCGTTTTAGTCGATAACACGCTGGTCTTTGGCAACCAGAGCGTAGGGCTCGTGTCGATCTACCCTACGATCAATCAGCAGCGCTGGGTGCTTCCGATTCCTGGTGGCGTCATCAGCGAATTGGCTGTTGATAAGGGCACTGTATATTTTGGCGGTGGAGACGGTTCCCCTGCCAATCCGTTTTTAATAGAAGATGC
>CAZGCK010000056.1:4119-16803 GCA_964524175.1 uncultured Bacteriovoracaceae bacterium | reverse complement strand
ACGTGCGTAATCCCTCCGTTTCGAGGCCCACTCTTTCGGGGGGGCGAGTTTTTGTTACCACCTCAGACGATACCGTTTATGCGTTTGATGCCGGCACGGGTAAGTGGCTGTGGCATTATCGAAGGCGTTCAGCGCAGTCGTCGACAATTCTAGGCGCGTCTTCTCCACTGGTGGATGGCAATGAGGTTCTTGCAGGGCTCAGCGACGGCTTCTTGGTCGCGCTTTCGGTGCAGGAAGGGCAGCTCAAGTGGGAGCGCAAACTCCATCAAGGCTCTAAGTTCATCGATGTCGACGCGCATCCTCAGCTTGAGAACGATCTGCTTTATGTCCCATCCTATGATGGCTCATTGTACGCCCTCAAGAGACAGGGTGGGGAAGTGCTTTGGCGTTTTGATGCGGGTGGCAGCAAGAACGTAGTTATCGAAGAGAACCGGCTATTTCTACCTTCATCCGATGGCACTATTTATTGCCTCCAGAAGAACAACGCCAAGGTGCTCTGGAAGTTTGAGATGGATCGCGGAGTCCCCACTCAAGTGATTTCGACCGATCGCTACATCATCGTGGGTTCGAGTTTTCAGTACCTGTATGTTCTCGATAAAGAGTCAGGCAAAGGGCTTTACCGTTTTAATGCTGGTTACGATTCGGGCTTTTCGGGCTCGCCTGCGTATGATTCGGTCAACCAGAGAGTTTATCTCTTATCTGGCGCAGGCAATCTCTATTCGTTTCAAGTTCGCAAGCCGCCTCGAAAAATCTTTGCTCGCGGAATGACAGATCCTTATGTGTTTTAGAAGTAGACTATTTTAGTTTTAGTCACTTGACGCGTTGCGTATTTTCTTTTGCAAAATAAATTCCCATGAGCTAATGACCCCGCATATTCAGGATGGGTTCCTGAGGGAGGATTTATGGGGATTTCTAAAACGATTGTTTTGGCTTCTATTGCTATGGTCAGTTTGTCAGGCCAAGCACATGCGGCTGCCTTTGGGTTGGCTTGCAAGACCACTCACTTATCCGATCAAAGCTTTGGATTGGGTCTGCAACAAGGCCACACTGGAAGCCGCGCTGCTGTTCAAGTTCACGACATCAACTGCTTTGACCTTGGCCTGCTTAACGCTAAGCAGGTCATGGCTCAAACCGGTGATGCTACAACTTGCGCCTCGGACTTTGCCCGCGGCTACAAGAACGGCATGACCTTGCTGGATGAGTCTACCGTCAGCAGTTGCTACACGAACGGTTATCAAGCCGGAGTCGCTGTCCTCGAGGCTGCTGCTCGCGAAGGCAATACCTCGCTCGTGAGCGATCGATGCGTAGCTGAATACTGTCGCGGACGTTCTGATGCCAAGCGGAGCCAAGCAGGTTCTCCGGTCTCGAGCGAGCCGCAGGCTGCTTGCTATCAGGCAGGTTACAGCGATCTCGAAGAGGTTACTGTGACTGCTTGCGAAGCTGAAGGCCAGTAAGCTTCATCTTTTTCAAAGCTCATTTTGGGATGAGACACCGAGGCCGCGCTTAAACTCACACTTAAGCGCGGCCTCGGTCGTTTACATTCCTGGGGCCTCGGCAGCCGGAGACTGCGGTTCAAGGGGCGATTCAAGGGCCGCAGGAGGTGTCGGCATTTTTTCTTCGGTGCGTGGGCCACTGGATTTGTCTGTCGAGGAGGATTGCAGCCGGATCGTGAAGCCGACAAACAGGGAGTCAGCGTGAGTAGAGATGCTTGAGGGGATTTCACCCATGTTGTCGTCCCAAAGGTAGGATCGGCGATACTCGACGCGAAGTCCGAATGAAGTCTTCGAGCCTTCGGATGGCAGAAAGGCAGAGACGCCTACTTTAAGAGAACCTCCGTAATAGGTTACATCGGGTCCAGCGGGCAAGCTGTAGTGAGCGTTCTCATAGCCGCCAAAAACTTCGAAGGGAGCAAAGGGGAGTGATACGCCAAAGTTGGCGCCGATGTAGCTGAAATAGCTGGAGGCCAGGATATGAGGCGGGCGGTTGTCTCCGAAAACCGTGCCGTGCTCCATGAGCCAGGCAAAGTTATACTCGATAAAAAAGAAAGAGAGATCCACGCCCGCGGTCGCGTTGAGGCCAGCCCATGGAAGGGTGTTGAACTCCGACTTGTGAGTCGAGTCAGTTTGGCTAAACCAGCTCGTCCAAGGGCCTAAACTGAAGCTTGCTCGAAACTTTGGACTCGTGGTGCCAACATTCGTATCGGCGTGAAGAGACGCGCTCTGCACGGCTGCGAGAGCGATGAGAATTGCATGGACTGCTTTGAACGGCGCTTTCATTAAAATATCCCATCCAAAGTGATGTCGATGCTGCTGATCTTTTCCCAAGTGCTGGCGGTACTAGACGAGGCGCTGCCCACAGAGGGGACGTTTTTTGTAATGAATCCTGCGTTACCATCCGGCGTGCCGTCATAGCGGCCAGCGGTTTCTCCCGCGTCAGGCTGCCTGTTGCCGTTTCTGTCCTGATAAGCGCGAAACTGGATGTTCTTGTTGTTATCTACACAAAGCGTGTAAGGCACGGTGAGCAGTCCATGCTCGTTGTTTTTCGAGGAGGAAATTCAGGCCGTAGCGAAACTATCGGTGGGCCACTCAACGACTAAGGGCGCGCGAGATTCCATGGGGAGTTATGGTGCGAAGTTGATTCGCCCACGAACATTGTCACCCAAGAGAGCGCAGCTCAATGAGTTGCCACAGCCTCCGATAAAAAACACCGACACTCCGAGGAGTGATCCAACCCACATGGTTCGTTGCATGCCGGAATTCTAACCAGCGAACCCTAAAAGCGCACGCACGCTTTGGGAGTTATCGAGTCTGATAAGAGATATTATGTCAACTCAATACATGATGCTGAGCACTTTGACGAGCTAGAGCTTACGATGCTCCAAGGCTGGCATTTCGCGCCGGATTCGCTGCACCTCTTTGAGGTCAAGCGTCGCTACGACGGTGCCAGTACCCTTGGGTCGCTCCGCAAGGATCCGGCCCCAGGGATCGACAATGCGGGTGTGGCCGTGAGTTTCCCGACCCTCAAAGGGCGAACCGAATTGCGCGGGCGCGATCATGAACGCTTGGTTTTCGACCGCGCGTGCTCGAGTCAGCAGATCCCAATGCGCTTTGCCGGTGTAGGCAAGAAACGCCGAAGGCGCAAACAAGAGCTGGGCGCCTGAATCGATGAGCTTGCGATACAGCTCCGGAAATCTCAGGTCGTAGCAGATCGACAATCCCATCCGGCCCCAAGGCGTCTCGGCACTCACCACCTTGGTCCCGGCGCGTACTTCGCGGGACTCCTGATAGGTCCGGTCTTTAGTGAGTGCGACATCAAAAAGGTGGATTTTGTCGTAGCGTGCAGCGATGTCTCCATCAGATGAAATCAATAAGCTCGTATTGGTCACGCGCTTGGGATCGCGAGTTTTGATGGGTATGCTTCCGCCTAAAATCCAGACGTCATTTTCTGCGGCCCATTCGCGAAGCGTTTCGACGGTCAAGCCCTGAAGTGTTTCGGCGGACTTTAAAAACTCAGCGCTGTCATGGGTGAAGATCGAAAAGTTCTCAGGAAACGCGATGAGCTCAGCCCCCTGATCCAAAGCCTGCATGAGGAGCTCGCGGGCTTGAGCCAAGTTGTGGGACCGATCCGGCGTCGAGTGCATTTGGATGGCGGCCGCACGCAAAGAAAGCTTGAGAGAGATTTTCACAGATGACATGGACGGCTAACTTAGCGGGCCTTGATGCTTTAGTGCAATTCCCCTTTTTTAAAATTGTTGACTAAATTGATTACGCTTTAATCTTCACATGAATTGCATGCAGTGCTCTTGGGTTTTAATCTATAAACTATTGTTTTTACTATGTTATTTTAATCGGCTTATACCTTGCTTAATTAGTCGGATAAATTCACAATAGAGAATAGGGATGGGGATCCATGAGGTCCATTAAAACAGTTTATTTTGTCGCTCTGAGCGCAGCCATCTGGCTAGGCGTGGGGGTATCCCTTTCTCACGCGATCGACCCGGCCCCTGCTCCTGGCAGTCCCCAGCCTTCGTGCAACAACCTAAGTGGCATCGCCATGCAAGGTTGCTTATTTGATCGGGCCAACGAAACATTGATGCTGCAACTTCACTACAAGAGAAATCGCCTCCAATCGCTTCAGGAGCTTTTTGATCAAAAAAACCGCAATGCCGAGATCATTGAGAGCCTCGGCCCCTTCTGCACGGAAGATGAAAAAGACAACTGGAGCGACAATGACAAAGTCCAGGCATGCCTGGATCGTCACAAGCGCATTGAGACTCGACAAATGCGCGCAATTCACACCGCGATTGCGAAGAACGACGAGAAGCACAGCAAGCTCTACAGTCAGAAGGTCTACGTCGATGGGAGTCGCCCCCCTACCCCCAACCCCGCAGTCGGCTTCAATTTGCCGCCTCCCCCTGGACAAGACACGAAGGCCCTTAGGTCTCCGCAGGTCTCCTATTTTGCTAGCGTTGCTGAACTCGAAAAATCCTATGAACAAAACCGTGATCAGATGCGTGCAAGCATCACCAACCGGTTCGCGCAGTGGCTTCAAGATCTCCCTAAGCAGCCCTCACCGGAGGACTTTATTAAGTTAAAAAAAATCTACAGGGACCCTGAGCAACCCGGCAGCGGCGTTCTCCACGTCATCGACACCGAAGCTGATGGCAGCGCCAAGATTGACAAGCAAGCCTATGAAGAGGCGCTTAAGAACTACGCCAATATGAGAAGCAAGCTTCTAGGAGATCAAAAGGATCTCAAAGACCTCGAGTCCAAAATCGAGCAGACCCTTGAGCCTAAATTGAAGCAAACTCGAGGCGGCTCACTCGGTGACTTTATCATGGCGCGAAAAGGACTCGTGGACCAAGCAAACGCCCCAATTCAGGGGCCCGCGGGTGGCTCTCGAATCGCTGACTCACGCGCGCCTGCGACAGAAAAGAAGCCCGCCTCATCTCGGGGTGCGATGAACGAAAGCGTGATCACTACTCCAAGAGCAGAAACCAATATACGCTCTGGCGCAGACCGAGCTTTCGCGCCTCCCACTGGCAACGAGCCCGTTATCGTGCCGCCTGGAACAGCTCAAAACCAGCACCATTCGTACACGATCACGCCGGATCTAGAAAAATGGGACAACGTGATCAATGGCTACGAAAATCCTGGCGTAATCCCCACTGATTGACGGATCTAAGCAGCAGAACAGACGAGGTCTTCAGCTTCAAAAGTCTGATCTGTGCTTTTGATGACAGCTTCGCCATCCTCGTCGTCGGCTTGGCTTGTCACGGCGCTTAGGTTCCAATCGCGATCAAATAATGCCCTATAGTGCGCATGGACGGAAGGACTGGTAATGAGGACGGCTGCTTCTCGATTGTTCACGACAGAGTTTTGGTTCCAGTTGATTGAGCTAATCAGGGTCTTTTGCCCATCAATGAGAGCCCCTTTGTTGTGAATGTAGGTTACGCCCATCTTCTTGAGATTCGCGACGCGCGCGGTGAGAGGGAGACCATCTTCTGCCGCGATCTGATTCAGCTCGCTCACAGTTTTTGGGTTTTTCTGTTTTTGTGGACGACCCGGATTTCCAAAAACTCTTTCATCGTTGAGCAGGACTCGAACCGTCACTCCGCGGCGAGCTGCACGAACTACTGCTTTGAATAGAGGCGACACGCTGTTGCTCTGGCCCCAGTCCGAAACAAAGGTCATTTGCTGGATATCGATGCTTACGCGAGCGGAGTCGAGCATCTTCACGAGGCCTGAAAGACTGCTGTCAGGCGAGGTGACTCGTTCGGCGGCACTCGCTTCATAGGTCGCAGGAGGCGCTGTTATCGTGTCGCTTGGCATCAGTAGAGGTTGATTAGAAGCGAATTCAATCTGCAGAGACGAATCGGTCAATTCATTTTCCCGAGTCAGATCGATGATATCTGGAGCATCGGGATCCGCATCGGCCTCAAAAATCTTTTGGTAATCACGGGTAATCGCCTCATCGTGGATCAACACTTCCCATCCCCTGTTGCCTTTGTTTCCAGCTAAAGGATGCCCTGTGGGAGAATAGTTTTCTGAGCCGATCAAAAGCGAGCGACCATCAATGAGCGCGTATTTGCCGTGATTGAATCGAAAACGGCGAGGATTCGAAGGACGAGAAGATCCCGGTGTAGCGCTAGCGCGAGAGGTCATCACGTAAAAGTGGTCATCCGGCCGAGATGCAATCATTGCTTGAGCGATCTGCGATTGAACCCCGCGAGCGACTGTGGAGAGCCCTCCTACGGGTTGGCCCTCTGCTAGAATCTCAACACGCACGCCGGCACGGACTTGCGCGATGATAGCATCTGCGATTTGTGGGGAGGTCATTTCGTAGATGTTGATCTGAAGGTGTTGTTTGGCGCTTCGAATTGCTTTGAGAGTGAGGGCGAGATTACTCGTAGGTGCTTCTGCTGCTTCGACCTGAAAAGCCCAAACTAGATGGGACGTATTCCCTACCAGGGCGAAGGACAGGGACAGTAGTGCTAACCAGGTCGAGATTCCGCGTTTCAGCGTTCTATCCATGAATTCCCCCCAGGGTTGAATTGGTCTCCAACCTTCCTATTCACCCTTGCACATTGCAAGATTGGGCAAGTGAACTTGTAACGTTTCAAGCTAAGTTGTTGTATTTTAATGAGCGGTTACATGATTATGACGCACCGGCTTTGCCTCTAATGCTCGGAGTCTAATCAAGATTCTCAATGTAGCTGGGCTCTCCTTTTGGATTTGCGGGCGACTCCGTATTTGTTCAATTGGGCTTTTTGCATGTGCGAAGGATCCAGTTCCTGCCGGCGTATGAGAGTTCAGGAACGCGTCTCTTCTGGACGCATGTTTCTACGGTTGGGACATTAGTGCAGCAAAGCTATGGAAGAATCTGAAGATACAACGTCGACAGGGCTTCGTGGGTTGCCATAAAGGAGGGTCCTTTGTTAGGCTCCCTTCACCCGTGAAAGCCCTCCTCCCTTTTTTTATAGCTGTTTTTGGGTTTGGCCTAATCACACCCCCGCGTGAGGTGATGGCTTCGGAGTTCGCGCTCGACGGAAGTGGCTCTTGGGGTGCAGGCATTTCGGGCAATAACGGTCAAATCTCCTCGCGATGGATCATGGCGCTTTCATTTCGCACCTTTCCGCACTGGCGTTTTGATCCGGTACGAATTGGAAGTTGGAACGTGCAACTTGGCGCCGGAATGATCGCTGAATACCGAGACGTGAAGCAGCTGATTAGCCAGTATGTTTTTTTAGATGATATTGGGGGCTCGGGTATTTTTACTGCACTCGCGGTGCAAGCCACTGTATCCAAGTACTCGCTGCTTTTGGGTTTTGATTTTTGGGGTCGCCGAAACATGGAAGTCATCGCAGCTGCACGAGATCAGGACCCCCGGGCGAGTATTGCCGAACCGACTTTTAGATCTGCCATGGGTGTTCGCTTAGTCTTGGGTTATGCGGTGAGCTCGAGATACGCGGTAGATTTGGCTTATCATGGGCTTCGCTTCATGCAGTACACTGTAGGGGTCGGTCCCTCTCAGTCAATCAGCGGTGAGCCGCTTTATGAGCATACGATCGATATCGGGGGAAGGATCTCCATATGGTGAACAGGCTCAGTCGCCCGCGATGGGTCGTAGGGGCTATGCTGCTTCATCTTTTTTCATCGACCGTGGGTTTCGCAGCCACTCAATCGCCTGGCAAAAAAGCTGATCAAGCGGCTTCGACTAAGGGCATCCCGACAAAACCCGAAGCCCCCATGCAGCTTTATCATTCGGCAGGTGAGGATCCGTTTGGTTGCCCACGATCCTTTGTTCAGGGCGGAAAGTCCTACTCTTGCGATTCTTATCTGCAACGCGATGGTGAGGGACTTAGAAACGCGGTCAGAGACGTACCTGAATCCGTGTCGGAGATGGATACCTATCGAAAGAGTCGGCACCTCGTGCGGGACTTTGCCTATGTAGGAAGCGCTGCGGCCGTCTTCTTCTTGCTAGGAGTTTTTTTGGGATCACGCGCAAAAGCGACAGGGAGTCCTCGTATGCGTTTGGCGAGTGACCTGCTTTATTGCAGTGGTCTTTGGGCCGGTGCGAATCTGTTTATGTTTGGATTTGGCACCATTCGCTCGAATGATGACCGACTGCATAATGCGGTGGATCTCTATAATCAATCCAACCCTGACAAACCGATTGAATTGAAGTTGCAGTACAACTTTTGAAAAGATCTGATCTGCAAGCCCCTCCATCGAGGAGTCAGCGATTAGAGGTTTAGGAGCCTGGCAAGAGACGACTCGAGCCTCAATGTTTTTGAGCAAGCTTTACTTTCGTGAATTTGTCTTGATATGTAGCCCTCAAAAAAAATTTGATTCATGGCCGAGGCCAGTGAGTTTTTTGGGGAGCTGACAAATGAAGAGTCGTCGAACGTTTATCCTATGTTTAATGGTGTGCGCGGTTTCGGTCGCAACGACCGGTATCGCCAAAGGTGAGCCACGCAGGTGGGATCTCAATGACGTATCTTATCTTTTCCCCCTTCCCTCTGTGGGAGAGCCTGCCTCTCTTCTGCTTGGCGCTAAGGCCTCCGGTCGATTGGGCCAGCTGATTCCTGAGGCCCTACACAAAAAACTTCCTGATCTCCTCAGAGGAGGAAGCGCAACCACTAAAACGTACAATCAACTTCGCTTAGTGAGCTTTCGGGTCGATCCATGCAACCCCGTGAGTTTGGAAGATCGCACTTGCCGGCGGCAGGTCAGGATGGTTTGGCAGCCTCTCGTGAAAGAGGAGTTCGACGACGGACAAACTGCATGGGTGACCGAGGATGCAGGGTTTCATACGATCTACGAAATGGGGACCGAGGAGTTCAAGGGGTTGAGCACTGAACTCCAAAAGCTTAAGGACTCCAGCGGTGTCTCTACTACTCGAAAAAGGCTCGACATTCATCCTGCGCTCCAGAGTGAAGGACTCGCAGGCCCCTTTATGAAGGGGCTGAACCGCACCCTGCTCAAGTTTTGCGGCGCCGACAACCTCAAGCGTGTGACTTTCATGCAGCTAAATGGACGCGGCAATGTCTGGTCTTTCGGCGCTTTCAACGTCAAGGACGGAGCGCTGGTTGACTCCTCCATTCCGCGAATCGATGCCCATCTCCAGACATTCTTTAATGGAGACGATCGGCCCCGCGAATTTAGGGCGGCACTCGTCCCCGCGCCCCCGGGTCGGGACGTGTTCAATCAGTTTATCGAAAACCAAGTGCCCATCACCACCGAAGATTCGCCTCTGCTTAAGAAAGCCATGCAGGCCAGCGACAGAATCGAGAATCCAACGATTCATAGTTCTCAGACTATCGACTGTGCGACATGCCATATCTCGCAATCGGTCCGAAGCTGGATTCAAAGGGAATTCAAAGATTTCTATCGCGACGCTGCCAACCATCCGTGGATTTACAGAAACTCGTCCTTTAACCTCGTCAATCGGAGTCCCGTACGGGCTCTGACCAACAATGTGCGCGCATTCGGCTATTTGAATACGGAAGTGGCCATCAGCCAGCGCACGATCAACGAAAGCGCTGCAGTCGCCGAAAAGATGGTTGAGCTCGACTACTGAGCTTTAGGTCTTGCTGTTCGATCCTGCTGTGAAGAGACGAGGCTGAGCCTTCCGTTAGTGATCAGCTTTTGATCAACGGCAGCGGAACGCTCATGTCCGCCAAGATCGGATCCTTGTAGGGCAGCTTGTCGCTTCTGTTGCCGGACCGACTAAAATACGTCGTGGTCGTGTCTCTGCCGGGGTCTCCGTAGCCGGGGACACGACCCCCACGAGTCGGAAACTTCTCGCTATAGGCGGTATCCATGAGTTCATAGTCATCGGGTGCAAGCCCCATGGATTGACAGATGGTGCCCAGCAATCGATTGAGCGGCAAGCCTGTGTAGACGCCTGGGGGCGGGTTCAAGAATAGATCATAGGTGCGGGTTAAGTTACGAACATCGACATAGCGACCCGTCGTGAAGAATCCACCTGCCCCACCGGCAAGAATCGTTGGCAGGCACTGAGCGCCATGGGTGACAATGCCGGCCTCGGCGGTCCAATGAAGTAGAGCAAGGTCCAGAAGCTTAGTGCCGGGAAGGTATTCAACATCGTTCATTCGAGTCATCAGATCGAAGTACGTCGCTCTGAATAGGTCGCGCTGACTTGCGTTGATGATTTCTTGCATCGAAGCTTGTTGACCACTATGCCAAAGCTGTTGATGGGGATCGCTGAAGGCGACTTGATCATAAAGCGCGGGAAGGTGCTGAATGACAATGCGGCTGGTGCCGCACATGAAGGCCTGGACTAGCATCATATTGATCAGTTCAAATGTCCGGCGCTGATATTCGCGCCGGTCCGTTGTGTTGGTGGGCATACCCTGCCAATCGTAGCTGAAGTCACCATCGCGAGCTCTACGAGCGCGATCGGCCGCTGAGTACGCAGCTGGCACCTGACAGCTTCCGGCAATCGCGCGCATGCGCGCGGCAACATCTGAGAGGCCTTGCATATAGGCTTCAAGTCGGGTGCGATCGCTTGCAGCGATTCGTCGGCCTGGGCCAAAGGCCCCTCGCGCCAATCGCGAGTAGTCCGAGAACACGAGATCAACCAACGAAGCGTCGGGATCAGTGGTGCCCGTTGTGGATTGGACGCCCTGAAACAATCGATCATAAATCTGTCCTACGCTCGTGGCTTCGAAAGGATTGCGGCCGATGCTCGCGCCCGAGCGATAGCTCGAAAGCTCGACATTGGTAGGCCCGATATAGAGAGAAGGAGCCCTGACCGAAGCGCGTTCGGCATCGGAATAGAACTTATTGGACTGCTGAATCACGTAATCGATGGTGGGGATCGGAGTCGAGATCAAAGGAGTGCCCGTTCCTCCCCCATCGCGATTCACAAAGTTTCCAAAGGCGCAGCGGGCGTGGCCCAAATACCACATCGTATCGATGCCGGAGACGAGGTTCATTTTAGCCAGTAGAGCGTCTGGAATAAATGAGCCGATGAGAGGTGAGACGCGTGCGGCCCCATTGTCCAAATCCGCCAGCGCATTGACTCGCGCCGACGTAGTTTGGGCATGAGTGCGCTTGAGTGCAGTGAGCTCCCCCCAGCGAGCGACGTGAGGCAAGGGTTCTCCCGCCATGGCAGGATAGAGCGTCGATTCATTGAGATTAGCAGTGACCGTCGAGTTGATGGGATAAACGTTCTCGTGGCTGTGGCCGCCGTGCAGGTTCCACATCCCTACATAAAAACGATGGCTGGGCAAGGCAGCGGCCTCCGCACTTTTCATCAGCGAGGGCAGAAATGGGAGCGCAAGCGTGAAGCCGCCAATTCCCTGCAGAAAATGTCTTCGAGTGCTTTTTTTGTAGATCATAGATTAGTTTCCTGCCGACTTTCGCTGACCAAACTCGCGGGTCAGCGGAATTTGTTGAATTAGATTTCTGAGATTGCCAGTGGATGGATCACTTAATGCCTGGCGCATGCTTTCTAAGAAGCATCCATCTGCAGAAAGGTCTTCGTTCCTGGCCACGAAGTACTTAAAGTAGTCCCGGACAAAACACGCATGCAGTTTGCCTGATTGCGCAAGCTGAGAGCTGAAATCCACGCCGCTCACCGAGTTGGTCGTTGAGGCGGAGTCATCGATTCGAGGCTGGCTAACGGTGTTAACAGCAGCCCAACTCACGAACTGACTGGATTGATCAAAAGTCTGCTCCTGCGTTCGGAAACGCCCAAGCGAGTCAAATCCGTTGAGCGCGAAACCCAGCGGGTTGATGCGAGCCGTGTGGCAGCTTGCGCACGCGGTGCCAGTGGTCTGAGTTCTGGCTTCGATGAACTGGCGAGCCGTGCCTTGCGTTGGCAGGACCACCTCGGCCGGAGTGCTGGTGTCAGCGGCCGGTATGATGGCGTCGCAAAGGTATTCCGTGCGGAGGCGAGCGCCGCGAATGATGGAGTTAGGATCCCCGCTCGCGGCAAAGAGAAACGCTGCTCGAGTAAAAAGGCCGCTTCGGGGCGCGGTCTGATTGAAGCGAATCAGTGTCGCTGGATTGTAGGTTTCGTCAGGATTGCGGCCCGGCCATGCGCTCACGCGATAGAGCTGAGCGAGGTCATTGGTCCGAGCAAACGAGATGTCGCTCGTGACAATGTCCGAGAGCTTTCCGGTCGTGGTTCCAAAGGTGTAATAGTCCGTCAAGTCGGTCAGCTCCAATATGGCGTTGTCCCTGAGAGCTGTCATGTCGGTATTGGCGGGAATCGGTGAGCTCGAGTTGTCTGGGTAAATCAACTCCATGGCCTGAGTGACAGCGCTACCGGAGAGCCCGGGCACGCGATCCGGCCTCACCCACTGAGTGTAGAAGTTGCGAAAGTGAGCACGCGCTCTGGACAGGCCGAGTAGCCGAGTTGTCTGCGCAGCCAGCGTGTTGCCAGCGCCAGCGAAGCCGGCCTCTGCAGCCGTCAGAAGAGCCTCATCAGGCATCGACCCAGTCAAGTAGTACGAGAGCTTGGATGCAATCTCATAGCTGGTGAGTTGAGTGAGGTCGGCGCGGCTGGAGACAGCGGTGCCTTTAAACTCATTGAGAAACAAGAAGCCGGGAGACATCAAGAAAGCGATGGTCAGGCCGCGATAGCCGCCTTGGGTGCCGTTGTAAATGTTGCGGTAAAAGGTAAGGTCCCCATCGTTTACATTATCAAGAG
>CAZGCK010000056.1:0-4109 GCA_964524175.1 uncultured Bacteriovoracaceae bacterium | reverse complement strand
GCCGTCTGAGCGTGCGTAGGCCAAAACCGGTGATGAAGGCGTCAACGCATCCCGTAGAGGTGATGGTCGCGCACGGAGTGGCGCCGCCAAAATGACGAACAAAGGTGTCTTGGCGAGTCGCATCTTGGGTCAACCAAGTTGCGATCGCGCGGGCCAGCTCAAACTGAGCTTGCACGTGAAGCATGCTAATGCGTTGATCTTGGGTGTCGTAGACCAAGTTGTGCCCGCCCGTGCCGTCAGGTGGGACCGCCGCAATGAGCAGTTGGTTAGGAGCGGTGGCGAAAAATGCATCGACCGTAGCGGCTGAGAATGCGCGCGTGAGCAGATCTGAAAGCGTATTGAGATACTGCGTGCGCGAAAGCCTAAGTACAGTGCTTGGTCCAGGGTCGGAGTTAGGAGTGCAGGCGAAGGCAAAGGCGTCTCCATTAGGTGAAGTGTCGACGAGTGCCCAAGCTTGAATCGCTTGGATCATCTCAGTTCCATCTGTCATGCAGACTGCGGTACCGCAATGTCCGTCGCGGGTTTTGGAAACAAACGTCGAGGCTTCAGGTGTGGTGAAGTTGGCAAGAGGACGAGCCACAGAATAGGCCAATGGGATGTCGCTTGATGCGTGCGTGGGCGACGTCAAAAGTGCGTGGCAAGAGGCGCAATCGCGTCGAGTGATGACGTACACGCTGTTTCGGAATGCTTCCATCCCGGCTGTCGGCGCGATTTCATTGTCAAGGATAGTGAGGCTGTGCGCCATTCGAGCGCCCGACATGGCATTTGTCGGACTCGAGAGCGTGAGCAGAATGGTTTCGTCAGACGGTTCGAGTTCAGTGTCATCGACGAGCGTGATCGTCGCCGTTGCGCTCGTTGAGCCGGCTGCAATCGTGAGGGTGCCCGCAGCGCCAGTATAATCAGAGGTCGCCGTCGCGGTTCCAGCTAAAGTAAATGGAACAGTCACGGCTCTTCCGCTAGCTGCACTCAAAGAGGCCCGGATCAGCACCGCTCCCGCGCTCTCATTCAAGGATTGAGAAGCCAGGTCCCACTGCAGCGTTGGCATAGGGTCATCGTCGGTCAACGTGACAGTCCAAGCCGTCGTGGTTCCCAAAGTTGCGCCGACAGGCGTTTGGAGCTGGAGCACTACCGTTTCGCTGGCCTCGTTGAGAGCATCGTTGACGATCGTGAGATTTGTAGTTGCCGAAGTAGCTCCCGCGGCAAACGTAACCGTCGTCGAAGAAACTGAGTAGTCAGCGGGGCTGGTAGCTGTCCCAGTGAGAGCAATCGTTGCGGTCACAACTTGGCTTGAAGCGCCGCTCAAAGTGGCGGTCAGTGGGACTACCCCTGCACTCTCGAGAGAGCTCGAAGCAGCGCTTGACCAAGACAGGGTTGGCATCACTTCATTGTCAGTAACCGTGATAGTCTGATCAGATGGAGTACCTAAGGTCGCGCCTCCGGTGGGCGTGCCCAAAGTGACAATTAGGGTTTCATTGCCTTCGTAAACCGCATCATCAGTCACTTGAAAGGTCACGGATCCTGCAAGCTGTCCCGCGGTAATCGATAGACTACCCGCCACCAGGGTGTGGTCGGCGCCATTTGATGTTCCTGCAACCGTATAAGGCACGGTGATGGCACCAGAGCCCGCGCGGTCCAAGTCGACTTGAAGCGTAACTATTCCGGTATTCTCACCTATCGTACGAGTGGCCGCTGCAAATCGCGCCAAAGGAGCTGCGTCGTCATCAGTGATAGTGATGGTATGCGCAATTAAAGCGCCCAAGGTGGCACGCGTTGGAGTTCCCAGCGTGAGGATCAGGGTTTCAGAAGATTCATTGATCGTGTCATTGACGATCGTCGCAGAAATGCTCGCCGATATTTGACCAGGAGTGAAAACAAACACTCCTTGGGCCAGGTTATGATCTGAAGGTGAAGTAGCAGTGCCTGAGATTGTATAAGGGGCAGTCACCGTGTATCAGCTGGCGGGATTGAGACTTGCATTGATGGTTGCCGTGGTAGCGCTCTCGGTCACTGTCTGAGCAGCCAAAGCCACAGTGACTATTGAGGGGGCATCATCGCTTTGAAGAGTCAAAGTATGGACTGGAGTCCCTCCAAGCGTTGCGCCGGTCGGAGTACCTAAAGTGACGATAATGGTCTCATCAGCTTCGTCGGCCACATCGTTGACGATCGGCAGAGAGATTGTGCCTTGCGCGACTCCAGATGCAAGAGTTAAGGAGCCGCTCGCCAGGGTGTGATCTGAGGGATTTGAGGCTGTACCTGCGATCGTGTAAGGGATCACGACAGACTGGCTAGCAACGGGAGTCACTGCAACCGTAAGGCTTACTGTCCCGGCGGTTTCGGTAATAGTTTGACTAGCCGTAGTGAAACTCACAGACGGAGTTGCAGCGCCTTCAGAAATGGTGATCGTGTGAAGTGAGGTTGCTCCAAGAGTGGCGTTAGTCGGGGTGCCCAACTGAATGGTGACCGTTTCGTTGTTGTCGGCAACAGCGTCGGCAACTAGGTTGAAGCTCAAGGTAACGCTCGTTTGGCCAGCGGGGATCGTTAAAGTGCCGGAGACAAGCGAGTGGTCGGCTGGAGCTGAGCTTGTTCCCGCAACAGTGTAAGGAACCTGAACAGTGCGATCACTGACTTGCGAGAGAGAGAGTGTGGTCGTCACAGCACCTGAGTTCTCGGTGACAGTTCTGGTTGCAGACGCCCACGTCACGCTGGGGGTGGCGTCATTGTCGGTCAACGTCACGGTATGAATGGTTTGTGCCCCTAAAGTTGCATTGGTAGGCGAAGAAAGAGTGAGAATAAGCGTTTCGTCTGCTTCGTCTCGAGCGTCATCCAGAAGCATGATCGTTAGGCTCGTTGAAGTAGTGCCTGCTGCAATGGTCACGGTTTGCGCCATGGCAGTATGGTCGAGACTTCCGGAAGTCCCTGAAACAGCTAAGGCCGCAGTGATCGTTTGCGTGCTGGCACGATTGAGTCTGGCAGTCACGATGGCTTGTCCAGCTTGTTCGCCGACAGACTGTGCTGCGACAGAAAAATCGATCGTGGGCTGCGTCTCATTGTCAGGCAAGGTCAACTGATGAGTGATCTGGGCGCCCTGGGTCGCGTTGATCGGGTTGCCCATCGTGACAGTGAGAAGCTTAGAAAGATCATAGATCGTGTCGTCGACGAGGTTCACGACGAGATTTGTCGCTGTCGATCCCGGAGCGAAGACTAAAGAGAGACTGGCGGGTTGGCGATAATCCACGTCCAACAAGGCCGTGCCCGAGAGAGTCAAAGGCACCGTGACCGTCCGCTCGCTGGCCTGGCTCAGAGTTACGGCGATTGTTGCGGTCGCAATATTTTCGTTTACTGATTGAGAAGCTAGCGTGAATCTTGCCGAGGGAGACGCGTCGTTGTCTGTCACAGTGAGATTCAGAGCCACTTGACTGCCTAGAGTCGCTCCGGTTGCAGACGTGAGAGTCAGAGTGAGCGTCTTGTCGTCTTCGTCTATGGCATCCCCTACCAAGGTAATGGGCGCGCGCACTGTCGTTTGACCTGCAGGAATCGTGATTTGATTTGCGCCCAAGGTATAGTCGCGGGTGAGAATTCCGGTCCCTGTCACAGTGAACTGAACGGTGACGGCAGTGGCACTCGGAGGATTAAGCGAAACCTCGACCGCTGGAGCGGCAGTCTCTTCTGTCACTGACAATGCAGCCATGCTCCATTGAACTGTGCTGATCGCTTCGTTGTCGGTGATCGAGGCAATGTGCACGTTGGCTTGCGCGGAGAGCTCAGCTCCTACTGGATTCATGAGAGCGATCTCAATCGATTCTGCACCTTCAGAAAGGAGGTCTTCGAGGAGCGGAAGTTCAACACGCGTGATGGTTTGGAAGGGTGGAATCACAATCGTCGTGGAGGCAGGCGGCGTAAAGTCGGCCCCGCTTTGTGCCGTCCCAGTGATCTGATAGCTAATGCTCACCTCGCGTTCAGTGAACCCGCTTACGATGACAAACTCAATCTTGCCGTCCCCTTCTCCCACAGTTTGAGCGAGAGACTGCAGTCCTATGGTCGATTTATCGAGTGTTTCAGCAGAGTAATTGTCGAGTTTTTCTTTCCACGCAGTGATCGCAGCCGTCATT
>CAZGCK010000055.1:24900-25547 GCA_964524175.1 uncultured Bacteriovoracaceae bacterium | reverse complement strand
CGGTGAACAGACGATACTTGCGAGGAGTATACGGGTACCAATTGGCTTCGATTTTCGCGCTGTTCTTATCGATCAAGACCGACTTGATATTCGAAAACGCGTAAAGCCCAAACTCGCCTTTGTAGCGGCCAATGCCGCTGTTCTTCACACCACCAAACGGCAACGCATGATTACCCTCGGTGAGCATGACGTTATTGATCGAGACATTGCCCGTCTCAAGCGCCCGCGCCACACGAGTGGCGCGCCCAAGATCAGCGCTCCAAACGCTGGCCGACAAACCGTACTCCGAGTCGTTGGCGAGCCGAATGACTTCTTCTTCCGTCTTAAACGAAATGATCGGAAGCACGGGCCCAAACGTCTCGTCACGCACGACCTGAGTCGACGCCGTCGCTCCTTCGATCACCAGAGGGGGCACGAGCGAGTCACCTTTCCACTGCTCACCGGTCAAAAGCTTCGCGCCCGAGGCTTGCGCTTCTTCTATATGCCGCATCACCGTTTTTATCTGAAACTCAGTCGTCATCCGACCAAAATCAGAGCCGCCGTCTTTATCCACTCCTACGCGGATTCGTCGAACTTCTTTCAATAAAGCCTGTTTAAAAGAATCATAGATCCGCTCTTGGACATACAAGCGCTCTACGGAAGTGCAC
>CAZGCK010000055.1:14978-24890 GCA_964524175.1 uncultured Bacteriovoracaceae bacterium | reverse complement strand
GGCCTGAATTGGTGAACGCGCCCCAAGCGGCCCCAGCCGCAGCACGCTCGATGTTCACGTCCTCGAACACGATCATGGGATCTTTGCCGCCTAGCTCGAGCTCGACCGGGATGAGCTTCTGGGCGGCCTGGGCCATGATTTTCTTGCCCGTCCCCACGCTGCCTGTGAAGAAAATCTTGTCCGGCCGGCACTCAATCAGCTGCGATCCCAGCGCACCTTCGCCATAAACGACTTGAACCCAGTTTAAATCAAACCCTGCGCGCGAGAGCAGCCCCTCGATCAATCCCCGAAGCGGCGTATGCTCGGACGGCTTGTAGATGGTCGCATTACCCGTCACGAACGAAGCCGTGCACGGCACGATGGCTTGATAAAAGGGATAGTTCCAAGGAGAAATGACCAGCACCACTCCCAAGGGCTCGAAGTAAACCCAAGACTGTTTGCCCATGAGCGCGATCGGCGTTGCTGCTTTACGATCCGCCAAGACACGCGCCGCATGCTTTTCGAGATAAGCGAGATGATCGAGTACCGCAAAGATCTCGGACATCAGCGCGTCGCTGCGACTTTTGCCTGTATCGGCCTGGATCGCATCGATGATCGCCTCCCGCTCATCGAGCACGAGACGCTTCAAACGGGAGATCGCAGCCAAACGTTGCTCAAGCGGCATTGCCTTGAGCCTTTTCGCGGCGGCACGCGCCGTTACGAAAGTGTCCTGAACGCTCGTCGGCGTCTTTCCTGAAGAAGATTCAAGCGCACGACTGCTTTGAGACGATGGCGATGCAGCAGAAAAGGTTCGAGTCGTAGTGTCCATAGAAAGAGCCTAGCCCAAAACTTTCTTCGTCGCGAGGATCGATTCATGGGCTTACGGACGATGCCGCAGAGTATAGGACTAGGCCCTCACTCTAAGGACGATTTCTACAAATGCCAACCTGGTCTCTGGGTGCTTACTTAATCGCGATCGACTTAATGCTGACAGGCTTTTCTGGGCGATCGTTTGGACCCTTTGCCGCAGACACAATCTGATCCACGACCTTCTGACCCTTCGTCACTTCACCAAAAATCGTGTGCTTACCATTGAGCCAAGGCGTCGGCTTGACGGTGATAAAGAACTGCGAGCCATTGGTGTTAGGCCCCGCATTGGCCATCGCCAAGATGTAGGGACGATCGAAGCTATCGCTCGGCGACACTTCGTCTTCAAAAGGAAATCCTGGTCCTTTTGGACTGCCCGTTCCATCACCCAAGACGTCGCCGCCTTGAATCATAAAGTCAGGAATCACACGATGAAAGATCGTGCCGTTATACAAAGGCTTGCCTTTCATTTCCTTGCCGGTCTTAGGATCACCCCAAGTTTTCTTACCCGTGGCGAGCCCTGCAAAGTTTTCAACCGTCTTGGGCGCCTTATCAGGGAAAAGTTTTACCGTGATGTCGCCTGCGGTGGTCTTGAGCACTGCCGAGGTGGCTTTGCCAGCTGGCTTGGCAACCTCAGTCTTGGCTTTATTCTTAGTAGGCTCGACTTTTTTTTCTTCAGCCTTGTGCTCCGTCGCCGCCTCGACTGGAGGTGCTGCCGCCGGATCTTCGGCCCAGGCCGGCGCCATAGGCTGCGCGACATAAGCAGCGGTCAAAGCCATTGCGAAACTGACAAACATGGAACAAGCAACAGAACGAGTTTGAGTGATCATGCGACCGAGTTTATTCAAACGCATCCGATTGACAAGACGAAATCGAGAGCCTTCAACAAAATGAAAAGCTACCGCAATGTCTTCTGACGAGTATCGTCATCTTCACGCATCGCTCGCCGAAGAGGAGGTAAGAGCACCATTCCTACAATCAGCGTCAGAAAGAGAGCCCCAAAAGCAAACTTTGTTACTAAACTCATCTTCTCTTTCCTTCTGCTTCGTGCCGATCAATCCAACCGGCGAATCGATTTTCCATCTCTTCAAAACTTTCTCCATTGAGATTGGAAGCGATCACTTCATCGCCATGAACTAAGCGAATCTTCGCCTGCAGATCGATCGGAGTTTGCGGGAAAGGAATTTTCTTTTCGCGCTCAACTGCAAGCGTTGCCGCAGTGAACACTTCGTGCAGCTCTCGATTGATCTGGTTGACAATCGCCTCTCCTGAAAATGGCTTCCCAGTGAGGCTCGCCACCAACTCAAGAAAAGTGCGTGAGTTGCCGGGATTCCAATAGTGCTTGGCGAGATCCGGCCCAATCCGCGGATTATCCATCAAGTGGCTATCGCGTCCCAAGAAGAAGGCGCGTGTTTGATAGACCGCCATCTCCGCAAGCACATAGCCATGATAGTAAGCGGAACTCTCACCCGAAAGTAGATGAGGGACCGACAAAACAGGGCGAGGACTAGCATCCAAAAGCGTCAGCTCTTTCTCAACCTCGCGAAGCGTGCGCAATACATTCTCAGGGGTCAAGTCGCGATCGGACATCTCGTAGATGGCTTTTTCTGCAAAACAAACCACCAGCATGTGCCGCACATGATTGGCCAAATACCGGTGATCAAGCTCAATCCCCTCGCGAATCAGCTCTATCGGCACCGGATTGCCTTGAGTATCCTTGGCATAACGAGTGCGCCAGTCCGCATCCCCGACAAGACTGTCGCAGAACATCGATTGCGTCTCCGCAAACGCGACGGAAGTAGGAGCAAACTCTTGGGAGAAACACGGCGCAGGCATCCGTATATTGCTAAAGTGCGCTGCATGCCCTCCCTCGTGAAAGAGCGTGTTGAGCTCGTTATAGCCGCTGCCCATCTGCCCAGGAGTCCCGAGCGATGTAAAATTGATCCGTGCGGGAAGGTAGCGACCTTGCTCCACGTACCCAGGAAACGGGCCGTGCATGAAACCGTTCTCGTATTTGCCAGGACGAGACAGCAAATCGAGCGTGAGCTCTGCATCGTTGTAACGGATGCCTAGGTTCATGAACGACCGACCCCAGCGCCCAAGGGCTTGCTGAAACTTAAAATAGGGATCGAGGCGTCGAGTGATGCTCCCGGAGGTCATGAACCCAAAATTGTGAGCGAGTCCTGCTTGAGGACCCTTTTCTTTTTTTAGCCCTTCGATGGACCGACGACAAGCCTCGCGAGTGTCGCGCTCGAGCTTACCCAAAAGCTCAAAGAGCTGCTTCTTGCCAAAGCCTTCGTTGCGAGAGACTTTAAAATCGTAATAGTCCTCGTAACCAAGCATCCTGCCCAAGCGATTGCGCTCACGCACGATCTCGAGGAATCCTTCTTTCAAGACAAAAGTCTCGATCTCCCTGAGCCCTTCATGCGCTGCTTTGCGGACCCCTTCGTCCGTCGATGTGCGAATCAGCAAGGCTAACGCAACCGAATCAGCATCGATGCGCTTACCGGTGGATGGTTCAACGTAGCCCAGCCTCATCGCTCGGCGCTTGCCCTCGAGCTCTCCTTCCATCTGGATGATTTTATTCTGAAGTGCTTTGGCCTCGGATTTTTCGATGATGTTGACTTCAAAAAAGTGCTTCCACCCTTCAAGTCCCACCCGTTCATCCTGCGAAAGATCCGTGCGCTGAAGCGCCTCCCTCACCCGCGGAAGCGCGCGCTCGTCCGCCATGAAATCTCGAAGCTTGATCTCGGCTTCTTCGAAAGTGCCGGGCTTGTAGGACTTGAGCCCCATCTTGCTCGCCCAAAACAACTCTTCTTTGGAAGTGTGAACCTCGAGATAGCTCCGATTGAGCTCGTGAAGCAACATGGACTCATCCTCCTTGAATCGATATCTTAAAGATTACTTGAGAGCAGCGTACACACGATGGACATCATCATGATCGTCGATCGCGGTCAAAAACTCAGCCACTTCTTTTCGCGCCTCTTCAGCAGGCTCCAAGTAGTTCTTGGCGATGTAGGAGATCTCCGACTTACTCACAACCCAGGCGGATTGCGTCAAAGCCTTATTCACTGAATCTAGGTCTGTGGTATCGCAGAAGAACCGCGCGCCGGTCTGTCCAGCAGGAACTTCTTCGGCCTCGAGAGGCTCGACGTTTTGCGCACCTGCTTCGATTGCAGCGCCCTCGATATCCAGCCCTGCGCCTTCGTGAGTCGCTTCGATCACTCCGAGACGGTCAAACATCCACGCCACGCTACCGACTGAGCCCAATTGTCCTTTGCGAAAAAGAACGCGCAGATCCGCTGCCGTACGATTCTTGTTCTCGGTCAAGCATTCGACAATCACAGGCACTTGATGAGGAGTAAACCCTTCATAAAAGATGGACTCAAATACAATCCCGCCATCCAAGAGCCCTGCGCCTTTTTTGATCGCTCGCTCGATATTATCTCGAGGAACCGAAGCTTTGCGCGCCGCCTCGACAGCCGCCCTGAGTCTAAAATTGTTTTCTGGATTGGGGTCGCCAAGCTTCGCGGCAACCATGATTTCTTTGGCCAGTTTGCTGTAGATCGCGCCTTTTTTCGAGGCGTTCGCTACGCGTCCTGCATGTTTCCACTGCGCACCCATTCTGATATCTCCCGCAAACAGTTCTAATTGTAGTCTTCGCTCAAAGCACGCAAGAAAGCAGAGAGCCCTGTAACGTCGCCGCTCGTCAATTGGATGCGCACTCCATCTGGGGCACCATGACTCATCTTGTTATTACTTGTAAAGAGGCACAGAGATCAGAAACCGTATTTTATAAAACAGCCTCGGATCCATTCTCAGCTAGACCACCGAAGCAGGTGAATCCAAATAACTTTGAAGCAGCTTCTTTTCTGACCAAGTCATTCCGAGAAATCTCAGCCCTACTCCCGGAGGATAATTGCCCCTACCTTGCGTCCGACGAACGATCTCGGCTCGGCACTGGATGAACTTCACATCACGCAAGGGTAAGCACACATAACATTGAGTCCCCACGGCGAGATTGCTTAGGATTGAACTAAAAAAGGGTGAGGACTTGGTGGGATCCTGCTCCAAGGGAATGAACGCCCCCCCTTCCGAAAGGTCAAAGGTCTTGATGTAGAACTCCCGATAAGCCTCTTGGCTGAGCTTCGCGTAGGTGCGGCTCAGGACTTTGAGCCGAAGCTGCACGGACATCTGCTTGCGCTCGGGCGTCAACCACCACCTCGCCTGAGGATTGAGAATGACGGCCAGGCTTTCGCCACCGACAAAAAAGGCTCCGATTGCCAATAAAAAAACTGCGATCGTCGCCACCCACATCGAGTAGTCGGTAGTGGCGGATCCCACGAGCCAGTTGTTGTAGATCACGAGCCCGATGAGCGTCGGCATCGAAATCATCAGCCAGCAAGAAGCTCGAAAAGCCAACCAAGCCGTCGACACCGCTCCAAGCATCACGGCCCAATTCATGGGAGCGAGCTTCGCCAACACTGCATCAACCTCCCAGGGGGTATGCCCGTAGAGAACCATAATCTGGGTTGGAAACAGGACGGTCACGAACAACAAAAAAACACTGAGCAATACAAGTCGCCTAGGTCTCGCTTTCATTGGGTACCTCAGATTCGATTTCGTTTAGACGTTGAAACGCGTCGCAAAAACTGAAGACACGATTCACATACTTGCGGGCTTCTTTGAGCTCGGGAGCCGTTAGCCATGCGGCTCCGTAACGATGGATCGCCGTGAGAACTCGCGTGTAACCCGAATTATAGCTCGCCAAGATCAGACGGGTTCGAGCCAACTCGACATCCGAGGCCATGCCATCCGCTCCCGACCATCCGATTTTAGAGAACGCAGCCGAGTCTTGCCAGCGATCAGCAAGCATTTTGACAAGTGCAAGCCCCCCGCGCACCGAATACTCAGGGCTCAGTCGCCATTCGTTTTGATCATTGATGCTGCCTGTAAGGACCATCCATTTGAGGAGTGGTGCCGGATAATCGTTAATCCCTGGATACCTTGGCCAGGTTTCAAAAACTCCGGAGATATCGATCTCCGCGATCGGCGTGACCTGCGTTAACCCAACGGCGCGAGCGATGCTGACAGTCCTCGGATTGAAGCCCGACTCCTGAGCGATGAGCGCTGCCGTGAAGGCAGGATTGAACCCAGCCTGAAATGAAGCTCTTTGAATGATCTTGATAAGAGAGGAGCTCGGCTTGAAGTCAGCCGTGCTACGAAGCTCGCGCGAATCGAAGGCGCGACACTGAGGTCCGCCGTACCGTTTTACGGCCTGCTGCCCAAGCGAGTTGCGATAGCCGATTTCGATCATGTGTTCCGTTGAGGCAGAGAGGCGCACTGAAGGCACGGAAAGAATCACTCTCCTGTTGCGATCCTCTCGGGAGACTTTGGCCTGATTGAGAAAGCTACGAGTGACATCGTGGCCATGGTACCGGACTTTAAAATCGTAATCCGCCTTTACTCCGAGCGGATCTTCAATGATCACTTTGAGTGTTTTGGGGCCATGAAGAGCCTGGCGAGGAGGATCAAACCTGAGTCTAGGGCGAGATTTGGCAATGGCCTCAGCCCAGAGTCCCGAAGCAGGAAAGCGATACGGCTGCCCCGCACCGGCCTCTTCTCTTTCGGGTTCAACAGTCTTTGTTGACCCCCTATTGGCAGCAACTACAGCAGAGGGTTTGATCCCCCAAATCGCCCCTAAAGGGGTCGTGGGACCGGCACATCCAGATAGCGCTGAGATAAAAACACATGCGAGTGTCCATCGACTACCACTCATTTAGATACAATAACTTTGTTTATAAATTTTAACAATTTAATCTATTTTCCACTATTATTTCGCTGACCTAAAATTCAGAGGTCGATCTGCCAGTCATTTTCCTAAGTTATTTTAATAGCTTAACGCCACTCCTCAAAAAACCGGCACCCATTCTTACATAACTCACAGAGATAACTAGCATTGTGTCAATTGTTTGACTTATTTAATCATATTAATTAATATTAATTATTATGAGCAGTACAACCAAACCATTCCTGCCAAGCCCCATCAAGCGCCTCGGCACCGCTACGGCGACACTTTCGGTGATGGCTCTCGCAGCATGCTGCACGGGCCAACTGCCCAACGCCTTTCGTCTCCGACAAGCCAGTGAATCTTTCGAGAACTCTCAGTCGATCGACACCAAGATCGATATGCTTTGGGTCATTGATAACTCAGCTAGCATGGACGTCTCCCAATCTCGGTTGCGCGATGGATTCAGCGCGTTTGCCCAGAAGTACATGAAGCCAAACTGGGACATTCGTGTGGCTGTGATCACGAGTGACACGTTTCTCGCCCACTCGGCCTTTACTGGATACTTGAACTCTCAATACGAGGCGACAGGCTACAAATCCAACTACTTATCTCGCATTACTTCGGGAGGTATCCCGGGCCGCTCGACACCCTTTGTGAATCCTTCTTGGGCACCTGCTCTTGTTAACACCAATGAAGCGTCTGGTAATTTTGGAAGGTTTACGACTGGCTCGAGAGTCAAAGACAACTGGCCCAAGTACGGCCCAAACTGGGCCAAGCTTCAGGCCGGAAACCATGATGGACCGATGACGACCCTCTGTTACGAGAACAACCCTTACTTTTTTAAAGGAGTTGGCAATTGCCGTATTCGCGACGACGAAACCGCCAATACGGGCGTGAGTCACTGCGTGACCCCAAGCGGAGCGGAAACAAGCGTCACCCA
This sequence comes from uncultured Bacteriovoracaceae bacterium, assembly GCA_964524175.1. Lineage (GTDB taxonomy): Bacteria > Bdellovibrionota > UBA1018 > UBA1018 > UBA1018 > CAZGCK01. Next base: position 17,313 of record CAZGCK010000055.1, on the reverse strand, counting down.
ATGCATCAACACCTCGATGAACGATACAGTTCACTCCGGAAAACCCGTGATTTCGACAATGCCTCCCTCCGGCACCCCCGCTAACGCTGCATGGACCAACCAACTCGTGAGCGACTTTTTGGTCAATATCAGCACGGGCGCATCAGGCAACGGATCCGAGCGCGCCATGGGCTCCGTGCTTCAACTCTTTGCAGACAACGAAACGACCGCGACGCCATTTTTTAGAACCGGCGCTTTGCGCGTAGTGGTGTTTGTAGCCGACGAAGACGACCAAACCCAATCGATTCCGAGCTCTCCTCCCGGTGGCTTTGACCCTTGGTCTTACTACAGCTCGAGCTGCACTCCAAAAACTGTGGACGGCTATACTTACACGATTTCGTATTGCCCAGATCCTTCAAAACTAGTGCCTGTCTCCACGATCAAGTCGCAATTCGATGCGTTCTTCTCGAATCTCGATACCGTCCCTGGAGGTCCTGCAGCTGCACCCAATTATTTTGTGATCTCACTAGTCGCAATTAACGGCTCGGCGATTCAATCCCTACATGCCGAACGATGCACGGAAGAAAACGCCATCTTTGGCAGCTGCTCAACCAGCGTCGACCGAGGAGATCGTTACCTCCAACTTGCTGATCTCGTCGGCAATGGATCATTGAAGATGGATATCACCGCCACAAACTACTCTCCGATCCTCGATGCGATCGGACAGACAGTCGTTGCCAAGAAATCAGTGTTCACGCTCGCTCGCGCTCCCACGGGCAGCGAAGACATCATCTTCATGATTCGGCACATCGATGGGTCCATCGAGGTCGTCAGTCCCTCACAGTACACCTTGAGCGGCAAGACCGTCACGGTGACGGACTACAATTTCCTGCTCACCCTCTCTGCCACAGACAGGATCGAGATCGCTTACCAGCCACGCAGCGTATTCTAGAGTCGCCTAAGCGACCGTTACCGAAGGATCCAGATACACATCCTGAATCGCATTCATGAGAGCGACGCCCTCTTTCCAAGGCTTCTGGAAAGCCTTGCGACCGGCAATCAGACCCATGCCGCCCGCGCGCTTATTCACGATCGCGGTTCTGACTGCATCCGCGAAGTCAGAAGCCCCCTTGCTCTCCCCGCCCGAGTTAATGAGCGGGATCTTGCCAGAATAGCAATTGAGAACCTGGTACCGAGTCAGATCAATCGGATGATCCGTTGAAAGCTCGGTGTAAACCTTTTCGTGGGTTTTGCCGTGCTTCGTCGCTTTATATCCGCCGTTGTTGGTCGGAAGCTTCTGCTTGATGATATCCGCCTGGATCGTCACGCCCAAATGATTGGCCTGACCAGTGAAATCCGCAGCCGTGTGGTAATCCACTCCGTCCACCTTGAAACTATTGTTGCGGGTGTAGCACCAGAGGATGGTCGCAAGTCCGTGCTCATGAGCCAATTGAAACGCCTGACTCACTTCTTGAATCTGGCGCGCGCTCTCGGCCGAGCCAAAATAAACCGTCGCCCCCACGGCGACGCAGCCCATGTCGACAGCCTGCTTCACAGAAGCAAACATGGCTTGATCATATTTATTGGGCAGACTCAAAAACTCATTGTGATTGAGCTTCAACACAAACGGAATCTTGTGGGCGTACTTGCGGGCGCAGGAGCCGAGCACACCCAGAGTCGAGGCAACGCCATTACAGCCGGTCTCTACTGCAAACTTCACGATGTTCTCAGGATCAAAAAAATCTGGATTGGGCGCAAACGATGCGCCTGCGGAGTGCTCGATACCCTGATCCACCGGAAAAATAGTCACAAATCCTGTGTTAGCCAAACGCCCAGAACTCAGAAGCGTCTGCAGCGACCGCAACACGCGAATAGGGCGATCCGTCTGAGTGACGATATCGCTTACCCAATTGGGATTGGGGCGATAGAGCCGATCCTTTGAAACCTTTGCTTTGTGCTCGAGCAAGGAGCGCGCTTCAGAACCCAGGACTTCTTCATAGTTAATCTTGTTAGCCATACCCAAACGCGTATTCCAACTTCATATGAAAGGCAACGGGAAGGCACGAGAAACCTCAGCTCGCCCGTATCGCTCGCGCACGAACTGTTCTCGCCGTTCGCCGCATCTGCTCGCATTGAGCGCGCGTGATCACGGTCGAGTCGTTGTAAATGATGGGGTTCATCAGATTGGCCGAGTCATTGGCATGATCTAAATTAAGATAATGCCCGAGCTCGTGAGCGAGAATATTTCCGTTATCTGCGACAGAAGCCTCAAGCACGGCTCCCGAAGGATTTGAGCCTGGCATCGCGGTCCAGGCGTTGGCGGGTCCCATCAAGTTGTGATCCCAAGACCCTGTGT
>CAZGCK010000055.1:9937-14968 GCA_964524175.1 uncultured Bacteriovoracaceae bacterium | reverse complement strand
CGGTGCACGTATCGAGTTCATTGCGCTCACCGCACTCACATTAAAAGAAAGGCCGTAATGCGTAGGATCGACCTGCTGAACTTCTTCGACGCGCAGACGCATACCGCACTGCATGAACAGCGTATTCATCTGATGAACAGCGGGCTTGAGTTGATCCACACTCATGACGGGGATCCCATTGCGGGTGAACTCAACGAACTTGAGTGCGAGAGTGAGATGATGAGGACCTGCGGATGCCTGCGCAAACTCATCAGCGATCGCCAGACCACTCACTTCGTTAGCGATTGATCTACTTTGAGAAGTGCACATTCCAAAAAAAGCGAAAGCCACGATACCCATCCGGGCCATCAAAAAATTTTTCTGTTCCATCCTTGGCCACTCCTGGTCGATTGAGTTGATCGGCCTGCGCGACGGGCCAATCCATTTGGCCGCCGAACATATTCAAAGGAACCTAGGGAACCCACGCCGCGTTAAGCAACTTGAAAATGCAAAATGCATCTTTCATCGATTCAAAATGAAGGGGTTTTCAGCCACAAACCGGGCGACTTAAGCAACCCGTCCCTCACAACTTAAAATGGATCACTACCGTGAGATACCTCACTGAGGCCCTACTTCTCCTAAGCTACGCAGGGGAGTCGCTTCACTTCTCCGAAGCGCGTCTTGGCTTCTCATTCTCGCGAAAAAACTCCTGCCCAAGTGACTCAAACCTATCCCTCACATCTACCGGATTCAGCTTCGGTAGATTGCCTTTTGCACGGGCCTATGGCAGCGTTTACGGATGCACCTCTGTTATTTGGGAGCCACTCTGGGGATATTCGCGGCTCTATCGAGTAGCTGCGCTTCCAGAGCGCCCTCCGGTGAAAGAGGCAATCGCAATCGGGTCGTCATTATCTCTCTCGATGGCTTTAGGCCGGCTTTCTATCGCGCGAATGGCGCAAACGGAACTGAGCCCGAGTTTCAAACACCGACTCTCAAAAGCTTGGCAGCCCGAGGGGCCTCAGCAGAAGGTGCAGAAAGCATCTACCCATCGGTGACCTATCCTAGCCATACGACGATCGTAACAGGAGCCCTCTCCTCTGAGCATGGCATTTACTTCAATACGCTCTTTTCAGTCGAAGAGGGCTCGAGCCCTCTTTGGTACTGGGACTCCAAAGCTATTCGCGTCCCCACGCTCTGGCAGAAAGCCAGGGCACAGGGACGCACAACGGCAATCATGACGTGGCCGGTGAGCGTTGGAGCGGATGTAGACTGGCTAGTGCCGGAGATTTTTCCTGCTGACCCGGAGAGCTCGACCGAGAAGACGTGGGATCTCACTCGCAAGAACATGAACTCGGATTTTTTGGCGGAGCTGAGTGCCAACAATGAAGAGCCAGAACTCGCAGGATTTGAACCGCGCGATCGCTGGATAGCCAACGCTGCCAACTACATGTCGCGCAAATACCGCCCGGATCTCATGCTGATCCATTTATCGAATGTGGATAATGTTGAGCATAACACCGGCAAAAACTCGCCAAAAACTCGTGCAGCCCTGGCGCAAGCGGACGCTCAAATCGCAAAGATCCTCGAGCCCATCGACCTGAGCCGCACGACAGTCATCATTCTTGGCGATCATGGATTCTATGACTTCGACAAAGTCATCGACATCAACACGCTCTTTGAGAAGAAGAAATGGCTGCGCGTGGAGGCTACACCGGGCAGCGTACCCAAGTGCATTCAGGGCTGCTCAACCGCTGAACCAAAGGTTACCGCTCCCTGGACGACTCAGAAAGGCTTTCGAATCGCATCAGATTGGAAAGTCATGGCGCACGTTACAGGTGGGCAAGCCGCCGTGTATACGCGCGACCCTAGGCTCAATCAGGAAGTAGTATCTTTGCTTAAGAAGAACGCTGGCAAGGCCTACCGCGTGATCGAGCGAGAAGAGCTCGATCGGTTGCATTCGTTTCCGGGAGCCCTGTGCGCAGTCGATCCAATAACCCGTACGACCAACTCGCAAGGAAAAGATGCCCCAGGTTACAGCATGGGCAAAGGCTTGCGCGGACCCCTCATCACCCACACCCAGCGCATTCTTGGCAATCACGGGCCATTGCCCACAGATCCGCAGATGAGAGCCGGTTTTATTGTCGTGGGTCCTCACGTAACGCCCGGTAAAAACCTGGGACTCATCAGCTTGCTCGATGTCGCTCCAACGGTTTCGAAGATTCTTGGGATTGATTTCCCTCAGGGGCCCGGTCGCGTTCTGAGTTTCGAGTAGGTCATCTGCAAGCTTTTGGCCCCGATGGGGGCGACGGCAGTCCTTCTCAATTGTCAGAAATGATTTAGGGAAACGGAGAAGCATTCGAGATGAGAGTCCGCGCTTCGCCGGAAGCTCGGGATCAGCCCTCAGGTGGACAACCCAAGATTCAGGCGGGTTAAAATTTTGTAACAAATTCGAAGCATTAAAACCCCTTCCAATATGACTTAATGTGCCATAAAGGAAACTGATGCTGAGCCTCCCATCATCATCAGAGCTTCACTACTTTCTCGAAGTCGCACACACTCTCAATCTCTCACGAGCTGCTGAGCGCCTGGGAGTCAGCCAACCCGCCCTCAGCCTTGCCATGCAACGACTCGAGAACTCGTTTGGAGTACCTCTTCTCATCCGCAGCAAAACCGGAGTGCAACTCACGCGCGGAGGACAGCGCCTCGTCACTGATGCGCGCACGCTGCTTCACTCCTGGGAGAAGCTTCGCGGAGATGCGCTTCTGGACCACTCAAAAATCAGCGGTCGATTTGTCTTGGGTTGCCATGCATCCGTAGCGCTCTATGCGTTGCCTTCTTTCTTGCCCACCCTCCTGAGCGAGAATCCCAGCCTTGAGTTCAAGCTCGTGCACGACCTTTCTCGCCGGTTAACCGAAGACGTCGTGAGCTTTAAAGTAGATTTTGGCATTGTCGTGAATCCCGCACCTCACCCAGACTTGGTCATCAAGCGCCTTTGCAAAGATGAGGTCAGCTTCTGGGTTACGGACCCTCCCTCTTCTGCGCAAGACCCCTACTCAGGCCAAGGCACCTTGATCTGCGACCCGGACCTCGTGCAAAGCCAAGCGCTTCTGAAGCAGATGAATCGCAAGGGACTTAAATTCGCTCGCACCCTTTCCTCATCAAGTCTTGAGGTCATCACTGAGCTCGTCGGCCGCCAAGCAGGCGTCGGGATTTTACCCGGTCGCGTCGCCTTGCGCGTGCCAGGACTCAAGCTCAAGCCCCTCCCTGGAGACCTGCCCAAGCTGATAGACCACATCTGCTTGGTTTACCGCGCCGATGCCCAGAAATCGCCTGCTAGCCGCCTCATTGCTCGAGTCATCGAGCAAGCACTCAAGCCGATGGAGACGTGACAAGATGCTACTGGATAAACTCAACCTCAATCACCTGCGCATCTTCGAAGCCGTACACCGCTTGGGCGGCATGACCCAAGCCGCGCAAGCGCTCCACCTCACGCAATCCGGAATCAGCCAGCACATCAAAGCGCTTGAGGACATGCTCGAGACCAAGCTCTTTGACCGAGTCCATCAGAGGTTGATCCCGACTTCGTCAGCGAAGATCCTCTACGAAAGATGCACGCTGGGGCTGCAAACAATCGAGCAAGCACTTCTTGAGCTTAAAGGATTGAGCAAGGAGCATGCGGGCACGATCACTCTCGGAGTCCCGATCGAGTTCGGAAACAATATCGTCATCCCGCTTTTGAGCAAGTTCTCACGCAAGCACCCGTTGGTGAAGTTCAAGATCCGAATGGGCTTTGCCTCGGCCATCGCAGAAGAGCTCCTCAAGGGCGATATGGATTTTGCTTTCGTCGACGACTACCGAATGGACAAAAGGATCTCGACGGAGCGAGTTTTCGACGAGACGCTTGAGCTCTGCATCTCAGAAGAACTGCTCAAGAACTACCCTACTCCCAAGCTCTCGTCCGACTGGTTCGAACAGCTCGGTTACGTCGAGTATCAGGTGGGAGAGCCTGTCCTGAGAATGTGGTTCAATCATCACCTAGGTCCACGCGAAGGCCGTCGAATTGGCCTGAACGTCAAAGCAACGGTGATGGACGTGCAAGGCATTGCGCGCTTCATCTCTCACGGAGCCGGAGCTGGAGTCCTACCTAAGTACCTAGCGGATCAGATGGATAAGACGCCCGGACCTCAAAAAATCTATCGATTTAAGGGCTGCGGAAAGCCCATGATCAATCGAATCAGCTTAGCTACTCTTCATGAGCGCACGCAGAGCTCGGCTGCGGCTGCGGTTCAGGATTTTTTGAAAGAGAATCTCTGAGGCCTGAGCCCTGGGACGCGATGAAGCGCCGACAATCAACATCAACACATAGCGTCGCAACGAAACCATTCGATGAGTTTGAATTTATACACTTAAATTTGCATCGAACTTTCTCATCAGCTACTAAGCCGCCAAGGGGATTCGGCATGAAATCAGTTGTTTTGATAAGTTGGGGATTGCTGGTGGGCGCGGTTTTGGGGGGGTCGGCTTTTGCCGAAGAACCCGATCCTTACTTTGTTTTTAAACAAGTGAAAATAGAAGAACTTAGCGAAACCCCCTTCGAGACACTGACCTCGCACCTCGATCTCTATGATGATCCGGTTTTTGTCTTAGGCTATGGACCCTCAAAAGCAGACCCCTCCCCCGGTAGTTGGCTCGATGAGACAACCCACGCTAATCTTGTGCTCGACCAGATCATCAACTTCGGGAAAAAAATATGGAGCGTCATCGAAAGCAATAAACCCGTCGTGAACGTGAGCATCGACTCGGCCAATGCGCTCCCTCAAGGAGCCAATAGCTGGCTCGCGGTCGCTGGCTGGAAAGCTCCCGTCTCGAAGCTCTACAAAGTCACCTATGCCAACCTCCTCGGCATGACTGTCGTTGAGGTGAGCTACCGTATCCTGTTTACAGCTGGAGGAAACGTGAATGGCAAAGGCCGTTACCTTTCCCACGTCTCCGTTGCCCCCGCTAAAATCTCCGCTGCCTGGGGTTATAGTTTAGATGTGAAAGCGTTCGTTC
>CAZGCK010000055.1:9196-9927 GCA_964524175.1 uncultured Bacteriovoracaceae bacterium | reverse complement strand
CCGCCAGAACATCCTCGCGCGATCCGCCAGTATTCCGAGCGTCACCAACGCCGGCACTCACGAAGACCCGATTGGCGCCGCGCAGCTCCAAGTCGAATGGAAAGTGAATACCGTCATGAAGAGTGAACAAGGCAGCCAGAGCTACTATATCCGGGGCGATGGTGAGTTCATGGATCTGAACGCAGCTTCGACTCCCTAAAACTTAAAAGCATCTGGAGTCAGCATCGCAGCCACCAGTGTTAGGTCGTCATCCAGAGGCTTGGTACCGTTGAAGGCTAGAAAGTCTTTTACGACAGCGTTGATCATATGCTCTTCACCGCGACCGTAAGCGCTTTCGATGGTCTTGCGAGCCCGCTTCTTCCCATACATCGCGCCTTCGACGTTCTTGCCCTCGAGTAAACCGTCTGTGTAGAAAATAATCATATCGCTGGGCCCTAGCTCGCCCAAACGAGGTCCGGCTGACATGAGCATGCGAGCTTTGGGTGGCATGCCCGGGGTGTGCTGAATGAACCATGGAGGACAGTGAGCGGCATTGGCATAGGTCATCTCCCGGGTGTCGAAATCGATGATGCCTATGAAGAACGTCATATTGATGCCCGAGCGGCCGCTCTCGAACACGGCAGAGTTCGCCAACGGGATGATCTCTTTGGGGGTGAGCTTGAGGACTTCGGGCTTAGAGCGCAAAAGCTTGTGGATCGCGGCCATCACGGTTCAATGACAGGATCTGCGTA
>CAZGCK010000055.1:5402-9186 GCA_964524175.1 uncultured Bacteriovoracaceae bacterium | reverse complement strand
CATCAAGGCTGAAGGGATCCCGTGACCCGTGGCATCCGCAATCACGACGGCCAGACGGTTGCCGACTCGAAAGAATCCCCACCAGTCACCACCGCACTCGCTGGCGGATTGATAATAGCCCTTGAGTCGGATCTGATGGTCTCCATAAGTAGGGAGAGGAAACAGATTGGCTTGCACGGAAGCGGCCACGACCAACTCCTGCTCCACGCGCGCTTGGTCCGAGATTTTGTGGACCAGGTCTCCGATCTTCTTGGACATCACTGTCACCGCGCGGGCCAGTGCTCCCACCTCGTCATTGCTCGCGATCGGGAGATTCACGTCAAAGTTTCCTTGCGCGACCTCTTTAGTGGCCTCAGCGATGCGCACTAATGGACGGGTCAGGGATTTTGCGAAAAATAACGCAAAAACAATGGCAAACGCGATTGCCAGGACACCGAAGAAGACGAGCTTCTCGATCAACGTGTAGGTCGCATGCATGGCTTGAGCAGTCTCTGTCCGCGAAGACACGACGAGATCCAAGCCTGGCCTGTAGAACGAAGCGAGGAAGCTTTTTCCTCCGGCGGAGACCTCCTTCGCGCCGCCGACCGCCTTGGAGGCCTTGGCTTCAAGATAGATCGGGTCGTTGGCGCCCGCACTTGCCGCCATCGCGGCCGCACGCCCATTGAAGATCGAGCTCCCATAGAGCAAAGACGACTCGGAGTGGAAGAGCAAATCGCCCTGACCATTGAAGATCGCAAGGCTTCCTACGCTCGAGGGCATGCCCGTCTGAAACGAATGCAGTGACACCACGGCATATGAAAGCCCAGCCTCGGTTCCTGCTTGCGCTTTGCGATCGAGCAGTAGGACTGCCATGAGAGGAGGCTTGCCGACTTGCGAGATGTTCATAAAAGCGCTGCCGTGACTCGACAAAGCTTCTTGGTATGCCTTCAGCGAAGCGGGAGAAAGCATCAAGTCTTGCTCAGTCAGACCTGCCGCCTTCATCGCATCCGCCTTAAAAGCCCTAGCAACAGAAACAAACTCCGACGAGGAAACCCTGTACTTGCCCACCTGGATAGCCATCGACACGCTTTGATTGTCGAGAAGCGCTTGGATCTGTTGCTCAGCGACGCGAAGAGCGTCCGACTGAGAAGCCAAAAAAGGAGTTCGTGTTGGAGGACTCAGCGGCTCCGCTTGACCGAGCTTGAAAGGATCAACAATCAATAGAGAATGCCTCACCAGATCCAGTGAGGACTGCGCGTAGGAAGAGAACTCTCGGCCTGCAAGCGTGCATGCGGTCGATTGAGCATCATAGACATAGGCAATCTTGTCGCGCTTGAGCAACACAACCGAAGAAACCGTCAAGAACGCCACCACAACAGCTAAGATCATCACCACAGTCGCGAGCATTTTCGTGCTGAGCGACCATTTGACCCCACTCTTTGGTTGTTTCATAATGTCTGCTCGTCCCTTTGCTCTTTAATGCTAGTTTACGGAGCCTCATGTCGACTGTCACTCCGAGAATGCGGGAGCCAACGCAGGCTGGCCTCCCGATGAAACCCGCGCGCGAGTCTTTTCTCAAGCTCTGGGAGTACGGTGCCGTCATTCTGTCGGCGGGCGTCTTCATGACTATGCTTTACTTCTTGGTCACCGACTTCTCGGTTCGTCGCATTCTTTGGCCCACTTCGGGCGAAGGAACGCTGGCCAAGCCGATTGGAAAGGTGACCTTCTCCCTCAACAAGGCACTCCGCCAAGCCAACGGCCAGCCTGAGTTTGTCGCCCTTGCCCAGGGTGATGCTGTTTTCCCGCTCGACACGATCATGGCCGGTCCGGGGGCTGCCCTAAAAATCACCATGACGGACACGAGCATCGTTGAGATCGGCGAGAACTCGATGATTAGGCTTAGTTTCGACACCCAACTTCAACTCTCGGGCCTCAACCGAGAAACTGTCGTCGAAGTCGTGAGCGGCATGGTGGCCGCACAGCAGGGCGCCACCAAGACGGCTATCAAAGTCAAATCGGAGGGCAAGACGTTTGCTGTGACACGGGAAAAGGCGATTCGAGTTTCTAAGCAGGGAGCTCAAGTCGCAGCTCATGAAGCTAAGAAGCTGGACATAGTTGAGAATGCGAGAACCAAAGCAGCCGCCGTCAACCCCGTGGCGGTTTCTCTACCCAAAGTAGAACCTAAGGTGAACGAGACCGAGGCGCGCGCCATGTTCAAGAAGCTAGGGGGCACCCTCTCGGATGCAAGACCTCCCGGCGCTCCGGTTTCTATTGCCGACACTTTTCAGAAGATCAAAGGCAGGGGCCTTCCTGCTGGCATGGGCAAAGTCGCCGCCGGTGGCGGCGGATCGCTGAACGAAAAGCTGGCAAAAGATAAAACCGACAAGGAACTCGCATTGAGCTACAAGTCGGCCGCCGAGATGATGAAGCGATCGTCGTCAACGCTCTCATCCGCCAAAACTGAAGTCGCCAAAGCGCTTAAGATCGAGCCAGCCGACAATCTGTCCCTCAAGAGCCGAGACGGTGGCAAGGCCGCTTCTTTTGCTCTTCCTGTTCAGTTTAAATGGCAAGCAGAGCCCGAGGACGCGCTGTATTTTGTGAAGCTCTCCCACGAGGCCGACCCTAAAGGCAAAGAGCAAAGCATCCAAGTGCAGGCCAAAGACGGGGAGGCCCAGGGAAAGTTCATCCTCCGCAAACCAGGACACTACAAGTGGAGAATCGTAGACCGCGGCGGAGCCACTCTTGCGATCCGATCCGTCCATGTCAATGTCAACTATAGACAAATTGAGCTGCAAGACCCCATCCTCATCGGACGCGAGAAAGGGAGCGTCATGTGGTCCGCTCAAGATAAGTGGGGATTTCTGTTTAAATGGAGTCCCGTCGCAGGCGTGACGAAATACAAGGTAAAGATCGCGCGCAATCTATCGACTGACTCCGGTGCAGTCGCCGAAAGCGAAGTGTTCAAGCCCGAGTTCTTGCTCCCCTTCAACAAAGAGTGGCAAGCCGAGAGAATGTACTTTTCTGTCGAAGGCATCCACTCGGGCGGGTACTCGCTTACTTCCAATCACGTCCCTTTTATTTTTACTTTCTTGCCGCCCAAGCCGCGCTCACCGATCCACAAAGCCAAGTACGATCGCCAGAAACTGACTGAAGGCGCCGTGAACCTTCAGTGGGAAGCGAACTCAGATGCCAACAAGTTCACCCTGGAAATCTCCAGAGATCCTCATTTCAAGAAAAAAGAAGAATCAGAGCAACTCAGCGAGGCTGAGTATCGGTACTACCCGCAAGGAACCGGAACCTTTTATTGGCACGTGCGCGGCGACAAGGACACGGTCTCTAGCCCATTCAGCGAAACGTTTGAGTTCTATCTAAAATGAGCTCGCGCTTTTGTGGAGTGAGGTCGAGCCAAAAGGGCCCGGGGCCTGACCTCCTTACGCAGCTTGATCGTCCGAGCTTGGATCGATCTGGGCGACTTCAGCCGTCGGAACCTCGGACGTGCTGCTGACACTCTGCAACTCGCCCATGTCCATCGGTACGGCCTCCAAAGGGGCCGCCTCGTAGCTCGTCGCCAACTCCATCGGTGCGTCAGCCGCTAGCGTCGAAGCAGTTGGACCAGTATGTCCGCCGTGCCCGCCGTCCAGCATCGAAGACTGTTGAGATGACCCATCTCCGCCGATGCCCAGCTGGTGGAGCTCAATACCGCGGTCTTTTAGAACCTTGCGGACCAAGAGAATAACCTGTTTGCGCGCAACCGAGACTTCAGCTTTTGAGAACGTGCTCTGCAAGTTGGCGATCTTGACGTCAT
>CAZGCK010000055.1:2850-5357 GCA_964524175.1 uncultured Bacteriovoracaceae bacterium | reverse complement strand
CCTCGATGATCGCGCGCTGTTTAGGTGGGAAGACAGAGAGCACTGCCTGCACAGAGCCATCGTCCATTCCGACCAATGCCTGAGTCACGAGCTGAGGATCCATCTCGGTGAACACAACAGCCATAATGTCCGAAGGCAAAGTGCTGATGCTATCGAACGAGAAATAATGCTGCCGCAACCGGTCTCGGGCGGCCGGGTCTTCGCGCTCGATGAACCGCAACAGATCCTCTTCAAGCATTCTTGCGACGACTTGGCTTCCGTCAACATCGACCTCATTGCGAGCGCGGAGGACCCGGAGGCGCTCGGCGAACCGAATGGCGGCCTGCTGAACCACTTCGCGAGGCAGCCCATTTAGGCGGGCAATGTGAAGGATAGTCTCTTTGCGGCGAGCATCGTTGAGAACTGAGAGGATCTGGGACATCTCTTCTGGCTCCCAATAGGCCGCTATAAAAGCGATATGCGATGGCTCTTGGGACACGAGCAGTTTTGCCATCTCGGGCTCAGTAATCTTGTGCAAGAAATCAAACGGACCGTTTGAGTTCTGGCTGGGATCCCAACCCATGCTTTCTGCAAGCATCTCGGTATAGATCTCAAGAAGGATCTTACCCAGAGGGGCCCGAGTGATCTCGCTGAGATTCTGCCGCAGGTACTCTCCCATCGCGCGCCATTTGGCTGGGCTAACGGTGTCGAACAGTTGCTTGGTATATTCAAACCCGATGGCTTCGCAAGCGACCGCCAGCTTGCGCATCCCCTCGCGCGTGGACATCAAGCGACGCGCAACCAAGGAGCAGGCCTTGGGTTGAGAGACAGCCAACGCCAGGATCTTTTCTTTGAGCTCGACCGCGGAGATCGGATCGCCATTGGTGATCCGCCGTTCGCCGTTCTCGTCGGCATCACCGTTGAGGTTGGCCTGGCCAGGAGCAGCAAGCATGCCTCCACCCGAAACATTGGAGTTGAGGTCTTGGGACGAGTTGACTTTGATGTCAGCTTTGAACTTGGCCCGCGCGTCGACCCGCTCTCGAAGTATGGAGACCTGCCAAAGCAGCAGAGCGATCGCCAATCCCAGCGTCACCGCGAGGCCGATCAGAAAGTAGCGGACCCAACTCTCGGTGCCCGAGACCTGATGAGTCGAGGCAATCTGGCGATCCAAGGATGTTGGGACTTCGGCGCGACGAATGTCGAGCGCGTCGCCCTTTTTGTCATCTAGCGCTAACTTGGCTCTCAGAATCTCCTTAGTCACTAGTTCCTGGTCAGCTGTGACGAGCTTATCGAGAACGACGATTATCTTGCGGGTTTGGATCATCGAGTGAAGCTTGTTATTGGTAGGACTGCCGAGATCTGGGTCTGGCGCCGGGATCCCGGGTAAAGTAGTCAGTGCGCGCTCATCGTAATAAGCTTGGAGAGCGGCCGCATCAGCCTTGATCGTGACTTGGACATACACGGCATAGTGATCGGCCTTAATGACTCCATCGAGAATATCGCGGACCTTGCCCTCGAGCGAACGCTCGATCGCGCCCTTTTCTTCGGTCGCAATCACCTCACCGCCGGCGCCTCGCGTGACAGCAGCCTCATTGGGAGTTGCCGTTGGTGCGGCCTGAACGCTCGCCACCGTGAGCCATGCGCAAACAAAAGCCAATGCCCATGCTCGGGTCGCCCCTGGCTGTTTGCGTGTCAGATGATTTTGGATCGAATGTCCCATCATAGCCGATGAACCTTCCCTGTCCTTGGCTTTATCGGAAACATGAACGGGTTCCTTGAATTGATTTTATGGAGCTTTTGTTTTTGGAGTTTTTATACATTAAACATATAAAGTTTAATATTACCCAACTATCTCAAGTACCTGCACCAGGCGCATCGCTTTTCATGATCTTCAGAATAACGCGCCGATTCTGAGACTGATTCTGAGGGATTGGGACACCCTTCGCATCACGATTGGGCACGAGTGGCCGCGTGTCTCCAAAGCCGATCGCAGTGAGCAATTTGCGATCAAAGCCCTGAGACTCGAACATCCTGATCACGCGCGAGGCACGCGACCCAGAGAGCTCCCAGTTCGATGGATACGTCGCCGAAGAAATCGGAGAGTCATCAGTGTGGCCTTCGACGATGAGCTTGAACCCGGGCGCTTCTTTCTTTATGACGCCGCCCAGTTGAGTCAGCACATCGGCTCCGTTTGGGCTCAGATCCGTCCTGCCGCTATCGAAGAAAAGAGTTCCGCGAAACGTAGCAGTCACGCCACTCTCGTCGGCGTCTATGGCTACTACCTTTTCAAGACCCCGCTCCTTGACGATACCCTGGAGCTTCTCGAGCAGCTGGCGATAGGGCTGCTTGTAAACTCCCCCAAAATACTGAGAGGTCTCGCGCTTCATCTCCTCGTACTTTTTTGGATCCGGATTAGCCATCGAGTACATGAGAACGAAAAACACGCAAAGCAAAGTCATCATGTCGGCGTAGGACACGATCCAGTTGCCATCGCCCTCTTCAGCGACCTCTTCAGGGTGTTCAAGAGC
>CAZGCK010000055.1:0-2840 GCA_964524175.1 uncultured Bacteriovoracaceae bacterium | reverse complement strand
TTGCTTGCGTCTGTACTTAGCGGCATGAGGATCCGTTGGACGCAGAGCGACCACTGTCGCTGACTTTCCGGGAGGAGGTGCGAGTGGAGGAGTTGCCATAAATTCTGTTACCCGCCTTTTGCTACTCTAGGCGCTGGTGCAGTCTTTGACCCCGGAAGCTCGCCACGCAAAGACACGCGCTCTTGTGGCAGCAAGTAGGAGTTGAGTTTCTCTTCGATCATGATCGGATGGACCTTGTTCTTGAGCATGATCACCCCTTCGAGGATGATCTTGCGCAAAGTCTGGTCCTCGCGATTCGCCTCAGCCAAGTTCTCGGCAATTGGGATAAAGATGAAGTTCGTGAGCGAGATACCGTAGAGTGTCGCAACGAGACCGATCGACATGGCTGGACCGATCTGCTTGGCGGCGTCGGCGCCCCCGAGCTTCTGAAGAAGTGCGATCATCCCCAGCGTGGTCCCCAAAAGCCCAAAAGCAGGCGGAAACTTGGACATCGTCTTAAAGATATTGGTTTCGATCTGATAGCGCTTGCTATGCGTTTCGATTCGCTGCTCGAGAATGTCGCGCAGCTGGTCTTCGGTCATACCGTCGTTCACGAGCATGATGGCTTCCTTGAGGAAGGGAGTGGTGATCGTCTCCGCTTCCTTCTTGAGAAAATTCAGGTCGGTACGAGCCTTGTCGCCGAGCCCAATGATGTACTTGATCGTCTCAGGATAGTTAGGACGATAATTGAAGAGCATCTTCTTGATCGCCAGCATCGAGAGCTTGAAGATCTTACCGAGCGGGAAGCAGATGGCGGCTGCCGCCAGCGTGCCGCCCATGACGATCACGATCCCGTGCTCGTTGAGAAAGATCGCCCGATTGTCCGTCGACGTGAGCGTCGAGTGTAGGAAAACCACAGCGGCACCAATGAAGCCAAACGCTGTCGAAAAATTCATTTACGTTCTCCTTGTAAAGTAATCAGCATGCCCTCTAACCCCTGATAGGCTGGCTCACCCGCACGTTGATGAATAAGCCGCGAGGGAACTCCCAAATCAAGAAGCTGCTCGCGCGTGGATTCGAGCTTGGCAAGATCCGCTTTGGAATCGGCTACGAGCGAGATTTCTCCGAGCGCGCGTGCCTTGCGAACGGCGTCGACCACCTGCCAAATTGGGTGCTCATCGGCGGCAGCAAAGCTCAAATAGTGAATCGCCGTCTGGTTCTTGAACTTAACAAGCTCCGCGGACTTTTTGCCCGTCATGATATTGACCATAGACACAAGGTGTTTCGCATCGATGTCGACTTGAGTGAGCTCGAACTTAGATTCTGGTGCTGCACCTTGCGGAGTGCCCAGGTGATCAGCTTGGTCCTCGCCCAGGTCATCGTCGGTTGGGACCGGAAAGCCTGGCAAGAAGCCGACGCTAGAGGCTCCCATCGCAGCACTAGGTCGAGAAGCCCCCAGAGGACGCTCGTCTCGAGCCGAGATAAAGCCAGGCCGTTGAGCTGCTGCTTGGGCCAGCTCCTCATCAGCCGTGAGCACAGGGGATGCCGATTGGGCCACCTTGCTCGGCTGCGCCCTGCGACGATTCTCATAGTCGCGCTTAAAAATGAGCTGGTTGAGCTCAGCCGTCTTCAACGCAAGCTCCCGCTCCAAGCGGGGCACGCGCTCGCCTTGGTGCTGCACTTTGATATAGCGCCAAGCAACCCATGCCTCTACTACCGCAGCAGCGAGGACCAGAATCGAGGCAATCTGCAAAGGCTGACGACGTAAGAGTCCCATCCAAGGTCTCTATCGGCTCGCAAATGAAGGCGGTTGAGGAAATGTTAGTACTGGGTGTTTTTGCTATAAGTTTGGCAGAAAGATCATTTTTCGATTTCTGAGCAAACACCAAGAGAGTCACTCTCTTGACACTTCAGGGACGAACCGTGAATCCGATCAAACCTGAATACAGGGAAACTTCGATACCGCCGCCCGTTGCTGCCCCGCCTGCGAGAGTGCCTTCTTTAAAAAGCTCAAACAGCAAAGACATGTTGGTTAAAATAGGGATCTCCGCACCTACCCCAATCTGATAGCCAATAGTCAGCGCGTTGAACGAGAGTGCGTCCGCCCTGCTCGTGACAGCGATCACTGTCAGAGGCACCTGCACGCTGATGAAAGGGGCAAAGTGGTTAGAGCTTGTCGTAATGCCATTATCGACGACTGTCTTTTTTATCGGTAGTCCGGCCGGGTAGTACAATCCACCGACCCCGAAGCGAGATAGCGGAAAACCACCAAAGTTGGAGCCCAATCTCCCCTGATAGAAGATATCCATTGCGACACCCAGCGAGACCGACTCAAAGCTGATCTGCGGGCGAAACTCAGGGCCAAACCCTCCATCACGATCAAAATCAGATCCAGCCTTGAGTCGAAACGTCGACATCCCCCCAGCAATACTCACCGCTGCAGCTTGAGCAGCACCCGAGCCAACCAACACAAAAATCAATAGCCCGACACATGCAAGCGACCGATTACGGACTCTTATTGGCGTTCGCAGGAGTCGACGGCAGATCTCGGAGCGAGCGAGAGAACTCATCCGTAGCCGGAGCGCGCAGCATGCTTGGACGATCGGGCGGCATGGCTTGACCGAGTTTCCGGTCGACGAGGCGGAGGTAGTTGTAGGCTTGAGCATTGTATGGGTCAACTTTGAGGCAGCGCTCCCAACTCATTTTGGCCTGTTCATAGTTTTTGTTCACGTAAAAAATCGTACCTTTAATCAAGTAAGCTTGTGGAAGATACTCGTCGATCATGAGCGCTTTATCGAGCTCATCTTGGGCTTCGGGGTACTTCTTGAGCATCACGAGCTGCTGAGACTTGAAGAGATGGT
>CAZGCK010000054.1:24862-25790 GCA_964524175.1 uncultured Bacteriovoracaceae bacterium | reverse complement strand
ACCGAAGGGAGTCTCCTCTTTCATCATCGAAAAAGGGATGAAAGGATTCACGACCGGCAAGCGTGAGCGCAAAATGGGTTGTCACGCTTCGCACACGATGGAGCTTCTCTTCGACAACGTGCAAGTGCCCGCAGAGAATCTAGTGGGCAATGAGGGCGATGGGTTCAAAATCGCGATGACTGCGCTCGACAGCGGGCGCATCACGATTGCCGCCACCGCGTTAGGCATTGCACGATCTGCTCTCGAGGTCGCGATCAACCACTCTAAGCAACGCGAACAATTTGGCAAAGCGATTGCAGAATTCCAGGGCGTCTCTTTCATGCTTGCAGATATGGGGACACAGCTTCATGCTTCACGACTCTTGGTTCAACGCGCTGCTTGGCTTAAGGACCAAGGAAAGCCGTTTTCGACCGAGGCCGCCATGGCCAAGCTCTTTGCTACGGATATGGCCATGAGCGTGACGACGGATGCGGTGCAAGTCTTGGGTGGCTCAGGTTATACGCAAGACTTTCCAACCGAACGCTACATGCGCGAGGCCAAAGTGCTTCAAATCGTAGAAGGCACTAACCAAGTTCAACGCTTGATCATCGGCCGCGCTCTTACGGGTGCGGTTCGTTAATTTAACAAAGGATCTCTCATGGCCGTTACAGCAGCACGTTTAGGCAGCGCCCCGATCACCCTCGACTGGTCCCAGCTGGTTCATGTTGCGGCAGGTCCCCACTCTCGCCCCGCAGATCCTGATGTGGCGGCATTCGAAAAAGCATGGAGTCACCTCAAGGGCAGGTTCGGCACTTCGGATGTGGGCTTCTACGAAGCGCCGATCAACGCCGAAATCACGCAAATTGCCGAGACTCAGGCGCTTGCACAATCCATCCTCAAAGGTGGGCGTATCACTGATTGCCTTTTTCTCGGTATCGGCGGCAGTTCG
>CAZGCK010000054.1:21100-24852 GCA_964524175.1 uncultured Bacteriovoracaceae bacterium | reverse complement strand
AAGCGATCAGTGCAAAACGGGGATTCGCTTTCATTTTATTGAGAACCCAGATGCGCTGGATTGGAAAAGCACGATCGCCCGCCTCCGGCCGGAAACCACGCTCGTCTGCGCAGTGACCAAGTCAGGCACTACGTTTGAGACCATGGCCCAAACCCTGCTTGCGCTCGAATGGCTCGGCAAAGATCGTTGGAAGTCGAACTTCGTCGCGATCACCGACCCAGTCAAAGGCGACCTCAAGACCTTTGCTACCCAGAACGGTATCCCCACCCTTCACATCGCTCCATCGATGGGAGGACGATTCAGTGTTTTCACGCCAGTGGGTTTATTTCCTGCTGCATTGTCGGGACTCAACGTCGAGGGACTTCTCCAGGGCGCAAAGCAAGTTCGCGACTATGTCGAGAAAGCACCGCTCGAAAAAAATGCTCTCTTTATTTTGGGCGGCGAACTGATCCGTCACTCCAGCAAACGTCCCATCAACGTCTGCATGCCCTACTCGACTCGACTCAAGCAGATTGGAGCCTGGTTCGTGCAACTTTGGGGAGAGAGTCTGGGCAAAGACGGCAAGGGCTTCACCCCTCTTGCTGCAGTTGGAGCCACCGACCAACACAGCATCTTGCAGCTTTTGAGAGATGGTCCCGATGATAAGGTCACCCTGTTTTTGACGGTTGACCAAGTCGAGGACGAGGTCAAGATCCCTAAGCTGGGCCAGCTATTAGGAACGATGGTCGGCCAGTCGTCGCTGCCGGCCTTTAAAATTCTCGAAGGACACACGCTTCATCAACTTCTTCAGATCGAATACCGGGCCACAGCCCTCGTACTCACCAAGCAGGGACGCCCCAATGCGACTTGGCAGCTCGATCGACTCGATGAACGAGGTTTAGGCGCGCTTTATTTTGCCTTTTCGACGCTCACCGCGTTCACTGGCGCCCTCCTGAATGTGAACCCTTTTGATCAACCCGGAGTAGAAGAAGCCAAGGTTTACATCCGCGAGGCACTCAATCAAGAGCGACCCACTGAGTCGCCGTCCCGGTTTGATGACGATAACTCACCCGTGGGCAGATTGAGACGGAGCAGCCATTCAGATCTCTAGACTCCTAAGCTACTAGGTATTGATTGACGGGTTTGGCGGGATCGTCTTAATCTAAACAAAGTTATGGTTCCTCCAAGTTCACGCGACGAAGCGGGCGAAAAAACTGCAGTCCTCCAAGGCGATCAAGAGACCCTGAACAAGGAACTTGCTCGCGCGAAAGAACAAGAAGCCTGTCTCATCATTATTCGCGGCACCCCCCAGGGACATCGTTTCTTTATCACGCAGGATGAGATGACGATCGGGCGTGATCCGACCGCAGACATCAGCGTTGCGGATCAAAGCATCTCTCGTAAACATGCAATTGTGACCCGTGAAGCCGGAGGCAAGATCCGCCTTAAGGAACTGGGGTCTTCGAACGGAACCTTCATTAACGACAAAAAGCTCAACACCCATGAATCAGTGATCCTAGCCAAAGAAGACATGGTGAAGCTGGGCAACTCGATTTTTAAGTTCTTGCCCGCCGGTGAGCTCGAGATTCTTTTTTATGGAAATCTAGGCTCCGCCGCTCATACCGATCCCCTAACTCGGATCTATAACAAAGGGTACCTGCTCGAAGCCTTAGAAGCCGAGTTCAAGCGCGCTAAAGCTCTTCACAATGATTTTTCGATTTTGTTTTTTGACCTCGATCACTTCAAGAAAGTAAATGACACCCACGGTCACGACGCTGGCGACTATGTCTTGAAGGAGTTCTCTCAAATCATTCGGGTGAGCCACTTACGTCCTAAAGATGTTTTTGCGCGTTACGGGGGCGAAGAGTTTTGCGTGTTGCTATCCAACACAGGCGCCAAAGCCGCTCATGAATTGGCTGAGCGCATGCGTGCTGCAGTCGAGGCCCACGCCTTCATTTATGAAGGCAAGCGCATCCCTGTAACAACCAGCATGGGTGTCGCCGAGCTCAGCTCTGGCATCGAGTCCGCACAGACATTGTTGAAAGCAGCGGACAAGGCTCTGTATGCTGCCAAAGGCAGCGGCCGCAATAAGGTGGTCGTCTCCGGATCCTAACGCGCCCCGACCCATAGCCCCACTTGCCTAAAACCCTGAGCTCGTGATCAATTGGCGGCCCGTGGATACCAAGGCACCTATTCGTCGACCCATTCGTGTTCTCAATTCCAACGTCGCTGAACGCATCGCCGCTGGCGAAGTCATTGAGCGCCCAGCTGCTGTCGTCAAAGAGCTGATCGAAAACTCTTTGGACGCAGGTGCAACGGAGATCAGCGTCGCTCTCGAGGATGGGGGCAAATCGCTGATCGAGATCACCGACAACGGTCACGGCATGAGCCCTGAAGACTTAAAGATCTGCGTATTGAGACATGCCACGAGCAAGCTGGCAACTCTGGGAGACCTCGAGAAGATCCGCTCGTTGGGGTTTCGAGGAGAAGCGTTGCCTAGTGTTGCAGCCGTTGCCGAGCTCTCAATCTTGTCGCGCACGACGGATCAGGAAACGGCTTACGAGCTCAAAATCCCGGCCGTCAATGACCAAGAACGCTTTGAAGATCGGAAGTTTGAGCCAGAACCCTTGACGTTTGGACACTTTTTGAATTCGAAACATGGAACTCGAATTCAAGTACGAGGTCTTTTTGCGCACGTTCCGGCCCGCCTCAAGTTTTTAAAATCCCAGGGCGCAGAAGTCGGACAGGTGCGCGAATGGATGGAGCGGCTTGCGCTGGCTCATCCTGAATGCGGATTTAGATTGCATAGTGAGCGCAGGCAGATTCTTGCGCTGCGGCCTCAATCCGAGACAGACCGAGTACGCTCGATCTTAGCCGATGGCGACGATTATCCTGTCGTCAGCGCAGCGACCGATCTCGGCGTCCCCGAAGCATTAGGCCTCCAAGTCAGAGTGCACTGGCTGCAAGGACTCTCGACTCCGCAGATGCGCAAGATCGTTCAAGTCGTCAACGGCCGCGCCGTGCGTGATCGAATGCTCCAAAGCGCGCTGCTCGCGCCCTTTCGTCAGGCTCTATTGCCGGGGCAGTTTCCGGCAGTGGCGCTTTACATCGATATCGACCCTGCGCAGATCGATGTGAACGTGCACCCAACCAAAACAGAGATCCGCTTTTTGGAAGGGCGAAAAGTCTTTCATGCGATCGATCAGCTAGTGGATACCTTGATTGCTGAGAAGGGCGCCCCCGCTTATGCCGCGGGACTTGCTCGGGATTGGGCAGAGCCGCAGGCAAGCGCTCAAGTGGCAGGCTCGTCACAACCCAGCGCAGAGAACCTTTCTTGGAATCGCTCGAGCTCATTTTCTTGGACCAAGCCCACCGTTTCTGAATCCGGGACCCCTAGCGGAGCCGGACCGCGACGGACTTCAGAGCCCGGTCCGCAGACTCCGTTTCAATTTAGAGCGGCTGAGTCGCTGAGCGACGCCCCTGTCGCTCCCGAGCACCCGCTCAAACATGGGCGTTTTGCGGGGACCTTATTTAACACCTATCTCTTCTATGAATTGAGCGGCGAGCTCGCGCTCGTCGATCAGCACGCAGCTCATGAACGCATTCGCTATGAGCAGCTCAAGAAACGCGCGCTTCGTCGTGCGGACGGTTCGGCGCTTGAAGCCCAAGCGTTGTTGATCCCCGAAGCAGTGCACTTTCCTGCAGAATCTAGGCAGTTGCTCGAATCTCGCTTGGGATGGCTTGGGCGCCTAGGATTTGAAGCCGAAGTTTTT
>CAZGCK010000054.1:12742-21090 GCA_964524175.1 uncultured Bacteriovoracaceae bacterium | reverse complement strand
ACACCTTGCTGTTTCGAGGAGTCCCCGCGGAATGGGGCCCCGGCTCCGGCGGCGATCTGCGTGCGCGCCTCAGAAACCTAGTCGAGCGCGTGCTAGCTCAGGATAACCCAGACGACATGGAGCCGGGCAAAGCGCCCAGCCTAGAAATGGATGAGACACTGTTTGAAGCGCTGGCCAGCGAAGCCTGCCACTCGGCCATCCGCGCCGGCGACCGACTTGAGCGGGAAGAGGCCGCGGCGTTGGTTGAACAGCTATTCGATTGCGAGCACCCTTGGAACTGCCCCCATGGACGCCCCACTGTTGTACGCGTTCCTCGAGCCCGCTTCGAGGAGTGGTTTCAGCGTCGGGTGCCCTGACATGAGCACGCTGCTGCGAACCGCGGTGCTCACCGGCCCTACCGCCGCCGGCAAGACGGCACTCGCGTTCGAGCTCGCTCACAGAATCCCAGGCCTTGAAATCGTCAATGCCGATAGCTTGCTCGTTTACCGCGGCATGAATATCGGCACGGCAAAACCTTCACCCCAAGAGCTGGCGCAGCTCCCTCACCATCTGATCGATATTCGCAACCCGGATGAGCCGTTCACGGCAGGAGACTTCGTGCGCGAGACACGCACAGCGATCGACGCGATTCACGCGCGCGGAGGGCGCGCACTGATTGTCGGGGGCACCGGATTTTATCTCAAAGCCCTGTTTTTTGGCCTCTGGTCGGGATCGCCGGCGGACCCCGAAGTTCGCGCGCGCCTCGAAGCGCTCCCGCAAGCTGAGCTCTACTCGCGGCTCGAGCGCGTCGATCAGGAGTCCGCCCTCAGAATCACCATCAGCGATCGCTACCGTCTGGTGCGCGCGCTCGAGCTGCTCGAGCTGACAGGCAAGACCCCTACTCAGCTGCAAGAAGAGCTCGGTCGACACCCTGATCCTGCGCTCGAACTTTGGGTGGTCGACCGCTCTCCCGACGACTTAGAAAAACGGATTTCCGCGCGCTGCGAAGCCATGCTTCAAGCGGGAATGATCGATGAAGTACGCGACATACGCATGCGCTTTCCGGGCGCCAGAGCACTCGGGGCCGTGGGATACAAAGAAGTGTGCGCTTACTTGGACGGGATCTCCCCACCGGGTCGCAAGCTCGCGCCAGGCATCGAAGGCCTGCGATCGGAGATCGAGCTATCAACTCGGCAGTTGGTCAAGCGGCAGCGGACCTGGTTTAAATCGCTAAAAACGCAGCTTGGGGATGCCTGCCAATGGATCCACCTTCCCCAAGGAGAGCTCGGTCCTCACGTGCTACGCTTGTACGGATCGAGGTCTACGACGTCGCCTGCCTGAACCTCACTGCGCGGTGACCCCGCATAGGTAAAAGGACTCACAAAGTCGGCGAGGCAAGGAAAACTTTGATCCCGCTTCGAGAGTGTAGGATTGCTCAGCGGCCACTCAAAACCAACTGAGCTCCAAAGTATGCCCGCATCATACTCCGGGGCATACTCTGTGCTCACCTGATAGAGGAGATCCACACCGCCTTGACGCGCACAAAAACCGTGAGCGATGCCTGCCGGAAAATAGATAGCGTCTCCGGTCTTCAACTCGAAGCCGAAGGCCTGCCTATAGGTCGGACTGCCCTTCCGGAGATCCACTCCTACATTGAGGCTTTCTCCGGACAGGCAGGCAACGAGCTTGTAGTGATCCTGCGGCGGCACTTGAAAGTGCAGGCCGCGCAGGGCGCCTTCTTCCGTTCGCGAAAAGTAGGTTTCGCGAAAATCGCAGGGCAGACGATACTCCTCGAACAACGTGCGACGGAACGACTTCACGAGCATGCCTCGCGCATCAACAAATCGATGCCCTTTTATGAAAGCGCAGCCCGGCAGCAAAGAGGCGAGAACTTTCATGGGTCGGAGCCTCCGGAGATGTCCCGCGAGACTAAGTAGGGTGGCCGCTTGCGGGTCTCGTCCTACAGCGTAATCACGTAGTGCGCCAATACACTGAAGCAGGCGAAGAGCATCGAGAACAAAAAGAGAATGGTGATATTTAATGACGCGAAACCTGGAATCTTCTCGCGGCCAAAAAAGTACCAAAGCAGGTAGTAGACTGAGCCCATGCCTCCAACCGTAAAGCACGCCAAACCGCAGTAGATGGAGAGGCGAACCGGGATGTCTGTCGCTGCGACAAAGCCGTCCCACGCAAACCGAAAAGCCGAGAGCATGTTGAACTTGGACTTGCCCGCGATCCGCGCTTCGCGGTGATAAGGCAAGCCGGCCTGGCGAAATCCGATCCACGCGCGCAGGATGCGCATCATGCGGGTGCGATCCGTGAACTGGCGCATGGCCTTCAAGGCCGGGCCCGAAATCAGGGAAAACTCGCCGGCGTCGAGCGGAATGTGAATGTTCGACCAGCGGGAAAGGAGGCGATAGAAGATCTGATAGCACTTATTGAGGATCCAGCTCACTTTTCGCGATGCACGAATCCCATAGACGACGTCGAAGCCTTCGCGCCACTTAGCGATGAACTCCGGAATCATCTCCGGCGGGTCTTCACCATCGGCGTCCATAAAGATCACGGGATCACCGTGGGCATTGTCGAGCCCCGCCCAGAGCGCGCCTTGGTAACCAAAATTGCGGCTCAGCACAATGACGCGGACACGAGCATCCGTCCGGGTGAGGCGAACTAGATCTTCGGCCTGTGTGGGTGAGGATCCGTTATCGACGATCAGCACCTCATAGCCATCCACTTTGCAGGAGCGAAAGGCCTCGTGGGTTCGTTCGAGGAGCTTGCCAATGCTCCCAAATTCGTTGAAATAGGGAACTATCACGCTGATCATTTGATGATCTAGCTCTCAAGAAGGATACGTAATGTCAAATGCCGTCATCACGGGAGTGACCGGGTTCGTGGGTTCGCGGCTGGCGCTCGACCTCTCCCGAAAAGGATGGACGGTCCATGGCATCTGTCGAGAGGATTCAGACGCGAGTTCGCTTGCGGAAAGCAAAGTCACCCTGGACCGTTTCGGAGGTAAGACGGGGCAGCTCCTTGAGATTATGGAGAGGCGACGACCTGACGTCGTGTTTCATTTGGCCTCCCGCTTCGTGGGTACCCACGCTCCAGACGATATCCGGGGCCTTATCGAAGCGAACATCCTGTTTGGAACCCAGCTTCTAGAGGGAATGACCAGAGCCGGTTGCTCAGATCTCGTTTTTGCAGGCACTTCCTGGCAACATTTCGAGAGCCATGAGTACGATCCAGTATCTCTTTACGGCGCCACGAAACAGGCATTCCAGGACATCGTGAAATTCTACACCGAAGTTTCGTCCCTTCGCGCTCTCGCGCTTAAGTTATTCGATACGTTTGGTCCAGGCGACAAACGCCCCAAACTCTTCAATATGCTTAGGGATGCGGCGAAATCCGGCCGCGCTCTAGAGATGAGCCCGGGAGAGCAGTACGTTGACTTGGTTCACGTCGACGACGCCGTCTCGGCTTTTCAAGCAGGGGCGCTGTTACTCAAAGACGCGAAACCTGGAACGCTACGGAAGCATGCCGTTTCCTCAGGGCAGCCGCGAAAGCTGCGCGAGGTTGTAGAAACCTATGCGCGCGTCACGGGACAACAGGTCCCGGTCGCCTGGGGGAAACGCTCGTATCGTCCGCGCGAGATGATGACGCCTTGGAATGCTGGAGATCCAATTCGAGGTTGGAAAGCGAAGGTCTCGCTCGAGGAAGGTCTTCGCCAGCTGGTTTCGCCATGAGACTGATTATGTTACGCCTTTTAACCCATGCATCTCTCAAATAAGGCCTCGTTCTTTTGGTCCTATTCCGTCCCACTTGCCCTAATGATTGCCTTTTGCGTGCTCATGCTGCCGTCACTCCCGGCATCTGACGCTCGACTCGAATTCGCGCAGAACGTCATCGCGCGCTACATCAGCGGAAGCGACCCTAAAGTCGACGTAAAATTTAAATACTTCTTGATGAGTGGTGCAATTTTTTTAGCGTCAGTCGGATTGCCTTATTGGTTTAAGCGGCCCGCACCTTCTGGACGGATTTTCGCACTACTCATGCAGATCCTAATAACAGTCGGCATCCTCCGGCAGCTTGAGCAGCAAAACCGCTTCGTGCACGAATATTTCAACCGCTGGCACGTGCTCGTCAGTGTGTTTCTAGGGTTTTTGCTTGCCCTCACGTGGCCAGTGCTCAAGCCCTTGCTCAGTCGCGTTCTTCGCGCGATCCCGAGAACATGGGTTTGGATCACCGTTTTTATTATCAGTGTGAGCGCGCTGACTTCGAGTTTGGTCACCGATCTGACTTTCTATCGGTCCGCAGTAGGCACTCTGATTCATATCCCTTACACAATGGCCGACCATCTAGCGGTCCTGAACGGCCGCACTCCTTGGGTGGACTATTTCTCTCAATACACGCAGCTGCTGTCTTACTTGGGCACCCTACTCTTTAAAATGACAGGTCCTTCGATCGGCGCGTACACCTCAATGATGGCCGCGCTGTCCCTTTTGGAAGTGATGCTGGTCTTTTGGATATTCTCCAAAACAACCCGACGAGCCTCGCATGCGGGAGTCTTATTCGTCCTATGGCTCGGGATCTCTTTCTTCCCTTTCGCTGATTGGCAACAACCTAGCTTCTATAGCCCGTTCACCTATTTTGCCGGGCATCCCACCCGCATTCTCGGACCCATCATGATCCTTGCGGCGATGTTCAGCCGTGAACTTCGCCCAACCTCAATGAAGGCGATAGGCCTGGGGGTCCTAAGCGGACTGGTGATGATCAACAACGTGGATTTTGGGTTGCCTGCGGTGGGGGCGATGTTCGTCGCACTTCTTGTCACGCGGGGCTTGCGAGTTCCGCTACGAGAGCTTGGCCTGATTACTCTTGGCATTGGACTTTCTGTCGCCTCCTTCCTTACGCTTTGTTGGATGAGGGGCGGATCATTGCCAAACGTAGTCGGAGCTTTCGACATCATCTTGGCTTTCGGAAGGTATGGCTTTGGCGCACTTCCGCTACCGCGCGAAGGACTTCAATGGATCATCTACCTCACTTCGATGATGTCCTGCGCTCTGGCCGTCCTCCATTTGCCAGAATCGCGTCCTAGACTGAGAAATCGGGCGATGGCCTCCGTCTTCATCGGCGTGTGGGTACTGGGGACTGCACCCTACTATCTGAACCGCTCTCACTCCGATGTCTTGCAGTTCTTTTTCAGCATCTGGGCTCTTCAGGTCGTATTTTTGGCTTTACCGCTGCTGGAGGGACCGACTCGTCGCAAGCTCGAGTTCCTGCCGCGAGCCTGGATCTTCATCGCTTTTGTCTTTTTTACATTTGCGGCTTTCAAGCTCCCCTATCCCTGGCAACAGATCGCAAGATTGAGCATCCCCGACGAAAAGCCACTCGCTTTTGAAGCATGGTCCAGCGAGGTACGCGCCCTCACCCAACCCGGAGACCCAGTGGCACTCATCCACCCCTGGGGGTTCAGGATCGCCGAGATGAGCCAGACGGTTAACTTGTTTCCATTTCCACAATTGGGTTCGATCATGATCAAGGCCCAGCTCGAGGTCCTCGAGGGGGTCCTTCGAAATCGCGACATCAAACTCGTTTGGGGTGAAACGCCAGACTTTATTATAGAAGTCCTCGAGCGTCAGGGTTTTAGCCGTCAGGGGCCTCAGGCTTGGAGACGGGATTCGCATGGAGCGGTTTGGTCCCAATGATCTTAGGTTTGGACCGAAGCATCGCCAAAAAGAGCCGTTCTGACAAAGAAGGTATCTTGTCGCGGTGTTGGACAAGCACCAGTTCATTCATGAATTCATTTTTTGTCGGAGAAATCACTTTCAAAGAGCCGTTCTCGAGTTCCTTTCGAATGAGATATCTAGGAACCATGGCGACCCCGAGCGAGGACTTAACTCCATGAATGAGCGACCTGACGTTCTCCGAAACCATGACAATCTGAAGCTCCTTGGGCTTCTTTCCAAAATGATGCATGTACCAGATGCCGACGGCTGATCCGTCCTGAGAATAGTCCAAGTGCGGAAGCCCAGAGACTCCTCTAAAAGTTGGATCCACTTTGCCCATTGCTGTCGCGCAGCAGAGCACCAGCTCTTCTTGAAACAAAGGCTGAACCGCGTGACTGGACTTTATGCCTTCAAAATAGGGTCCATTGTCTGCGATTAAAAAGTCCGTGTCACCTTCTGCAAGGGACCGCAAGAGCGTGGGCGGCGATCCGAGGCAAAGCTTGATCCTGGTTTTTGGGTACTTCTTCTGAAACTCAGAAAACCACTTGATGAGATAGAGCGACCCAAACTCTACCGGGGCTCCGATCGATATCAATCCCGACGGGACTTTAGATGCGCACTGATCAGAGAACTCATTCATCTCAGCTAGCACGCCATGAATGAGATGACTGGTTCGATTCATCAAGTCGACACCAGCTTGAGCAAGCGAGATCTTCTTGTGCTCCCGAAGAAATAGCTGCACCTCGAGCTGATTCTCGAGCTTGGCGATTCCTTGACTAACAGCCGAAGGCGTAACTCCGAGTTTCTTGGCCGCATCCTTGATGCTCAGGTCAGCCGCTACGACGCTAAAAACCCTCAGAAGATCGAGATTGAATTGAGTTAGCATTTCTTAATCTATATCTAATTATTTATAAATTTACTAACTCATACGTTTTGCTTAAAAAGCCCAAAGCCCCCCCGGGGGGGGGTTAATTAAATAATTTAAATTTACATCATTAGTGACCAAACAAACGATTTGCCATATCTCAGTCGTTCGACCTATAGATCCCATCAAAAGAGAGGTTCAAAACCGATGTTCCCCAAAGTAAAGATGTCTTTTCTAATTGCTTCACTCGCTCTTGCATCGCAGTCACTGGCCGATTCATTTCCAAGACTGACTCTGGAAGTCGCGCAGAAAATAGCTTCAAAAGCATCGATTTACGCAAAGAATCGAAAGTGGAACGTGTCAATCGCGATTGTAAACAGCGAAGGAAATCTGACTTACTTTCAGCGTGATGAGAATGCCTATTCTGGGAGCATCGAGTCCGCCCTTCAGAAAGCTAAGTCCTCCAACGCTTTTCAACGGCCGACCAGCGCCTTTGTGGACGCAGTCAAACAGGGAAGAACAGGACTCCTGACGGGCAAGGATGTCGTAGCAATCGAAGGAGGAGTCCCGATCGTTATTGCAGGCGTGCACCTAGGAGCCATCGGCATCAGCGGAGCCAGAGCAGTTGAAGATGAAGAGTGCGCCAAAGCTGCGCTCGAGTGACCTGGGTTAGGCGGACACCCCCTCGCACGGCGCGCGCGCCCAACTGCACCTACCAAAAGGGCCCTACTGAGCTGTGCAGGTGCTTCGCTAAGAGACTGGCTCTTTGACTAAATAAACAAATTAAGTCAGATTAAGAACTTAACCCCCTTTAACTCCACAGGATGGTGAGTCCAGCCCAACCCGTGTATGACTCCTAGTATGCGTATCTGCCTCGGAATCTCTGGAAGCATTGCTGCTTATCGAAGCCCTGATCTCGTCAAAGAGCTCGTCAAGCGAGGACATACCGTTCGCACGGTTCTCACCCGATCCGCCAACGAGCTTGTCAGCGCACGAGTGCTCGAAACCTTTAGCGGCCAGCCGGTAATGACTCACGATACGTTTGATGCCACTCATTCGGGCACAGATCACATCTCGATCGCCCGCTGGGCGGAGTGCATCGCGGTTTACGGAGCGACAGCCAATTTTATCGCGCGCTACGCAGCCGGAATGGCGGATGACTTTCTCTGCCTCCAATTGATGGCAGCTCAATGCCCGGTAGTGCTTGCTCCTGCGATGAATCCCAGCATGTGGAAACACCCGGCCGTGCGACACAATACTCAGCTCCTCGGCCAACGAGGCGCACGGTTCGTGGATCCGATCCATGGGCAGGTCGCCTGCGGCGAAACAGGACAAGGGCACATCGCTGAACTCGCGGACATCGTGCGCGCGATTGAAGCAACCGCATCACCAAAGGCATCCGCGACTTCGACAGATGCTTTTCTCTCAGGAAAAAAAGTCCTCATTTCAGCAGGCCCCATGCGCACGGCGATCGACTCGGTTCGCTACGTCCAAAATAGGTCTTCTGGACTGATGGGTCTCGAAGTGGCGCGCGCCGCCCGCACTGCGGGAGCGACTGTTCATGTACTTCTCGGACCCGTGGGCCCAGAGATGGCGATGAAGTTTTCTGATTTTTCGGTCACTCGCTACGTAGGCGCCGATGACTATGGACAGGCGCTGGAGCGGCTTCTTCCTGAATACGATTCGTTTCTCTCTCTTGCTGCCGTGCTTGATTTTCAGTTCGTCTCGCGAAAGGACAAAATCGATCGCCGCGAGCTTGCGAAGATGAAAGAGATGTC
>CAZGCK010000054.1:12226-12732 GCA_964524175.1 uncultured Bacteriovoracaceae bacterium | reverse complement strand
CACCGATTACGTGGCTCGCACGGCGCGAGACAAACGACCCGGTCAAAAAATCATCGCTTTTGCGGCAGAAAGTGGAGAGAAAGATCAGATTTTGGAGCGTGCCTACAAAAAAATGATCGAAAAAGGCGTCGACGCCTTGGTCGCAAATCCGGTTTGGCCAGAGCTCGGACCAGAGGCGCAAGACAACGAGATGTGGGTCCTCACACCAGGCGGCCAGCCCTTGCATTTGCCGCGAGCACCTAAGAACGCGTTGGCAACGCCCCTGTTGCGAGCGCTTTTTAGCTGAGCTTGCACTCGATCTTTGCGCCTTAAGTAGAGGGTCATAGGGAAATTCCCGCAAGCCCTCAACCGATTGCGCAAGATCTTACCCCTCCCTCACCTGTGCCGCGGCACGCGCAAAGTTCGCAAAAATTAGCACACCTGGTCATACAAAATACCCTCGCAGGCATTTGGGGTGACAAACGCCCCCCTAACGAAGTAGGTTTTTAGTCAGCTATGCCAGCGCC
>CAZGCK010000054.1:10749-12216 GCA_964524175.1 uncultured Bacteriovoracaceae bacterium | reverse complement strand
GATGACAAAAGCGGCACTTGTTCAGTTCTCTGAATCCGAGGATGCTTACTTCACGCGTTACAAGAACGTGCGTAACGAGGCGCAGATCGAAGCCATCTGCGACGACGCGAGTCTCAACCAAGACCTCCTGATCTACACGATTGTCTCTCCGCAGCTGAGAGCCTTTCTGCAGACGCAAGCGCGCGAGAAAAGCATCAATTGCGTCGATCTACTCGGCCCCTTGCTCATTGGTTTGGGCAGCTACTTCGGTTACAAACCTAAAGCCATTGCAGGCCTTCTGCACGATGTGAACGAAAGTTACTTCAAGCGCATCGAAGCGATGGAGTACACCATCGCCCACGACGATGGACGTGATCTCACGGGCCTCGACAAAGCAGACGTCGTGATTCTTGGGATTTCGCGAACCTCTAAAACACCGCTCTCCATGTATCTATCGCATCAGGGCTGGCGCGTGGCGAACATCCCGCTCATCTATGGCTTTGAAGTACCCAAAGAGCTCGTCAATCTCGATCAACGCAAAATCATCGGCCTCACCATTGACCCTGAGGATCTCGCAACGATTCGCCGCAACCGTCTCGCTCGCTTAGGTCAGGACAAGGGCGGGGAGTACGCCGACCCTGAGAAAGTGAACCAAGAGATTGAGTACGCTAACGAGCTTTTTAAACACAATCGTCGCTGGCCTGTTTTCAATGTGACTGGCAAGGCGCTCGAAGAAACTGCTTCAGAAATCATCCGCCTCATGGCTTCACGTCGATTAACGCCCGCCCATTCGCTCGAAGCGCCGCCCGCTTCGGCTCCACGTGACCCAAAAGTTGAGCCCTTGGCGCAACGTAAGGCGAAAAAATCGACACCCGAGTGAAATCAGAGTACAAATTTTTTCAGCAAGAGGAACACCCATGGCACGTGGCAGCAAGATTTGGTTGAACGGAAAAATCGTCCCCGCGGAAGAAGCGAGAATCAGTCTCTTTACGCACGCCCTTCACTACGGAACAGGCGCCTTCGAAGGCATCCGCGCATATAAACAAAAAAAAGGCGGGGGCGCAGTCTTTAGGCTTGTCGAACACATGGAGCGCCTCCACGAGAGTCTCAAAATATTGAACCTCACGGTCCCCTTCTCTGTCGAGCAGCTCGTGAAGGCCACGACTGAGACCTGCAAAGCCAATGGCTTTGACGAATGCTACATCCGCCCGATCGCTTACATCGGCGACAATCCGTCGCTCGGCGTGAATCCGGGCGCCAACCCGATCGTGGATGTGGCGATTCTCAATTGGGAATGGGGCAGCTACCTGGGTGATAAGGGCATACACGAAGGCGCTCGCCTTAAGATCTCGAGCTTCATTCGTCCTCACGTCAATTCGGCGATGACGAAAGGCAAGATCACCGGCCAATACGTCAACAGCGTGCTTGCGAAACGCGAAGCCATCGCGATGGGCTACGACCAAGGCCTGCTTCTGGACGCCGAGGGCT
>CAZGCK010000054.1:0-10739 GCA_964524175.1 uncultured Bacteriovoracaceae bacterium | reverse complement strand
GGGCTACCTCACTGAGGGCAGCGGCGAGAATCTGTTCATGATCAAGAATGGCGTAGTCAAAACGACGCCGCTCAACTCGATCTTGAACGGCATTACCCGCCAAACGGTGATCGAGTATCTCAAGCACCAAGGTCATGAAGTTCAAGGGGCGCGCTTCACTCGCGATGAGCTCTGGTGCGCGGACGAGATCTTTCTCACGGGTACGGCCGCTGAGATCACGCCGGTTCAGGAGATCGACAATCGTTTGATAGGCAAGGGTGCAAAAGCCGGAAAACCTGGCCCTATCACGCTCAAGCTCAAGTCGGATTACGCAGCGATCGTACGCGGCGATCTGCCCGAATACGGCAAGAACTGGCTGACTGCGATCTAGCTTTGATTATCGCCGTCGGCCGAATCGTCCTCGACTTCTACAACAATGACGACGCAACTCTCAAGGGTCGCAAGCTTGAGGAGTTGTGCGCGGACCTGCGCAAGAAGTTCAATATCTCGTCGCTCGAGATCTCGGACTTCGATGACCCTGAGCGATGCGTGATTGGATTTGCAGCAGTGATCCCGGACCATTGGCCGGAGCAGGGCAAAGGCAATAGCGCGCGCGGACTGATCGAGAGGATCTGCAGAGAGATCGACTCGACTTCGTTTGCGCGAGTCATGGTCGAGGACTGCGACTTACTGGAGCACGGAGCAATTTAGGGAGTAGGCCCTAATTGCAAAGCTTCCGCGAAGAATAGCCGTGGCGGGAAGCGTCTTCCTTGTCTCTAAACCACGTCCCAATCAGGTCTCCTAAAAATAGGCGATCCCCGACTACGCCTGCTTCCCGCGGAGCGATCGAAATCTTGAAGGAACCATCTAGAGTATCGAAGTGAATATTGCCGTCACCTGAGTTGCTATCGCGCAATACAGTCACCCACCCCGTGTCGATACCAGGATTAACGACTGGAACCGAAGCGGTGCCTCCGAAGAAATCATCTTCTAACGAGTTACTGGCTAACCCTTCACTTCCAGTGAGAGGCTTCATTTGAACACGTGCTTGATAGAGGTCTGTGTTCTTATTTCGAACAATCTCTAACTTAATATGAGCGGGCTTCTTATTTTCGTCATTGATACCCGAAGCCTTGCACGAGAAAATCAACTCCTGGCCAGGCCCCAAAATGAGGTCCTTATCCGCCTGAACGGCCGAACTCGAAACCAACGCACTCACTGCCAACATCCACATCCAATGCTTCATCTGCAAACTCCTATAAATGTCATTTGACGCTGTGCGCATCTCTAGCATTAATAGATTAAAGCGATCAAATACTTTTATGACTCACAAATTAATTTAAATAAACACGACAACCCACTGAATCTGCAGTACAAATTGACTTATTCAAGGAAGCTACATGTCACTCACTCGCTTGATAAAAGCCCCATGTTCGCTCATCTGGACTCTCCTACTCATTCTGGCTCTCCCCGCTTGTGGCCTCAGCAAATCAGAACAATCCCAAGACCCGAGCCCCGGTTTTCAGCCTTCGCTCATCGATTCAGACGGCGGAAGCAACCAGCGAGGGACTGGGTTTCAAAAGTGGGCGCAGCTCCGAGTGGCATACGAGATCGACATCCCCGCTCCTACCGCGTGTGGGTCACCCAGACGCATCGCCATCGACTTTGACGGAAGCTACGTCGCTGGTCCTTGTACTCCAGGTGGGACCGACACGGTCACCGGACAGATTGAAGGCGGCGAGCTTCAGACACTCTATACTCTCATGGATGCCGTCGTAGCAGGCGACGTAGGGCTTGCGGCCCGATGTGATGGAGTCAATGAGCTGGGGATGCAGACCGTAGACGTGACGCTCCAGAGCGGCGCTACTGCGCGCATCTATCGCTCGCAAGTCAGCCCGTTACTCACCTGCACGCGTGGAGATCCGCCCAACAGTCGCTCCGTGGGGCGCATGGGGCGAGTGATTCTCGATCGCGTCTATGGTGAGAGATTTAGATAGGCTCGATCAAGCGCTCATCGTCCCGAAAAACTCCATCGACACCAAGATCTCTTCGGGCGAAACCGTCGCAGTCCCGCGCTTGCCGACTTCGACGCCCGCGGCGAGATTACCTAGGATCGAGGCGTCTTCAATGGATGCACCGCTCGCAAGCGCCAAGGTCAGCACGGAGATCACCGTGTCGCCTGCGCCCGAAACATCGTAAACCTCTCGTGCATAGGTGGGGATGAGCTGGATCTTGGATCGACCCTTGGTAAAAATCGCCATCCCATCTTTGCCGCGCGTGATGACGACATGTCTAGCCCGCGATTGCTTGAGCAGCGTCCGTCCCGCTAGCAGGAGGGATTGATCGTCTCGAATCTGGATGCCAGAAAGATTTTCGGCCTCGCGCGTATTAGGAGTCAGGATCGAAGTTCCCGCATAATGTGAGATCGGCGTCTTGGTGTTGGGATCGACCGCAGCGAGTTTTCGTGCGCGCCGGACCGCTTTGAAAATCGAGCGAAGAAGCCCTTCTGAGAGCATCCCTTTGGCGTAGTCCTCAACGATCACTCCATCGACTTGAGGCAGAAGCTCGACCACCTTCTTGAGGATCGCGGACTCCACCGAGCGCTCGACGCCGTGCTGGCTCTCAAAATCAATGCGGAGGAGCTGCTGCCTCTCGCTCACGACCCGGTCCTTCAAAACAGTTCGGCGCGTCTTGTCCACGATCAAGTGCGAAGCGGAAACACCTGCGTCCCGAAGCAATCCCTTAAAATCCTGCGCCGTTCGGTCCTTGCCCACCATCCCCACGAGCAACGGCACACCGCCGAGCACCTTGACGTTATCGGCGACGTTGGCTGCAAGCCCAAGCTTAAGCTGCTCACTCTGGACCAACACAATCGGCACTGGAGCCTCAGGCGAGATTCGCTCAACTGAACCAAATGTGTAGCGGTCGACTCCGACGTCACCGATGACGAGAACCTTCTTGCCCCGCATGGCCGCGAGTGTCTTTCTGAGGCGAGTCTTATCCCAATCCGAAGGATGGATCGCACCGGCATGCTTTGAAACCTGGGCTGGAGGGGGCTTACGCATGAAGGGTTATCTCCTCTGAGATCGCGTTAGCTGGATCATCGTGTGCTCAAGCGCTTGGGTTACGGTCAAGCTTCTCATGCAGGGAAAGTAATTGCAAAGCGGTCCACGGCACACAAACTCTTCTCCACAGTAGTTGTCGGGCACGAGAATCGCCGCGTTCAAATCATCTTTGACGTAGGGACCCCAGCGAAGCGCGCTCTGCACGCGGATCGGCGGATAAAAAGTCACGACTTGGCACCCAAGGGCCACCGCTAAATGCAGAGGTCCCGTGCTCGGAGCAACGACCACATTGCTCTCAGAGTAAAGCGCGCCTAGAAAAGTGATCGCATCCCCTCGGGTGTTCACGTAGCTCCAGAGTCGCTCCGACGGTTTACCTAAGGCCTGGATCATCCGCTCAATGAGTGCCCCTTCTTGCGGACCTCCCGTAAGCAGAATCTGCTTGCCCTCGCGAAGCAGCGCTCGAATGAACTCGACGTAATGCCCTTCTGGCCAATTCAGCGCGGAGCCCCCCATACCGGGATGCACTACGATCAAAGGCTGAGCAGGATCTCTGCCTTTCTCCTTAAGCCAAGCTTGCGCCGCTTGATACTCGGCTGTCGGGATAGCGACGCGGGTTTCGAAGTGCCGCGTGCCCACTCGGATCCCGAGCCGCCTGAGAAGCTGCAGATTATAATCTGTCTCGTGCATCTCGACCTGCGAGCGCCCCTGGCGAATCCCGCGATTATAAAACAAGAACGAGTGAATGCGGCTCAGAGGCCCGACCCGATATCGCACGCCTGAGAAAAAAACCGCCGCAGCCACACGAAACGTCGTCTGCAATACGATCGCGATCCTAAAGTGCTTGTTGCGAAACTCTGAGATCAGCACACGCAGCCCCTTAAATCCCTTGTGCTTGCCCTCAGGGTCAAAGACCATGACCTCGTCTACGTCAGGCATGCCGCGAATGAGCGGGGCCACCTGCTCGCGCACCATGACGGTGAGATGACAACGTGGATAATGCCGTTTGATCACTTCAAAAACCGGGGTCGAAAGGATCACGTCCCCCAAACGATCAGGGCGAACGACTAAGATCTTGAGCGCATGCGACTCGGTGGTCAGGCTCACTTCGAGCCTTTCATAAGAGGTGCGGCCGCGGGCATCCCGAGGCGCTTGCGCACTTGCTGCTCCATGGTGAGCACGACCTCATCGAGGGTCATCGATGTCGTATCCACATCGATAGCGTCGGCAGCGCGCTTCAAGGGTGCAGTCGCACGGGTCATGTCCTGATGATCGCGCTCGGCGATCTGACTCTTCACTTCCTCAAATGAGGGGGCATCAGCGCCGGCGGCTTCGAGCTCGATCAAGCGCCGCTTGGCACGCTCTTCAACACTGGCGGACAAAAAAAACTTCACGTCCGCATCCGGAAAAACCACAGTGCCGATGTCTCGTCCCTCAAGGATTGTTTTGCCCTGACAACCTAGCCTGCGCTGCAATCCCAAAAGCGCGGCGCGAACATCAGCACAAGCAGAAACGCGTGAAGCGGCCATACTCACTTCAGGAGTGCGGATGTAATCCGTCAGGTCGCGGCCATTGGCAAATATGCGATTCGAAGGATTCTTGCGTGGCGCATATCTAAACTCGAGATGAGACTGATGGGCGATCTCAGCCGCTTTGACGAGCTCAGGAGAGTTGCCGAGCTTTTGCCCCAAATCGCCTTCGACCATATGATCAGCCAACTGCTCGCGCGTGAGAAAAGCGATCGCGCGGTAAAGAGCGCCCGTATCGATGTGCACAAATCCAAGGGCCGAGGCCAGTCGTCGGGTCGCGGAGCTCTTGCCTGTGCCGGCAGGTCCATCGATTGCGACGACAGGGCCCTGCTTCAAAATCGCCATCATCTCGACCCGCCTCGGACAGCTTTCAGGGCCTTGAGCGCAAACAGATTCTCGCCAGGTGTTCCAAAACTGATGCGCAGAGCCTGCGGCAATCCGTAGTTGCCCACAGGTCGAAAAATCACTCCCTGCCTCAAGCAAGCTTGCGTGACTTCGGCCCCGGTCATTCCAAGACCCTTACCCACATCAGCGAGCAAAAAATTTCCCTGACTGGGCCAGAAAGGGATTCCTAGACCTTTCAAAGATTTTTCCCAAAACGCTTTAGCCTGCTTATTGACCTTGCGAGAGCGCGAAACAAACGCTTTGTCTCCAAGCGCAGCTTCTGCCGCCGCAAGCGCCAGCGAATTGAGATTAAAGGGCTGCCTGATCTTTTCGATCGATGCAATCACATCGGCAGAGGCAACCCCATACCCCACTCGCAAGCCGGCCAATCCATAGACCTTCGAAAAAGTCCGCATCACGATGACATTTGGGAACTCCCGCATGAGCATCAAGGGATCTGGCAAGTCCTTGGCCGTCACATACTCCCAATAGGCATAATCCAGCGCAACGAGCACCGAACCATCCCTCACTGCCTGCACGCTCCGCAAAAACGCACGAAGCTCGTCAGTCTTCATGTAGGTGCCAGTGGGATTGTTAGGATTGGCGACAAAAACGACCTTCACACGCGGATCGGACTGCACGCCACTCAACATCGCGTCCAAATCAAATCGGAGATCTGCAGCCAAAGGCGTAGCGATCGTCCGCACTCCATGGATCTGAGCGCAGAGCGTGTAAGCAATGAACGCCGCTTGCGACGTCACGATCGCATCACCCGGCAGACAATAAGTGCGAACCAAAAAATCGATGATTTCGTTAGAACCATTGCCCACGATGAGCTGATTCGTGTCGACTTTGAGAACTCTAGAAAGAGCCTTCTTGAGGTGAAACGCACTCCCATCGGGGTAACGATGAAGCTGCGACACTCCTGTTCGAAGCGCCTTTAGCGCCCGAGGACTGGGTCCAAGCGGATTCTCATTGGAAGCCAACTTGACCACCCGCTTGAGTTTGTACTCACGCTGAGTTTCTTCGATGGGCTTGCCAGGAACATAGGGAGTGAGGGCGCGGATGTATTCGGGAACGATCAAAGGTGCCATGGTGCGTTGAGCGATTAGAGCACGGGCCTGACCTTGGCGCAAGCCCAGTGGATGGACTCCCACTCGGTAGCAAATCGAGAGAGCACCAGAGGCACCCATGCCTCTGGCGTGATGCCCAATTCTTGGAGCCCAATCGCAGGCACTGGAGCACCCGCGGGATCAATATTAATACCCGTATGAAGCAAGAGAGAAACCGGAGACGCAGTGACGATCGAAACCGATAGTTTGCGGCCCAGTCCGGAGCCCTCCCCTTCTGGTATAAAAAGGTCGTCTCCATCCCGACGACACAAGGAACCCGCGCGCCCCAGAGCCAAAAGCTGCTCATTCACGACTTCGCCCATGAGACTCATGAGAAGCCGCTGCAGAAATACGCCCTCCCTGAGCCCCAGGCCAAAAAACTCGCCAATAAAATGCACCATCCAGCGCGCCTCGATCCGATCGTTGGCTAAGCGATCTTCCCAATCGACTAGATGCTCGGTTTTAACCTGACAAGGCCCTATAAATGCTCCGAGCGCAGGGCCCTTCAGGCCGAGTTCGGTGAGCAAAAAATGCGGCCTTAGCTCCACGCCGGTATAGGCGCGTTCGATTTTAGAAAACTGGGTGGCAAGTGTGGACATAGCTTTCTATGCGTACCTCAAAACACCATCCCGGACACTCGGAAGTTGGGGACTTTGCGGGGATTTTATCCTTGAAGCGCTCGAGCCAACCGTCGACAGGACTCACAACCCCCACAGGGATGAGGCCCACTCTGATAGCAGCTCCAGATTTTATCAAAGGGAAAAGGTTTTTCGAGCTTTCTCAGCTCCGCGACGATTCGACGTTTATCCCAAAGCGTGGAGTAGCAGTACACTCTCACCTGATTAGAGGTCGAGTAGGCCAATGCTCGGGTTGCCGCCTCGAGATAGTCAGCTGAATTGTCAGGAAACGTAGCCGCCTCCTCCGAATTAAATCCAACCACCACGCGCGTCGCCTCCAATCGCTCTGCGATGCAAGCCGCCGCGTTGATCAAAAGCCCGTTGCGATTGGGCACCCAAACGGCTTTGGCTGTCGTGATCGCAGTCGCCTGGTCATCGAGCTGACTGGGGTCAATGCCAGGTACGGCACGCGCCGCCTCGGTAAGTGAGCTTCCGCCTAATGCACCGAGCCACTTGAGATCGAGGGTTTCATGCTTGATTCCGTAATAAGCGGCGAGCTCGCAAGCTGCCTCGATCTCGCGAAGCGCAGCTTTCTGGCCGTAATCCACCGTCAAGCAAAGAACCGGAGCGTCCCAAGCTGCGCAAAACGCGAGATTTGCGGCGGAGTCTAAGCCCCCAGAAAGTAGAACGACGGAACGGCTACGAGTCAGCATCAAAGGCCCTTTGCGTTCAAGAAGCGGCTCTCAAACTCGAGGCGCCCGACGGTAAAAACGAAATCCAGGCACTTCACGGCGAATCGCCTCAAAATACCGCTTGGTAGTAACAGGCTTAAAGTTTTTTCGCGAGAGCAGTTCGTCCATGCGACCGGGACCCACATTGTATGCGGCCACAAGATAGTACGGAGACAGACCTTGGTAGTGATCCCGGAGCCAAGCCAGATAGGCAACGCCAAGCGTTACATTTACAAAAGGATCCAATAAAAGGCGTCCGCCCGCCAGGACTTCAGCACTTTCAACAGATACGCCTACAGGGAGCGCACCTTTTTGACCGTCTAGACGAAGAGGCAAGCCCAACTCCTGAGCGATTTTAATAGCTGTCGTAGGAAGAACTTGCATGAGACCTACGGCCCCCATGTGCGAGATCACGCGAACCCTGAAGCGGCTCTCGACCTGGATCAGAGAAAGCACAAAAGCTGGGTCAAATCGGTATTGGCGGCAGGTAGCAAGTAAGTGTCGAGCCAGCTTTGCAGCTTCCACTTGTGGAATGCGATCTTGGTTCTCTCTCCATCCGCGAAGATGATCGACCAAAATGTCCGTCACACGACGCTCCGACATGAGTCGGTAAACGTCGGCTTCCGGCGCGTGAGCAAGAGTGAAGCTGAAGTCGTCGGTAGGATCGGCTTCCATTGTGCTCGCACCGCTCAGGGCAAATCCCGTGGCGATCGCGAAGGACAACGAAGTGATACGAGTAATAAACTTCATATTCAAATCTCCCCGGGCTTACCGACCGGCCTTCGAGCTGTCAAAGGATCAAAAATATTGACCAAGTGCTCGAAAGCCGCAACCAGCGGCCTTACCCGGTAATATTGCAAGCAAGGGTCCAGCTGAGCGTGTCGACTTTGACGCAGGGAGAAGCCAATTTAGGCTGTTTTATATCAGTAGCTTACTTGAGTTTGGCGAACGTCTGACTAAACACACGTGTCACCCTGGACCTGTCAAAGGCATGGTCGAATGCAAGCGAATCATCCGAACGGCCCAACGCACTAAGGTCTGCGTTAAAAGTCACCCTCTTCTTTAGCAGAAGCATCCAAAGCGTCCGGCTTTGCAAAGAGAGCCATCTGGTAAGCGTCCTCACCGTTGGAGTAGAAGCTCTGGCGGACGTGAGTGATCACAAAGCCTAGGCTTTGATAGAGCTGCACAGCAGCAGAATTGGACTTGCGCACATCGAGTAGGATCTTGATGGCGTTCTTGGCGTAACCCTCCCGGATTGCTTGCCTGACCATGTTCTTGGCAAGGCCCAGGCCCCGGTAAGGAAAATCGACAGCTACGTTCAAAATCTGACACTCATCAAACATGAGCCAGAAGACGATGTATCCCGCGATTTGGGTGTCAGTCTCGTCATCGGTGAGAAGAAGAAACCGGCTATAAGGCTTAGTGAGCTCCGCACGAATTGCCTCTTCAGTCCAAGGCGCGGCATGAAGAGCCTGCTCGAGCGCTAGGAGTTGAGAGACGTCATCTTCAGTCGCGGGGCGAAGGCTCCAGTCAGGAAGATTCGATATGGGTTTGGTGAGATTTGGGTTGGTCATCAAGCGAGTTGGCTCTTCTCACAAGGAGTGTTACGCTTTCAAGCCTCATTGTAGGCAAATGCTTCGCTTTTGGGGGAGTGTCCCGAGAAAAAATGAACTCAACCCTGCTGCAGGAGGCTGACGCCATCCGTAGAGGTACTGAATGCCATCCTGGCATGCTATGAGTTGATGGTGTGCAACAAGCTAGAATAGGCTCCAAACTATGAATACAAACGAATCTTCCTCCTCTGTGTCCGATTTCGACGAACCAGAAATTCATTCTGAAGTTGAAACTATGCGTCACTCTTGCGCTCACATCATGGCGCATGCGATCCGCAAGCTCTACCCTAAGGCCAAGTTTGGAATTGGCCCAACAATCGAAAACGGCTTCTACTACGATGTCGATTTTGGCCCGGACTTTAAGCTCACGCCTGAAGACCTTCCCAAGATCGAAAAAGAAATGGCCAAAGTCATCAAGGCCAACGCTCCATTCGTGCGCCAAGACCACCCTATCCAAGAAGCGATCGAGACGTTTAAGTCCTGGGGACAAAACTACAAGGTCGAGATCATCCAGGCATTGGCCGCCAAGGGCGAGACCACGGTCAGCACCTACCAAGAAGGGATGTTCACGGACCTTTGCCGTGGCCCTCACGTCAAGGCAGCGGGCGACATCAAAGCGTTTAAGCTCATGTCAGTAGCCGGCGCCTATTGGCGCGGCAAAGAAACCAACCCCATGCTCACGCGCATTTACGGGACAGCCTTCACCACGCAAGCCGAGCTTGAAGAATATGTAAATGCCATCGAAGAAGCTAAGAAGCGAGATCACCGCAAACTAGGTAAAGAGCTCGACTTGTTCAGCTTTCATCCAGAGGCGCCTTCGAGCCCGTTTTTTCATCCCAAAGGCACGGTGATCTACAATCGGCTCGTTCAGTATGTGCGAGATCTCTATGGCCCATACGAGTACGAAGAAATCATCACGCCTCAGATCTTGGATGTGGCGCTCTGGCATAAGAGCGGACACTACGCCAATTACAAAGAGAACATGTACTTTACGCAAATCGACGAGCGCGAGTTCGCGGTGAAGCCCATGAACTGCCCGGCCTCGACGTTCGTCTACGCCTCGCAAAAACGATCCTACCGCGACCTGCCACTGAGGCTCGCCGATTTTGGCCGCCTCCACCGCTACGAAAAATCGGGTGTCACCGCTGGCCTCACGCGCGTCCGCACGTTCTGCCAGGACGACGCGCACATTTTCTGCACGCCCGAGCAGATCGAGATCGAGATCAAGCGCACAGTGAACATGATCCTG
This sequence comes from uncultured Bacteriovoracaceae bacterium, assembly GCA_964524175.1. Lineage (GTDB taxonomy): Bacteria > Bdellovibrionota > UBA1018 > UBA1018 > UBA1018 > CAZGCK01. The sequence goes on along the minus strand of CAZGCK010000054.1, from coordinate 463 downwards.
CGCACGTACGAGATGTTTGGCTTTGACGACGTCAAGGTCTACCTCTCCACTCGCCCTGAAAAGCGCGTGGGCTCGGATCAGCTTTGGGATACGGCCGAAAGCTCTCTCAAAAGAGTGCTGGACGGGATGGGACGCCCTTACACAGTGAACGCAGGCGACGGCGCCTTTTACGGGCCCAAGATCGACTTTAATGTGAGAGATGCCCTGAAGCGCTATCACCAACTCGGGACTGTCCAGCTTGACTTCAACCTGCCGGATCGCTTTGACTTGAACTACACGGCGTCCGACAATGCGGCTCATAGGCCCGTCATGGTCCATCGCGCAGTCCTAGGATCGCTCGAGAGATTCATTGGTGTGTTCATCGAGCATTGCGCGGGCGCATTTCCGTTCTGGCTTAGCCCTTTGCAGGCGCGAATCGTTCCGATCGATAAGGCGGCGCATGGAGAGTATGCGCACAAGTTCC
>CAZGCK010000053.1:14492-25896 GCA_964524175.1 uncultured Bacteriovoracaceae bacterium | reverse complement strand
CACATCTTGCGCTGACCGCGGATGAGCATCCAGCATAGACAAACGCATAGCGGAATCGGTCGGCCCCAATTCACCCAACATTGAATGCTACCCACTGAGTCACCCCAGAATGCGCGATTTGTGCAATCTACCTACTCTCGGGCAGCCTGAGCCACACGAGAGTGCGCAGTCAACGCATTCTGACGGGGCTCAGAGCCCGCACATGCCCAACATGCCCGCAAATGCTCTCACATCTCGCGCTGCTTGCGCTGTCCTGCGACCTTGCGATACCTTTTTTGCGCTTTGAGCTTATAAAGCGTGGGAATCTGCTCATATCCCGCCATGAAAACCCGTACCTGCGCATCCTTAGAGAGAGTCGAGTCAAGCGGCAAACGCAATACATAACCAGCCGGTACCATGAGATTACCAGCGAACACCGCCTCAGACAGTCCGGGATTGAGTTCCCTCAGCGCCGCGAGATCCAACTTAAGAAACTGACAGAGCTCCGACATCGCCACGTAATCCGGGATTGAGATCTCCATCCCCTCGAGGACCTTGGCGCGCTCAACTTTTCCAAAATACTTATCCGCGTTCTTCTCTACTTCGATTGCCGCAAGCAGCTCCGTAAAGAAGTTGCTGCTCGCAAACCCAAAAGAGCGCGATCGGTAATCGCTCACCAATTCCTCGAGCTCCTCAGAGCCCACCTTGCGGACGGCCCGCTCCATCCCTTTGCGACCGTGATTATAAGCCGTCACCGCCAGTGGCCAGTTCTTCAAGGACTCAAAGTTCAGCTTCAGCAGCTTAGCAGCCGCTTCCGTGGCGCGAATCGGATCATTGCGCTCATCCACCGCATCGTTGACCTTTACGAAGAGCCTGCCTGTCGAGCGCATGAACTGCCAGATCCCACTCGCTCCTACCTTGGAGCGAGCTTTGAGGTTAAAGCTACTTTCGACAAAAGGAAGCCGCGTCAGCTCAATCGGCAACCCTTCCTTGCGAAAAATCTCTTCCATGATGGGCAGATATCGCCCTGAATAGTGAAGCCCCTGCATGAAGCTCGAACGCAAACCTTGCTGGTAGCGCATGCGCTTGCGATGAGCAGCGTTCAAGAACTTATTGGGCTCATTCACGTCTTCGTAGAGCTTAGCTAGGCTTTTCTCGTCCTCAGACCAACTCTCTGGCTTGTTCTTCTTGCGGTGCAAAGAGAGAAGGAGATCTTTCCATCTCTTCTTCGCATTTCGAATTACTTTTTCTCGACTTTCGCCCGCCTTCTGAAAATCCAATGTCTCGTAGATGTGATCGATGTATTTAGCGTCGTGTATCAGACCCTGATGCGTGTCATACTTGCTGTATATGTCGACCCAGAACTGAACGTTCCGCTTCATGCGACCATCAACCGAGAACTTGAGAGGCGACGTGATTGAGAGAATATCCCCACCCGACAGAGACGCCGAAGGGTCTGCCACATTATGCGGAGAGGCGAACGCATTGCCTGCTGCCATTGCCATTGCTGCAAGCAGCAAGAGTATCAGCGCCCCGGCTCCTCTCCACGCTCTATTGAGATCGTACCCATCCATGGTGTCTACAGATGGTAAAGCGAGTAGGCGCGTGGGTAAAATGATATTCGAATTTTTTCTAGTGAGTCTGTGTGTTGTCCATGGAGCCCAAGCCAAACAACTCGAGACTCCTCCGGCACTTCGTGTGATGCTCGATCGAGGTCCCGCGACTCTCAACCCCAGACGATCAACTGACGCACCTGGACAGCGACTAGGGGCTTTGATTTTTAGAGCACTCACCCGCATGGACGCTCATCTCTCCGCCCAACCCGACTTAGCCTCAGACTGGGAGATCATCGACGGCGGAAAAACCTGGAAATTCAAAATACGACCAGGACAACTCGATCAGAGCGGCCAACCCATCACGGCGACGGCCATGGCTCAATGCTTAGAGCAGTATCGCCAAGGCAAGCCAGTCTCAATTCTCAAGGCATCGTTTCCCGACTGGCTCGGTACTGAAGCCCAAGCTGACTCAATTCTCTTTCGACTTTCAAAATCTAGCCCTTACCTAGCAGCCAATGTCTCACTTCTTCGCTATTTTAGGATTCAAGGAAAGGACACTCCCTGTACCGACCCTAATCCGGGCGACGTCGTCGTAGCCAGCGGGCCATTCAAGCCTCGCGTTTGGCAGCCAGGAGCGGCTGGCACTAGCGAGGACGAAATCTGGCTTGATCCCGTGCCTTTTATCAAAGTTCCAGGACTTGATGTTCATTCTGCGCGTCCATTGCACTTTCTTTATGTACAAGATGACAATACGCGCCTCCTTAAGCTTCTCCGCAACGAGGTCGATGTCACTCAAACAGCCCTTTCGTTAGCCAAGCAGCGCTGGCTGCTCAATCACTATCCAGACCGATACGACTTGATCGAACGAACCGGCGTACCCGTAAGCTACCTCGCAATGAACCTGCGCGACCCCATTTTAGGCAGGCGCGAAGTCCGGCAAGCCATCGCCCTCGCGATCGACCGCGAAAGCATCGTGCGCTATACACTTCACAATTTTTGCGCTTTGGCTGGAAGTTTTCTCGCCCCATCCTTGCCCGAAAGCTTTCAATCTCAATTCGAGTACGACCCTGCTCGATCCGAGCAGCTCCTCGACCAAGCAGGCCTTCGGCGCGCGGGACCTGGTCAGCCCAGATTCAAACTCAAGTATCGATCCACGCCTGTCAGAGAGGGAATCGAGACCGCTCTCATATTCCAAAACATGCTCAAGAAAATAGGCATCGAACTGACCATCGACGCGGTCGAGCCCGCAGTTTTTTTCGCGTCAATTCGCAAGGGGCAGTTCCAACTCTACTCTTCACGCTGGATCGGCGTCTCGGACGGCTCGATTCTCTTTCGCACTCTCAGGTCAGGTCAACTCGACAATCGCGTAGGCTACAAGGACGCGGTAATGGACGCTCTGCTCGATCAAGCAGTAGGCGAAATCGATGTCAAACGCCGCACTGAGCTTATACAGCAAGCCCAACGCAAGATGGCTGAGGATCTCCCCTACTTTCCGTTGTGGTACTGGAAAACATCACTCGTCGTGCGACATGGCTTTGGCGGCCTAAAAGGCGACGAGTTGTCGATGAGCGGAGCTTACGAGCCAATTCTTAAGCTACAAGCAACACCCTAATTTCTGCACCGAACAGTAAGCTGCTTTTCGTATTGAACAACGAGTTCTTCTCGCTTCATTGGGAGCCCCACTTTTGGCCGTACGTAGGTTTGCCAAGGGGAATAAGAACAAAACATTTTAAGAACTCGCGTGCCTCCTGATGAGACGCATGCTGGATTTTGCCCTCACCTCGCGCACGAGGATCGAAGCGACGTTTGCAGACGCGACCGACGCAAATGTGTTTAACGCCCAAGTTGCAAGAAGTGGGAAAGACTGAGCTCTATGTGCGCCGCAATATATTCTATGAAGTGATTGAATGACCCTTCAATTGAGTTATAAGTATTCAATTTTATTAAGCTTTAAAAGAAGCTATTTACCCCTCCGCCCTTCCAACTCCACAATTTGAGAAGCTCGCCCTGCGTGCTAATTCAAAAGGTCACACCATGAGACGCATTCTGTGCCCGCAACTTCCCAAGCCTCATCGCCCTGTCACGCTCGCGGAGACTGAAGCCAACCACGCGGTTCGTGTGCTCCGACTCAAAGACGGCGACTCCGTCGAGGCCATCGATGGCCAAGGTCACTCAGCGCCCGCGATCCTCAGAATCAAAGGAGGCATGCCTCGCCTCGAAGTGCCGGCCACGGACACACCCAATCGTGCTCCCGACGTCCAACTCAGCACCGCGATTACTCCACTCACTCTCGAAATCGCGGTCCTCAAAGGTGACGCCATGGAGTGGGTTGTAGAAAAATGCGTGGAACTGGGAGTAAGTTCCCTTCAACCCCTCGTGACTGCGCACACTGTGGTCCAAATCAAGAGCAAGGGGCCAGAAGTGTTTCAAGAACGCTGGCAAAAGATCGCGGACCAAGCCTTAAAGCAATGCGGGCGACTCAACAAACTAGAAGTCACGCATCCTCGAACCCTCGAAGAAATTCTGGTCGAAAGCCCTTCGAGCCCGCAGGCCCCCCGCTTTTGGTGCGACGAAGGCGCGCGAGTATCAGCCCCTGAGCTCGGGTCGATCGGTTGGGATACAAACATTGATTCTACCGCACGCCTTCTCATCGGACCTGAAGGCGGATGGAGCACCCAAGAGCGAGAACTCCTCACTCAATCACAGTGCACTCGGATCTCACTTGGCCCTCTCGTATTGCGAGCCGAAACGGCCGCACTCTATGGCGTCAGCCTTCTGACATCCGCCTATCGCTCCCTTCTCTTGACAAAAAAACACGGTTAGTTAGGCTGTTTAGGCCAAATAAGGATGACTTGAATGGAATTGAAGCCTGAAATGAAACAGAAGCCTCTTGAGTTTGTTCCCGTCAATGACGGTTTGGGTTTTCATCCTTTCTCGGATGGCCTCCCCTATGCGCCGATGGGTAAAGGCAACACGGGTCACGCATCGATCTCTCGGGCAGCGGCTGCAGGAGCATCGGCAGCCGGCAAACCCACCTATGCGCCCATGACTACTAAGCTCCCTCCTCGCCCCAGCAATCTTGCCCCGAGAATCTCCGTCCCTGTCGCAGCAAAATCAGCGCCCCAACCGACAGCGCCCCATCGCACGTTTGTGCCTACTGCGCCTAGCGCACCTAGAACGATGCCTGCCCAACCCCCCCGTACCCACAAACACTCGCCTTTCACAGCTCCGCTTCAACAGCGTCCCGTGATTTCGCCAGCCGCGCCTAAGCTTCAGGAACTCGCTGAACAGCAGGCCATGTTTGGCTTCGGATACCTCGTCAAACGCCTCTTTGCTTACTGTTTTGATACCCTCTTTAATCTGGGCCTTTGCTTGGGCGCTCTGAGCTTGGCGCTGTGGAATCAGGACTTGAGCCCGGATTTACTCATCAGCCCAGGAATCGCGATGGTAGCCTTGCTTTTTCTCTGTGTGTTTAACTGGGCGATCACGACTGCTCAAGAAGTCGCCTTTAGCACTACTCTTGGCAAGCGCCTCTTTGGACTCGCTTTGAATGGAAGCGCTACCGCTATCTTCTTGCGAGCGTTCTTCTTCTTACCCAGCGTCGGTTTCGCCGGGATCGGCCTGATTTGGGCGCTTTTTGATCGCCGCAAACGCTGCTGGCACGACCTGGTCGTCGATCTACAGCCTACCGAAATCGCTTACCTGTGAAAAAAACGAAGTCTGCTCCCCGCAAGCTTCTCTCCAAAATCAAGTCACCGGCCGCGCTTAAGAAACTCGCCAAAGGAGCGAAAGTCGTTTTCACTAACGGCTGCTTCGACATCGTCCACAAAGGACACGTCACGTACCTCGAACGCGCACGCAAGCTGGGCGACATCCTCATTGTCGCGCTCAACTCGGACGATTCTGTGCGCATGCTGAATAAAGGCCCAGGCCGACCCATCAATCCCCTTGCCGATCGCCTCGAAGTCATAGCTGCGCTCGAGGCTGTCGATTATGTCACCTGGTTCGAAGAAGCGACGCCTCTCGAAGTCATCCTCAAAATCCGCCCTAAGATCCTCGCAAAAGGAGGAGACTGGACGGTCGACACGATTGTCGGAGGACGAGAAGTCCAGAGCTGGGGAGGCAAAGTCGTATCGCTTCCTTACGTCAAAGGCCGCAGCACCACGCAGATTCTCAGACGCGCGAAAACGGGTCTTTCAACCTAAGAGCGAGTCTCTCAGCCTTTTGTGCTGATCGAATGAATAGCAGGCATTTTCGATGCGGCAGTTTCTACCTATTTTTTGAAGCAACTGACTCCGGTATCCTAATGAGGAGAAGTGGGATTTATTTTTCGATGAACATCGGTCGCGCCAACAATTCAAACGCTGACGAAGAGCTGAAGTACAAAGAGTACCTTCAGCAACGTCGCGCTCAGCAGCAGGCCGAAGTGCAGGACATGGAGTCCGAGCATCAGCATAATCTCGAGTCCCTGGCTGCAAGTCAGAAGAAGCAACTCGAAGAAGCTCAAAAAGCCTACAAAGTAGAGCTCACTCGTCAAGAAGAGGTCATCTCCAAAGACCTCGAGGCCGGCCGCAAAAACCATGAAAAGACTTTGGCCGCCGAGAAAGACAGCCATGAGAAAGAATTCGAAAAGATCCGCGAGCGCGAACGTACCCGCATCGAGACTTACCGCAAGAATCAGGAAGAGCAGATCGAGAAGCTGCACGAGAAGTTTCAGCTCGCCACTGAGGAAATGACAAAGCGCAACTCCTAGCGCCTAACGCAAGTGACCTCGACCGTCCACGGAGAGTAAAGATTCACTGTCGCCACGCGAGCCAACGCCTGCCACCCATTCACTTCAGTCGTCGCGTCCTGCCACACCAAAGGTTCGGGACAGCGATCGGCGAGGCTGATCGGCGCTGACATCGAATGATTGCCAAACGCCACCACAGTGTAGCGCTCGGTCACACGCTCAACCGGAAGCGGAGCATCGGACTTGCGATGAATCACGATGCGTGCGCACCCTGTCGACAGCACCGCAATAAGCACCGCTAGCGGTATTCTCATAGCTGGCACCAAACCTTCACCGTGCGTGGACTATAGATCCCCAAAGTTAAGAGCCCAGCTAAGGCGTTCGAGAGAGTGTATGTCGTCGAAACCTGATCCGCTTCCTTGCCCAGGCAGATGCGATCCAAATAAACATCCGTATCAGGACCCGCTAAACCAAAGAAAAATCGAGGTCGATTCAGCTCGTACACAGGAGGAGCGTAGGTTCTACGGTTTTTTTCACGGACAAAAAGGACAGTCGAACAACCGGATGCCGATAGCAGAGCCAGCAAAGCTAGCGCTGCCGTCAGCGTTTGTCTCAATTGTCCCCGCCCATGATGCGATCAAAAAACGCCACCGAAGTGAGCGAAATTCCATACGCTAAGCAAATCGGAAAGACTGCGCCTGCGCTGATCTGCGCCCAGAAAATCGGATCAAAAGACTGAAGAAAAAGGTTCCAAATAAAAATCCAGCTAAACAACCCCCACACCAACCCCATTGCCAGAAGCGAAGACAGATGGTTGGTCTGAGTGAAGTGCGCGAAAACCAATCCCCAAAACGCGCAAATAGCTTCGAATAAGATGAAGCCCGCAATGACTGCCGCAGCTTGCGTTCCCGCTTCGGTTGCAAATGAGCCGAGCAGCGGTGTTGCCATCAATTTTACGGCGAAGGTAAACTCCTTGCCCGCCATCACGCTGATGATACTTGCCAATCCGAGAGCAACGACTCCCGCGAAAAGCCCAGCTAAAAATCCTGCTGCCCAACGCGAAGGGTCTTTGCGCAGCCAGGTTTCGACCAGATTATAATCTTCTTCTTGGGAAACGTGTTGCGAGGCGTGTTGCATGACTCAAAGCTCCCGATTCAAGGTTGTCTCTTAGGTATATCAGCTAAAAATCTGGTTAGGAAGGGGGGTGTAATGCTTGGGTTTGACGGTTTCTAACAACAGGCTCAGGAGGCAGTTTCATCAAACTGAGTGCTGAAGCGTGTCGCGCTGCTGCGCACGCGCCTTCTCTTGAGCTTTGCGCTGTGCGCGACCAATAATACGATCTTGGGCGACTCCAAAAAGAGGAATCATAAAGCCCGTGCTGAAAAGCAGAGGCAAAAACATCCCCCCAATCACGTGAAAGCTACGCAATTCAGGAATGCAAATGAACAAGATAGCGAAGTAAAATCCAGATAGAACAGACCAGGTCGTAATCGAGCGGTTCATGTAGTAGCGACGTGCCCAGTCTTGGCGCTCCAGCGTAAGCGTCGAGAGCAAAGCAACAAAGCCCGCTACATTCGAAACTAGAATCGACAAAAATATAACGCTAGGAGTTAACCTAAAGTAAAAAGACCCTAGCCAGTAGGAAGAAGCGATTCCAATCGTTCCAAATACAAAAGCGCTCATCATGGGTGAATGGGTTTTTAGCTTAAAAAGGGTTTCTTAACGAGCATTTACTTTAATTGACACCTTGCGATACCTGAGATAAATCCCGATACCCATAGAAAGTAAGTCTATCTAGGTGAAAATGTTTAACAAATCGTACTTCCTTTTCGGCCTCGTGCTGGGGCTATTTCAGCTTCATCACGCAAGGGCCGCCAACATTCCCCACCGGCTACCGACGATTTTGACGACAGCAGAAATCCAGCGTGAAGCACTCGACGAAAAACTTTATCCGACCTTTATGTCGTTTATCCACTCAGTGGATATTATCCGAAGTCTTCAGCCAATTGACCAAAGAAACACGGCTCTCATTCGTAGCCCCGTGATGTACCAACCTTCGCAGGCCCTGTGGGATGGGTTCTTTAGAGCCGCCGCCGCAGATCACCTCACCACGCTCCGCGCGTTCGGCCTTCTCGCGCGCGAAATCAAAAAACAGGGTGTAGTGGTCTGGGCACCTGGCGCAGCCTTTGAAAAAGCCATAGCGGACAATCACATTGACCTGGGCCTTTCGCTGCCAGCATGCAATCTGAGCAACGGAATCTGGTCCCCGGACCCAGACAACAAGGATCCTGAGTTTCAAGTCCATGTGAAGCTCTTCTACACGCAACCCTACCTCCACCGGTTCCCAGACCATATCCTGCCCGCAAACCTCAAGATTGGTTATGGTCCCGCACTTGAGTACTGGATGGACGGCAAGCAGTATATCCAGCACACCGTAGATGCCGATATCTACTACGGCCCCCATAAGGGCGTAGGCTTTAGAAACATCAAGGGCATCGGAGGCCAGAAACGTGGCCTCATGGGCTTTATGCAAAAGCTTCTGTTTTTTCTTCCGGACGCTGTCGAATCGATGGTGATCGACGAAAAGAAAGGCTCCATGATGACTGAAGCGCTGTTCAACACTATCGTCGAGGACTTTGAAAAGAACCCTGTCTATTCGATCAAAATCACGAGACCGATTGCCCATGCCACTCGTCATTGACTCTCACACGCATATTTTTCCTAATCGCCTGGACGCGATCACGCCGCTGCAAGCGAAGCCGGTGATCGAAGAGTTGCGTAAACGCGCCCGCACCTGGCTGAGACCAGTCACCGGATCCATGCACAAAGCGCAAGGGATCTTGCGCCATCTCCCGGATTCGATGAGGATCCTATTGGACGAAGTCGCAGGCCTGGCCCCGCTTCCTAGTCTTATTATCGAATCCACGGTCAACGACCTGATCGAAGGGATGAACCAGTCTAATGTTGATTACACGATGGTCATTGCGCACCCTCCGTTCATCACTAACGAGTTCATTCTACAAGCATGCGCCATCGAGCCTAGACTCAAGCCCGTCGTCAACATCGCAAAAAATGCTCCGCGACCCGCTATGCACCTGCGGCGCCTAGCAGAGAAGGGCGCGGTAGCGCTCAAGATTCATCCCCCCTCGGATGGCGAAGGCCCAGACTCGGATCGCTATCGAACGCTTCTTAGGGTCGCCGCGGAGCTAGGCTTGCCTGTGATTCTTCACACGGGGTGCATCCACACTCGCCTTTTGTATAAAGACCCACTTCAGGGCGAAGCGCAGCGCTACGCACCTTGGTTTAAAGAGTTTAAGAACACTCGCTTTGTTCTTGCGCACATGAACTTTCATGAGCCTCACGTAGCGCTGGATTTGGTCGAGGACCACGACAACGTCTTTGTCGAAACCTCGTGGCAGCCCGCCGAGGTGATCGGAGAAGCCGTCCGTCGCGTGGGTGCTGAGCGCGTCCTCTTTGGCACTGATTGGCCGTTCGTCGGCGACAATCTTGATGTCGGCCTCAGACGCATTCGCACCTGCATAGATGCCGGCACGATGACGGAAGAGCAGTCCGAGCTTGTCCTGGGAAAAAACGCGGCCCGCGTGTTCAATCTCGAGTCCTAAGGTCCGTCCGCTAGCGTGAATCGGCAATCTGGTTTAGCCTAAGAACAGATGCCCTCTCAGTTTGCTCGCCTCACCGCAGATCAAGTCAAAGCTTTGCCTCGGGAGAAGACTCTTTTTCTCTTTGCCGTGGCCCCGCTTGAGGACCACGGGCCTCACCTTCCGCTCGGCACCGACTTACTCGAGGCTTCTCGGCTCTGCGAGCTGATGGGCGAGAGAATCGAGCGCGACCTGACTGGCTGGAGCGTCGTCATTATGCCCGCGGTCCCTCTGGGTCGCGACTCGTTCACTCAATCCGTTGCGATCAAGGTGAGGCCCCATGTGCTGCGCGATTGGCTAGTCGACGCCACTCGCGCGCTGATCAAAGAAGGGTTCTTTTACTTTGCATGCTTCTCGGGCCACGGCGGCCCCAAGCAAGTGACGGCAGTCGAAGAAGCCGGCCAATGCATCTATCGTTCGACGAGGTTTATCCGGCTTTATCGGCACTATTTTGGAGGCGTAGGCAACAAGCCTCTCCCTATTTTCGTGTCGCTCTCTTCTTCGCAGGTGACGGCTCAACAAGTTCAAGAGTCACCTCTCTTTTTGGACATCAAAGAACATGGTGGGCGACGCGACACTTCAGTGATGATGGCGATCGATCCGTCACAGGTGGGGCCTGCGCAACCGACTCTTTCAGAACGTGCATGGTCAAGTCCTTCACACTATGGCCGACTTCGCCAGCGTCTCTCGAAGCAGATCAGCGGCTATTGGGGAAAACCCGCCGATGCTTCAGCAGCATGGGGTCATGCGACGCTTGCATCGATCGTAGATGAGGTTTTTCCAAAGCTCAAAGCCGTGCTCGAAGGATCTAATCCAGAACTGCTGTTTAGATCTTGGTATTCGATTCTGCCTTTTCACCGCACTTTTTTTAAAGCGTGGTTATTGGCAATGGCGCTGTTTTTTATGATGCTCGCTTGGGTATGGATGAATCTCGCGCTGTTACTGGCACCCTGAGTGCCGAAAAACAGAGTGCCTAAAAAATCCATTTACTCTGGCTGCATTGACTAGAACATCCAACCAATTCTGAAAACCGTAATCGCAGGCAATGGGATCTTGCCGATCTTATCGCCGGCATCAGTGATGTCCTTTTCTAGTTTCTTGAATTGAGCGGTCTCCTGGACCAGCGCAAGAGCGACATTTGCCACCCTGTTATCCGATGTGATCTCCAATGTAGTTTTTGGCGAGATCGGCACTTGCACGCCTAGGTCAAAGCCTAGCAAAAATCCGCTGTCCCAGATCCACAGCCAACCCAGTTGAGGCGTGACGTAGAGGCTGTTGATGTCCACCTTGACTGTTGTAGGGATATTCACCGTAGTGCCGCTCACTGTGACAGGAATAGAGTCGGTTGCTTGACCTGAGAATCTTTGCACGCCAAGCGCAGCACCCATGTAGAAAGACTTGCTCCAGGGATACCAACGAAGTCGCGCGTCGATTGCACCAATGCTCAACTTGACTGGGAGATTGCCGATTTTGAGGCT
>CAZGCK010000053.1:0-14461 GCA_964524175.1 uncultured Bacteriovoracaceae bacterium | reverse complement strand
CCGGCGCCGAGGCCCCTGCTCGACTTAGGCGTAAATCGATGCTCAAGCTCGGCGAATATCGGATGCGGAATATTAAGCGAAAGCGAGAAGCCCCAATTGCGAAACACAGCGGCCTGCGGGAGTGGAGTCAAGAGATCCGTCACGGGAGGAGGCTCACCGCCCGGTAGAGCGGCGCCCGGCACTGGGTCAGTCGTAGGAACCTCGGGTGAAGCTCCCGTTACTGCTGATGGCTGAGCATCGGGTGCCTGCGTGGCCGGCGTTTTCTCGGGAGCTGTTCCGGGTGCTTTTGCTTTGGGTGTCGGTTTGGGTGTCGCAATACCAGCAGCTTTGGCAGCGGGTTTCGCCGCGGTGGGAGGAGCTGCGAAGCTTGAGCTGACAATGAGCACAGAAACCAAAGTAGCGAACAGAATGCTTTGCATAGATTTCTTATTGTTCGCGAAACAGAAGGTGACTGCAACTCCTGACTACGGCCCGTCAAAGGATTGTCGTTGCCCTCCAAGACAGGCTGGGACAAGTTAGTCGCCTATGCCTCTGAAGCCTTCTGATTGGCTCTTGGATCCCCACGGCAGCCCCGGTTTTAAACGCCACGAAGTGGTAGCTCATGTCGAACGGGCTCCTTACATCCATCACACCGAGCATCTCTACTTTGAGATTCCGAAACGCTACGCGCTCGTCAACGTGACTGAGCACGTAGAAGCGACTCTCGAGCGAAGCAAAGTGACCGACGGACTTTGCTTCGTGAGCGCGATGCACATCACGGCCGGTGTTTACATCAACGATGCTGAGAGCGGATTGCTCAGCGACATCTCTCAGTGGATCGAGAACCTCGCGCCCTATGGACGCGACTACCTCCATCACCAAACGGGCGAAGACAACGGGGATGCTCACCTCAAGTCCTACCTCACCAACCACGCGCTCACCGCTCCCATCACACGTGGGCGCCTCGATCTTGGGACTTGGCAACAGATCTTTTACGCCGAGTTTGATGGGCGCAGAACGAAGCGACTCTTGGTGAAGGTGACCGGACTTTCAGGTGAGTGAACTCCCGACACAGGTTCAGCGTGAGGTCAGGGTGCGAGACGCGCGTGGCAGCTCCAAGTCTGCAAACAGGGATAGCCACGCCACAGGGAAGTGTTGAATATTTGTAAAAATTTTGGCCAACATAACTTTAGCTGCGCTTCAATAGGTAGCCGATCGCAAGCCTGATCAGAGATCAACTTTATGCTCTTGAATCTCTTCATTTTCGATTTCTTTTTTTTGTTTGGTTTTGACTTTTTCTGACCAGGGCTTTTTGAGAGAGTGTGCAATCTTCCACTCAAGCGGGTAATTTATGTAATGACAAGACTTACTTTCGACCCTATCACAATAGGGGCAGTGGTACTCAAAGCGCTGGCGCTCACTCACCGTCATGACTTCGACCATCTTTTTCACTTTGACCTTCATGCGCACTCGAACTTGTTGGGCCGCTTCGGGTGTGACCCCAAGCTCTTCTGCCAATGCTTGATTATACGCACTTTGAGCATCGTTTTCTTGACGAGTTAGTTCCTCTGGATCCTTATTAAATTGATCGCCAAACTTCTTATCAACTATGGCCATAGCATCAAACTGCTGCTTTTCGACATCGCTGAGATTCGCGGACATTTGGATTCTCTCTTCACTCTTGGATTCAGTTTTTCGCTGCTTATCGAAAGAAAGGTTGCCCGTTGTTTTAGATTCGTCTTGGTTGGGATCAGGACGCTTTCTAATCTCAGTTTCGATCAGGTCTAGTGCCTTTTTCATGACTTCGGGCAGAACCTTTTTAACATCGACACCCTCTTGTTTTTTTGCCCGGATCAGCTTCATCATTTCAGCAGCATGAAAAGTCTTTACCTTATTCGCCAACGTGCGGACGTCACCGCCGCTTGCCCAGCCCGGGAGATTAGCGATTACCTTAAGGCGCTTTTCGATAGAATGATCGAGTTCTCTTGCTTCGAGATTCATTTTACCGAGTAAATCATGGAGTTGATCTGTTGCATCTCGAGCCGACATCGCGGTGAGTGTCACGCGATTGCCCCCAAAGCGTCTCGGCAGCCCAGCATCTAGGGCCAAAAAGTTGTTTATCTTGTTGGGATAATCTGCAACGACGAGGACAAACTTACCTCTATTGCCTTCCATTTGCGTTAGCATTTCCTTAATGGCTTGCTCTTCGTACCCGCCTTTAATTGAAGCAATTGCGCCAATTTCATCTATAAACAACGTTTTCCCCCACGCAGATTCGAAGAGCTTTCGAATAGCAAGCGTAGTCGAATTACCCAAATACCCGCCTTGTAGGTCTCCGCTTTTGGCTGTGACAAGAGTATCATCCGGAATCACACCATTAGCAGCAAACAACTTACCGATAAGACCAGCCATCATAGTCTTACCGCTACCGGAGGGACCTTCGAGAATGAAATAAGGCTCAACTCCTGTGAGCACATCCTCACCGGTTGCTTTATTGTAATCCATCAGATCCTGAATAGCCCTCAGATGCTCCTTAGTCGTTTCTAGTCCTTTTACAGCGTCAATTTCTTTCCAAACAGACTCGACCGTATGCGCGCTCCCGAGTACCACATCCCCCTCTTCGAGGGTCGCGATCTGCTCACGACTAATATTTTTGCCGTCTACTTGGAGCTTGGCAAGCCGTTCCTTTTGATTGTCGTGACTTGATTCAATTACAGTTTCTACGTCGCCGGCATTGCCCGGATTTTTCATCGCTCTTTGCTTACGAAGTACCCGTTCAGCTAATGACTTTTTGACTTCGTCGCTTGCTTTTAGATGACGCTCAGCCAACATAATTTTTACTATTTGAGGTATTTGGCTTGCCGTGTAATCCGGAAATGGCAGAGAGGTAAATCTTCGTTCAGCGCCTGGGTCAATTTCACGCAGCATCGTACCCAATTCTTCTGCATAGCCAGCACCTATAAAAACAGTGCGACGATACTCTGGCTCTGCAAGGTACGGAATCATCGCGCGAAACGCACGCCTCCCCTCCGGGGTGTCAGCAAGCTGATGAAACTCATCGATAAAGATCACCCCATCTTTATTTCTTTCGAAAAGCTCTTTTACATTTTGCTCGGGATTGCCGGCAAGGATGTCTTGAACCTTGACTCTCGCCACGGCATCACTTTTTAAAAAGCCACTTCTAAAAAGGCCTTGGGCAAGCAAAGTCGCCACCTTAGTTTTGCCGGTACCCGGGTTACCCGAAAACAAAAGATTTAAACGAGGTGGGTTTGATTGTTCTAAACCAAGCTCTTCTTCGCGCTTAGCCAAAAGCACAGAACCCATGATTTTATGTATCTTCGCTTTGACTGCATCCAGACCCACCATGTCCATAATTAATTGGAGTGGGTCTTTTGCACTACCTAAACCAGCTTTTAAAACATCTCTGGCCAAAACGTAAGAAACTGCTTCAGGTTGCCTTTTGATTTCTCCGGCCAAGTCGATTGAACGACGAAGCTGTTGCTGTTTAGCGCCTGCCCAAAACCTGATAGCCGAGTCAAAACTGCTAGCAGATTTACTCACTTCGAGCTCACGAAGTGCCTCCTGAGTGAGTTCGTATCCCTCATTACTAGCTACCCGTCGCACGAGTTCAGCAACTTGGTTTTTTGCCAGTGGATCGATTGTAATTTGTCGCCTCAATGTAGTAGGCATTTGATTCATAAATGCCTTTCGCTCTGTACTCCTGCCAGCTAACACAAGGGGCGCCAGGTCTCCCATGCGTTCATTAAACTCCTTTAAAATTTTAAACCCTGGCGAGCTATCTGTGATTCCAGAGAAATCATCCATATAGATGAGCTTTCCGTGGCTGCTTGCAATCCCACCCAGGAACTTTTTAAACTCCGTCGAGCTATTAAACGTAGTGGGATTCAGATGCGCGAAGCCTTCATCAAGGCGAAAGGGGCCAACCTGCGGGGCGCGCATTCTGGTGAGCTGGGGACCAAGCTGCCGAGCTAACGCTTGCGTGGCCCCAGCCTCACCATTGAGTTCTATGATGTACGGCTCGCTCGGCTTCTTTTGCTGGCGTCGAGCGTTTCTGATGGCCTCAAACTGACCCAAGACTCCCAATGGATCGGGCTGGGCACTCACCGGGGCAGCGGCTATCATGGTCTGATAGAGCTGATTTAGTGCCTTACCATCCACGATCGTTTTGGGAAGACCGGTTTTTTCGAAGGCAGCGGCGGCCAAAGGAAACTCACGTTGAGTGCGCTCTTTGTCTAGTGAGTACCGTGCAAATACCTCAGCAATAAATTCTTTTTGATTGTGAAAGTAGGGCGGGAGCTTTTGATGCTCTTGTGTAAAAGCCTCGGCAAAGTTCTTCTCAACATGAAGGGGGTCTTTATCCGCGCCTTTCGCTTTGAGTACTAAGTCAACAGCATGCCCAATCCCGTGCATGACGGTAGCCATATCCATCACTAAGACGCCATCTTTCATGTAAGACCTGGCCACAATATAGTGGCCCTTTTCTGGGGTTATTTGGTGCACGCCCTCAGCAAAATCTACCGCGTAGCCACTACTGCCGAAACTTTGCCCGCGAAGATCTGTGGCCGCATGGGTGATATTATTGCGCGATACGAAAATGGTATAGCCCGCTTTTTGAAGTTCTTTGAGTAAACCCTCGTCGACCGTAGAAAGCATCTGTTCTAAGAGGCGCTTATCAACATTGCTACCAATCTCGCCTAGCTTTACCAGCTGATCAATGACCGGCTTTTTAATTGGGGTTATCTCGAGGATCTGCTCAGACTTGGGGACAATCAGTTCTTCTCCAAAAGCTAAATCGGGCTTTTTGTCGGCTAGCCAAAGGACGTGCGAGTCTTCGACTACAAGCTCTTTGTAAAGGAGAGTCAAAGCATGTTTTGATCTTGTGCTTTGCTTTGTTGCTTTTACTTTTTTAACCTCCTTCTCGATATCAAATTGAGTCAGCGCGGCTTTTAGTTTTTGCCTGAGTACAGTTTTAAAGTATTGGGTGGGATCCGCTTTCCACGACTGCTGGGCGTCTACCTGAACACTTTCTAAAAGAGCCGAGCGCCGGGAGTCTGCCAATTCTACCAACGTTTTGAGTGAGCCGGCGTCTGGATCTGAGGACTTTGCCGTTGCTCTGACGTCATCGGCACTATTCAATTTAGCTTTGGACTTTTTCGGTGCTGCTGCCAGCTCTAACTTAACCTGAGCAGATATCGGGATAACCTGAGCAGGTATCGGGATATCCCAGATCTTGATCGTCTTATCGCTAGACGCACTCACAATCTGGGTTCCGTCTGGGCTAAAGACGGCGGACCAGACCTGCTCCGCATGCCCTGAGAGAGTGACGAGCTCTTTGCCTGATGTTACGTCCCAGATCTTAATCGTCTTATCGTGAGACGTACTCACGACCTTGCTTCCATCTCGGTTAAATGCCGCGGAATTGACCGACCTAGTATGCCCAGAAAGGGTGGCTAACTCTTTGCCTGTCTTTGCGTCCCAGATCTTGATCGTCTTATCGTTAGACGCACTCACGATCTTGCTTCCATCTGGACTAAAGGCGGCGGACCAGACCCCATTCGCATGCCCTTCGAGGGTGGCTAGCTCTTTGCCTGTCTTTGCGTCCCAGATCTTGATCGTCTTATCGTTAGACGCGCTCACGATCTTGCTTCCATCTGGACTAAAGGCGGCGGACCAGATCCAGGAAGAATGCCCTTGGAGGCTGGCTAGCTCTTTGCCTGTCTTTGCGTCCCAGATCTTGATCGCCTTATCAAAAGACGCACTCACACTCACGATCTTGCTTCCATCTGGACTAAAGGCGGCGAACCTCACCCCGTCAGCATGTCCAGAAAGAGTGGCTAACTCTTTGCCTGTCGCTGCTTCCCAGACCTTGATCGTACTATCATTAGATGCACTCACGATCTTGCTTCCATCTGGGCTAAATGCGGCGGAATTGACCCACTTAGTATGCCCAGGAAGGTTGGCTAACTCTTGGCTTGTCTTTGCGTCCCAGATCTTGATCGTCTTATCGTAAGACGCACTCACGATCTTGCTTCCATCTGGGCTATAGGCGACGCCTCGAACGCTATTCGAATGCTTATCGAGGGTTTTTCCGAGGGTGATCTTCTTTATTGCTTTGACGTACTCTGCAGGATCAATTGCTGGACTTTCGAGCTGAGGTGGTCTTTTTACCACAGACCGCGCTTTGACCGGGATATCCCAGATCTTCACCGTGTTATCTCGAGAACCACTCACGATCTGGGTTCCATCTGGACTAAAGACGGCGGATCTGACCCAGTGTGAATGCCCTTTGAGGGTGGCTAACTCTTTGCCTGTCTCTACATCCCAGATCTTGATCGTCTTATCGTTAGACGCACTCACGATCTTGCTTCCATCTGGGCTAAAGTCGACGGTAAAGACACTGTCCGAATGCCCTTTGAGGGTAGCTAGCTCTTTGCCTGTCGCTACATCCCAGATCTTGATCATCTTATCTTTAGACGCACTCACGATCTTGCTTCCATCTGGACTAATGGCAACGGCATTGACTCTGTCCGAATGCCCTTTGAGGATGGCTAACCCTTTGCCTGTCTCTACATCCCAGATTTTGATCGTCTTGTCGTAAGACGCACTTACGATCTTGGTTCCGTCCGGGCTAAATGTCGCGGAGAACCAATAAGAATCCCCTGTGAGGGTGCTTAACTCTTTGCCTGTCTCTACATCCCAGATCTTGATCGTCTTATCTCGAGACGCAGTCACGATCTTGCTTCCGTCTAAACTAATGGAGACGGTATAGACACTGTCCGAATGCCCTTTGAGGGTGGCTAACTCTTTGCCTGTCTCTACATCCCAGATCTTGATCGTCCCATCTCCAGATCCACTCACGATCTTGGTTCCGTCTGGGCTAAAGGCAACGTTATAGACCCCACCCGAATGCCCTTCGAGGGTGGCTAACTCTTTGCCTGTCTTTGCATCCCAGATCTTGATCGTCTTATCGACAGACGAACTCACGACCTTGCTTCTATCTGGGCTATAGTCGGCGGACCATACGTCGTCAGAATGCCCTTCGAGGGTTTTTCTGAGGGTGATCTTCTTTATTGCTTTGACGTATTCTGCAGGATCGATTGCTAGACTTTCGAGCTGAGGTGGTTTTTTTACCACATACCGAGCTTTGACCGGGATATCCCAGATCTTGATCGTCTTATCGCTAGACGCACTCACGATCTGGGTTCCATCTGGACTAAATACGGCGGACATGACCGTATTCGAATGCCCTTCGAGGGTGGCTAACTCTTTGCCTGTCTCTACATCCCAGATCTTGATCGTCTTATCTAAAGATCCACTCACGATCTTGCTTCCGTCGGGGCTAAAGGCGGCGAACAAGACCTGGTCCGCATGCCCTTTGAGGGTGGCTTGCTCTTTGCCTGTCTCTACATTCCAAATCTTGAGTACCTTGTCTTTAGATGCACTGACGATCTTGCTTCCGTCGGGGCTAAAGGCGACGGTATAGGCAATGTCCGAATGCCCTTTGAGGGTGGCTAACTCTTTGCCTGTCTTTGCGTCCCAGATCTTGATCGTCTTATCTGCAGATCCACTCACGATCTTGCTTCCGTCTGGACTAAAGACGGCGAACATGGCCGTAACCGAATGCCCTTCGAGAGTGGCTAACTCTTTGCCTGTCTTTGCGTCCCAGATCTTGATCGTCTTATCAATAGACGCACTCACGATCTTGCTTCCATCTGGGCTAAATGCGGCGGAGTAGACCTTATTCAAATGCCCTTCGAGGGTGGCTAACTCTTTGCCTGTCTTTGCGTCCCAGATCTTGATCATCTTATCGCTAGACGCACTCACGATCTGGGTACCATCTGGGCTAAATGCGACGGAGTAGACCGTATTCGAATGCCCTTCGAGGGTGGCTAACTCTTTGCCTGTCTTTGCATCCCAGATCTTGATCGTCTTATCTCGAGACGCACTCACGATCTTGCTTCTATCTGGGCTATAGACAGCGAACCACACCTCGCCAGAGTGCCCTTCGAGGGTTTTTCCGAGGGTGATCTTCTTTATTGCTTTGACGTACTCTGCAGGATCAATTGCTGGACTTTCGAGCTGAGGTGGTCTTTTTACCACAGACCGCGCTTTGACCGGGATATCCCAGATCTTCACCGTGTTATCTCGAGAACCACTCACGATCTGGGTTCCATCTGGACTAAAGACGGCGGACCAGACCTCATTCTTATGCCCTTCGAGGGAGGCTAGCTCTTTGCCTGTCCCTACATCCCAGATCTTGATCATCTTATCGCTAGACGCACTCACGATCTTGGTCCCATCTGGACTAAATGCGGCGGAGACGACCCCGTCAGTATGCCCTTCGAGAGTAGCTAGCTCTTTGCCTGTCGCTACATCCCAGATCTTGATCGTCTTATCTTTAGATGCACTCACGATTTTGCTTCCGTCCGGGCTAAATGCGGCGGAAATGACCTCGTCAATATGCCCTTGGAGGGAGGCTAGCACTTTGCCTGTCGCTGCATCCGAAATGATAATCGTCTTATCAAAAGACCCACTCACCATCTTGCTTACATCTGGGCTAAATCCGGCGAACCTGATCGAGCCAGTATACCCAGGAAGGTTGGCTAATTCTTTGCCTGTCTTTGCGCCCCCTTTGATCGTATTATTGAAAGGCGCAATCAGAATTTTGCTTCCATCTGGACTATAGACGGGGAAACTGACCGAGCCAGTATGCCCAGGAAGTTTGCCCAACTCTTTGCCTGTCGCTGCTTCCCAGAGCTTGATCATATTATCACTATACGCACTCAAGATCTGAGTTCCGTCCGGACTAAAAGCGACGGAAATGACCAAGCTTGAATGCCCTGGGAGGTTGGCTAGCTCCTGGCCTGTCTCTACATCCCAGATTTTGATCGTATTATCGTAAGACGCGCTCACGATCTTGCTTCCATCTGGACTATAGGCGACGAATCGAACCCCTTCCAAATGCTGATCGAGGGTTTTTCTGAGGGTGATCTTCTTTATTGCTTCGACGTACTCTGCATCATCAAAGAAATGCGCAATGCCAGCATTCTCTAAAACCCCCGTCAAACAGCCAGAACCGGCACCCAAGCTGGGTGTGCCTGACCCAACTTTCCCCGCTGCACGACCTTGCTGTGGACATGTCACAACAATTAACAAGATCCATGTAATTGGAAGGGTCCTCAATAAGAGGCTCAAAAGCATACACCTTTATCGGGTATCGAGTCAGCTTGCATTAGATGCGTTATAGGGCGATCTTCTGCGCGCCGGGAGACTTGCGTCATGCTTGATTAGATCGTCAGAGACTTGACTCTATTCTTACAGATTGTGTCCGAATGATTTTGAATAGTTGTCGTTGATTTGACCTCAGGGAGTGAAGGCCGAGCAACTTTTGAAATGGTTCAACCACGACCGACTTCCGATTTGGCGAGCGCATGCCCCGGGTCGCACGCATCAGTACATTTTAGATAGAGCCCGAAATAAGGTGCCCGCCCACTTGGCTAAAAAGTATCAGCACTGTGGCTGCGTGGAGAATGATGACGGCACCTACAGTTATGGCCGCAAAGAGGTCTGGCTTCAAGAGACTATCAATCACAAAGATGACATCATCTCACCAACCACGCGCTCACCGCTCCCATCACACGTGGACGCCTCGATTTTGGGACTTGGCAACAGATCTTTTACGCCGAGTTTGATGGGCGCAGAACGAAGCGACTCTTGGTGAAGGTGACCGGACTTTCAGGTGAGTGAACTCCCGACACAGGTTCAGCGTGAGGTCAGGGTGCGAGACGCGCGTGGCAGCTCCAAGTCTGCAAACAGGGATAGTCACACCAGAGGGAAGTGTTGAATATTTGTCCCAATCCAACTTCTAACTGAAGTTCTCTGACTCTAGACGCCCCCAATATAACCACTCTGCAATTAATAATTGCATTTTATCTAAAGAAATTTACCCCGCTAAAAATTTCATGTGCTCCGACGGTAAAACGTATGACCTTGCTAGGCACTATTCTGGGGGTTGGGGCCCTGGTAGCTGGAGACTCTTAGTGTTTTGCAATAGCGGCACACTCAAACAGGGAGAGTATGACGGCCGAAGCTTTCTGTTGGAAAAATACCACCCAGAAGTTGAGGCCTGTGCAGCTGCGGATACGCCTGCGATTCGGCTATGCATCAGTGAGTTCAAGTCCCTCAACAAAAGTACGGGAGAGGGCGATCTTCCGCTGATTGTTCATGGAAAGCGTCTCATTCAAAGCGGTGACAGGTCTCCTCCCAGATCAAGTTCTGGTGCCGCTTTACCTGGTTCGCACTGAGATCCACTCTGCTGGAAAGCTATGGCTCATAGAATCCCGACTCAAAAATAGAGGTGGAAGCGTGGGGAAGCCAGATGAAAGGGTCCTCTACGGCTAACAATGGGCACACCGTAGGTTCTAAGCCTGGATAGCCAAGCTGTCCCTTTAGCGAACCGCCAACATGAGATAGAACAAAAAGCATGCAACCCTATCCAAGAGTTAGTTTCGGTGCAGCGAAGTCGGGCGGCAGCCCCTGGATGAGCCCAATTGTGGACGCCCTCACCTCAATCAAAGGCATGCGGACCAGCTTAGAGGTCCTAGCCCAAGATTTGAGGTCCTTTTGAGGCCTCAGCTAAAAGGTGTGATCTTTGACCTGGATGGAACGATCGTCGACTCGAAACTCGACTTCGACCTCATGAGGCGCGAAATCGGGATTCTAGACAAACATCCTGTTCTTGAATATGTCGAGCAGCTCCCCGAGGGAGATCGCAAGCGCGAGTGCTGGAAGATCCTTCTCAAGCATGAGTTGAGGGGCGCGCAAGAAGCGACGCTCATGCCGGGGATGGCCGATTTTTTGAAGCTCCTCAAAGGCATGGATCTTCATCTAGGCATACTCACCCGCAACATGGGAGCGCCCACGCGCCTTACGCTCGAGCGCCTTGCGCTCACGGGATTTTCGCAGGTCCTGACTCGCGAAGACGCGCCGGCAAAACCAGATCCTACCGGGCTGTTGAAGATCTGCTCAGCCTGGGGCTGCGCGCCTCATGAAGCGATCTTTGTGGGAGACTACAAATTTGATCTGCTCGCTGGCCAGCGCGCGGGAATGAAGACGATCCTCTACGCCACGCGGGGCAGGCCGGATTTCGCGGACCAAGCTGACCATGTGACGTCGGACTTCGCAGACTTGGCTCTGAGATTCACCCAAGTCGCGCAAACGCTTTCGTTTGTTTTGCCAAGCTAACCAAAGAGCAGCAGGTCATCAAATTGCTTAGGCTCAATGAGCCCGCGAGGCAGCATGGCCTCAAAGCTGCCCAACTTTCCGCAAGCAAAGAGGTAGTTTGCGAGCACCACATACGCGATTTTACCAAGCGCAGACTCGGACCCCACAAACGTATCAGGGTTCACTGATTGGCCGTCTAAATAAGAACCGAGCTGAACTCTCCTGAGAGAAGGAGTGCGGGTAGGATGATAATGCCCAATCACTGTCATGCTTTTGGTGTTCGCGTCGCCACGCCAATTTCGAGTTCCCTTATCAGCGTATATTCCGCCATCTGTAATGAGCTGAAAGAAAAGCGGCTTCTTGAGTCGATAGGAGGCCTCGACTGCTCTACCGATCTGGAGGCCCATTTCCTTGTCTTGTCTATCGCCTTTGGTCGAATTACCGTCATGATAGTCACAATCATCTAGCATCAAAGCGCCCGGCCCTGTCGAGCGATTCAAAACGTTCATGACGACAGAAGCAGAAAGGGCACTATTCGACTTCTCATCGGTACCCGCATTGATATCGTACAACTCTCGAAAAACATCGCTCATCCTTGGATCGATCCCAGATACCCTCGAACCGTTTTGCATGTTTTTATCGTAGCCTGCATCTGCGAGCGCAGCCAACTGCGCGCCTTGCTTTAACGAGTCAAAGCGAGCGCTCTGTTCCCAACTCATGTCGCGAATCGCCCTTCCCATCGCCTTCAGCTTGGCATCCGAAAAGTCCCTAAACACAGGTCCATACCCCAAAGAGGCGCCAACATCGTTGACGCTTTTCAATTGCAGGGGCTTGAACAACGAGTCCTCGAGCGCAGATTTGGAGTAGCCTCCTGAATCCGAGATGCCGGTTCCCAAACCATTGGCCAGATGAACTCCGCGGTATCCTGCTTTAGAAACCAACGTCAATGCCGACAAAGGATTGGAGGAGGTGTCACTCACAGAAAAGTTGCATAGACTGCCCATGCGCAGCCCAGCTTGCGCCGCGGGGGATGCCGCCTCGACAATCCCCTCGAGGATCTTGCTGGCGTTTGCGGCCATGGGTAGGCCAAACCTCTTATCCAGTGCCCCGCCAGCTCTGGGGTCCCAACCGAGTTCATCGTAGGAGTTGAGAAAATCTTCGGGCCCGCCTTCTTTGCCCACCAAGAAGTTGCCGGGAAACGCCGCCCCTCCCCTCATGTCAAAAACCAAGAACGGCATCAGCCCATCATCAGAATCCTGACCCTGATCCGCAAGGCCTTCTGCACGCGCTCTTTGCTGCAGCATCAAGTGCGTGATGAGAGAAGGCGCCAACAAGGTTCCATAGAACCTTCCGATACCAGCTCCAAAAAAATCGCGACGGGAACAATGAGATCCCAATGACAAAAAAACAGATTTTCTCTTCATAAAACGATAAACTCCACTGAAGAAGCAAACGAAGTGCAAACGGATATCGCGATCTGAAAATCAAGCTCGCCGGGCGGTAGTTCGCTGTTTTCTGGGTCTTGTTTAAAGACTCGAGCCATTTCTCGGAGGGTCCTTTCTTCATGAGGAGTCGCACCTCTCCCCAAAAAAGCACGGGCGTAATACTGAGCCATGGAGCTTTCTGCGGGCGGCTGCTCGGCTCTTCGCACCCATTCATCGCAGAAATGCCCGGCCAGCGCGGCATAAGCGATCAGGACCGTTGGACTCAACTCACGAACCATGCCCTGCTTCGAGAACCGAGACAGATTATTGATATAATAAAAAGCTGCTTTCCCGGTTCGAGAAGCCGGGAGCCCCGTAGCGCTCTGAAGAGAGCCATAGTATTGCGAAAAGCTCTTGATCGCTACCGTGGCTCCAGGACTAGAAAAGGCACTGACGCTCATAGAGATCCCAACTACGAGCCCTGTCGCTGCTTCAATGACTTTCTTTCTCATCTTCGAATCTCCCGATCCATCGATTCAACACCTGTGCACGACTCAAGAGCCGCCACGTGTCCAAAAATCTCTTTTAACTTGTAGCCGCTCTCTTCAAATTTGAGCGCGACCCCTTCTAAATCGCTGACGTCTTCATGACCGGGTTCGCGGCGGCAAACTTCGACGAATGCTCTTTTTGCAAAGCATTTTCCATAAGCCTTGGAGTGGGAGATCATCTCCCCAAACTGACGAATTCCACTGCCTCGGGTCCTGCCCCGCCAGCCAAAGAAATCGTCTTGAACATGCGCCTCTGCGAGGAGATTCACCCATGACTCATCCGCCGTCTCGCGCCCTTCCGGAAAAACATCGATATTCTGGTTGTACTTAGGGTGAACATCTTGAGCCCGAAATGTGAACGAGTCCGTAAAATCGACTTTAGCAAACGCACCCGCCATGGCGTCCATCGGAGCGTGGCAAGTTCGACATTGGTTCTGGTAGGTTCTATGATCTTTATCTTTGCCAATAAAGCGATCCACATCGCGCCTGACCCATCGATCGTTCAGGTTTGGGGTTCTCCATTGGGTGATGGGCGCACACAAAAACTCTTGAAACGCATATTGGACAGCTCGGCGGTTAGTCCCTGCGCTATAGTGAGCTTTGGCCCAGGCATCGGTGGTCAACAGCCCTGCGGGCTCTAAGCCATTTGCAAACTCCCGCTTGGCTTGACCGAGATTTTTTTTAAAGCTCAAGCCAATGAGGTCAAAGTAAGCTAGATCGAAGTCCCCGGGATTCCCGACTCTGCCTTGGCTCCGGTAAGCAAGGTCGGTCGTAAGAAGTTCGCGCGCATCTAATCCGTCACGCGCAAATCCTATGATCAGCATCTGAAAGTCGTCATAGGGAACCAGCGGATTCCCATCGCGATTGGACATCAAAGCGGCCCAATGCTTGAGAGTCGAGGAGTAAAATGCTTCGTCCTCCATGGCGACTCGAGCAGCGGCCGCCACATCGCCTCGCTCAATGAGTTGGGTCATGATCGGCATCCGAGGATCACTTGCATGAAGAGCCTTTCCGGCGAGTCTTCTGAAAATGAGATCGGCGCGCTGCTGTGCTTGCGTCATCCCAGATGCGGACGATGCCTCTTGCAGTTGAAGCAACAAAATCAAACAGAACCCAAGACACCCATACTTCTTCATACTCAAGCCTCTACTCTTGCTGGGGCAGCTTCGTGGATTCGATTTTCACCCGGACCAAGCGAAACCCAATGTCATCATCCACTCCAGCTTCATCTGAGGTGCTATTAGCTGCAATGCGGTCATACGTCTG
>CAZGCK010000052.1:25758-26007 GCA_964524175.1 uncultured Bacteriovoracaceae bacterium | reverse complement strand
GCTGGGTAGCCCGATACTCGCCGCGTTGATCTGGTTCTTCAGCACTTTTGAAAGTCGAGGATGGATCTACGCTTGGACCGCCCTGACAGGATTTCAGCTTGTGATCGTTTTCTTAGCGCCTGTTCTATTGATGCCACTGTTCAACAAGTTTAGCCCTCTAGCAGACGGCCCACTCAAAGCGGCGATCGAAACCTATGCGCGCTCCGAGGACTTTAAGATCCAGGGAGTCTACACAATGGACGGATCCAA
>CAZGCK010000052.1:8648-25748 GCA_964524175.1 uncultured Bacteriovoracaceae bacterium | reverse complement strand
CATTACCAGAGCCTGGGGTTACCTTGCCGCCTACGCGCAAGGCCAACGCCTTCTTTACGGGATTTGGGCCATTCCGCAGACTCGTGCTATTTGACACGCTCATTAGCAAACAAAGTGTAAACGAGCTAACCGCTGTGGTGGCTCATGAGATCGGGCACTTCAAGCGAGGTCACATTCTCAAGTCAATGGGGCTATCGATTGCTGCATCTTTGCTTCTCTTCTTTCTACTGTCGCTGTTTCTAGCCAACGCTAGAATTTTTGAAGCTTTTCGAATGCAGAACATTTCCATCTACGCGAGCATCGTCTTTGTAATGTTTCTCTACTCGCCATTATCTCGCCTCCTATCTATTCTCACTCAGTGGCTGTCTCGTCGCTTTGAGTTTGAAGCAGACGAATACGCTTCGAGAACCCATGGGAAGCCCGAAGAGCTCATCTCAGCCCTCAAAAAACTCAGCATCGACCACCTTTCCAACCTAACTCCCCATCGTCTCAAAGTCTGGCTGGACTACTCTCATCCCCCAGTTCTCGAAAGAATCGCCAGAATCCGATCCCACCGATGAATATTTGAGACTAGGCTGATCCCTAGGAAACTCAGCCAGCTAAATGATCTAAGTTTTTGAAATAGTTACTTTTTATAAAACCGATAAACACCCCTGCTTCGCTCGTACAGTTGCGCGGCTCGAGCTTGCGGAAAAACAGGAACGATTGGATAGTCTCCAATATGACCTACACTCTCGACTCATTTCTTACTGAAGCCTTCAAAAGCTACGCGCAAGCAGCCCCGGACGCGCCACAGATCGAAGCCCTACTGAGGTCGCGAGGTGAGCAGATTGTGAACGACCACGTGGCGTTCAGGACGTTCAACATCCCGGGGATCAATCGCTTTGATCTCGGAGCTATTTTTGAACTTTGGGGATATAAAAAATCAGAAGAAGAGCTCGATTTTCCGGATAAAAAACTCAAAGCCAATTATTGGCTTCATAGCGATTCCAGGCAACCTAAAGTTTTTGTCAGCGAGCTTTTGATCGAAAAAATGTCAGCTGAACTCCAGGCATGGATTCGGAGCTTCGCGGAGCCTGCCGCAATGAAAATAGGCCGAATCAAAGTCGAGCACTTGCTTCAGCCCAATTGGGATCCTGTGCGCGCGGAGGACTATGAACGCTTCTACCCTCAGAGCGAATACGCAGCATGGACGGCCGCCTTTGGCATTAGGGTCAACCACTTTACGGTATTAGTGAATTCACTCTCCAGCATCAAATCGCTTCAGGAGCTCAATCAGATTTTGTGCGCAAACGGATTTATCCTAAATGAGGCGGGTGGAGCAGTCAAAGGCACGCCAACCGAGTTGCTCGAGCAGTCCTCGACCATGGCTCGCAAAGTTGATTGGGCTTTTGCAGGCGGAGTCAGAAAACAAGTTCTGGGTTGCTATTACGAGTTCGCGCGACGTTATCCGATACCGGGAACGGACAAGCTGTTTTCCGGATTCATCCCAAAAAGCGCGGATAAGATTTTCGAGTCTACGTTTGAGAAGAAAAGCTAGAAAAAGACCTTAAGCCCGACCTGAGGCCCGCTCCGCGTGGAGAG
Source organism: uncultured Bacteriovoracaceae bacterium (assembly GCA_964524175.1). Taxonomy (GTDB): domain Bacteria; phylum Bdellovibrionota; class UBA1018; order UBA1018; family UBA1018; genus CAZGCK01. The sequence continues at coordinate 24,164 of CAZGCK010000052.1, read as the reverse complement.
CGGCTGAAGCGAGCTAGCCTCCATGTCAAGCTTCTCGTAGAGGTACCTGCCGTAAATACGCAAGAAGCTGAAATCGATGAACGCGCCGCCCTCAAAACGATTTCCTACAAACTCTGCGCCCGCTGCATTGGGAGTAGCTGCGAACGCGTGTCGGTACAGACCTTCGACGCCGAAATGCTTAGCTAGGTAGACAACCATGCCCCCTCCAACCAAAGCATTGCGAAAGGTCAAGGCGCCGAACTCCTCCTGACGAAGTCCCGCTTCGAAACGGATGTGCGTGGCTTGGTAGTGAAAGCCAAACAGGCGCAAGTGAAAGAGCCCGGACCAACGGGTGTCGGGACCCGCTTCGCGTTCTATGCCAAGTCCAAAAATAGAGGCATAAGCGGCGGCCTCAAAATGAGAGCCAGAATATGCCCCCCCTGGGTCGAGACTGCCGATTTGAAACGCGCCACCTAAGAAAAACTCATAGGGACTAGGAGAGTGAAGCGCCAGCCAAAGATCCATTAACCGCATGCGATCACGCGTCTCGAGCCACTCTGAGAGGCTCCACCTGGATTTTGCCTTCGCCTCCTGCTTTTTAACTACAAAAGTGTAAACTTCGTCAGCATGAGAGAAGGGGCAAGAGAGACAGAGAATTAGCCCGGCCAATAGAAGAGTTTTACGTTTAATATTCATCTCCTAAAATATGCTCTCTCGAATGCAAAGGGCCTATCAAAAAATCCTTTTATGGCAGGGATCGGATCTTGTTCTGGCGGTCGCAGTTTTTGAGAAACCTGAGCTCAAGCTCGCGGCTCTTAGAGTCGGGAGCTGCCGGGGACGATCCGCAGCTTTGTTTGCCGGGCACTTGCAAGTGCATCACCCATGCTGGGCGCACAAAAAAGGGGGGCTAGGTTTCCCCAGCCCCCCGAAAAATGCCACGGCGGCAAGTGAAACCTACCGGCCTGGAAAAATCCAGGCTAGAGGGTATTCACCTCCGCCATGGGCTTGGTACATTGACTGGCCATCCCACCACCTCCTTTCGAGCCCATATAGGGCTAGACTTGATTGTAACATAAAGTATGTAGAAATAGAGCTACCTCTCTCACTCTGAGGACGAATGAAAAAAACACTTCACGGAAATTTGACAGAGCAACAGGATCAACCACAGTCAGCCAGCGTTGAGTTCTTGGATCCATCAGGTTTATTGCACAACACAGGTTTATGTGAACGCAACCTGAACTTGCTCGCACACGCGCAAGCGATCGAGCTAGAAATAGGGAGTATTTGCGGAGGCCATGGCGTCTGCGGAGGGGATCGGATCTGTGTTGCGATAGGTAAAGAGCGCCTCTCTGCTGTCACCGAGAACGAGCGAATTCATTTGAGCTCCGACGAAATCACTCAGGGGTGGCGCCTCGCCTGCCAGTGTTTTCCGGAGCAGCCAGACGGCTCAATTCGAGTCGTAACCTCATACTGACTCACTCTGCTTTCGAGAAGCGGAGTGACTATTTTTAGTAGTTCCCCCACTTCTGCTCATCTGTATACACTGACTCTGATGGTAGTTCGGCAGTTCAATGCGCCAGGCCTTAAGCTGCAGGCTGCGCTGATTTTCTCATCTCTTCTCTTCCTAGTAGCGATCTTGGGCATCCGAGCATACTCGGTCGCTCGTATGCACTTTCACGAGCTCAGCGAGCTGTCGATCCACGATTTGAAGGCGCAGGGGCTGCTCGTTCGAATGGAAACATTCTCCGCTTCTCGAGATCAAGCGCGCCGCAAGTTTAGCATTACCCGCGATGCAGAGTATGCGAGCTTAGCCGCCCACTACGACGACGCGCTTGAAGAGGCCTCGCGAGAACTCCGGACCGCACTGCCTCCCGAAGACCGCAACTTGGGCCTCGAGCGCGGAGTAGATGGCCTCAAGCAACTCCACAGCCGATTGGAGGCTCGGCGCAACCAGAAGCTGGCGCACGCTCACGAAGCGGCGCGCGGGCTGCTGAAGCTGATCCTGATGGCATTGACGCTTTCAGGACTCATCACCTTTTGGTTGTTCTCACTTTTCTATCGTGGCTTGCTTGACCCACTCTCTAGACTCAAAGAGGCGGTCTCGAGAATCCGAAGCGGAGAGCTATCTACTCGGCTCAAATCGGATCACGGAGTCGCGGAGCTCCGTGAGCTCTCGGAGTCGTTCAATCTCATGGCCGAGCGACTGGAATCCTTAGATAGTGCAAAGAATGAATTTTTGGCGACGATCTCACATGAGATCAAGAACCCTCTAGCCGCTCTAAAAGAAGGCATGAACCTGCTCGCCTCCCAGAGCGAGCAGATGCTGCCAGCCGCGCGCAACCGCGCATTCTCAGCATGCCTTATCGCCGCTAAAAGACTTGAGTCGATGATCAACAATCTGCTTCACCACTCGCGAATGGAAACGGGGCTTTTTGATTTTGACTTGACTCCCAAGGACTTGTCCGCTGCCATCCATACGGCGATGGAAGAAGTGCGGCCGCTTGCGCAAAGGAAGTGCATGAATATCGAGTTCAAGGGGGATACCGAGCTTCGAGCCGCGTTCAACTGGGACGGCATGGTGCAAGTCTTCGAGAATCTCCTTCTCAATGCGATCAAGTACGGCGACGAGAACACGACCATTGAAGTGCGCGCCCGAACAACTCAGCGAACCCTCGACGAAGCACGATCGTTGAGGGGCGAGGCCGCCGAGCTCCCTCACTTTGAACTGGCAGTCATCAATGAAGGCAGCCGTATCTCGGAAAACGACCTCAAGCAGCTCTTCGATCGCTTTTACCGTGGCTCGAACTCCAAGCTGCAGCAAGGCATGGGATTGGGATTGCACGTGGTCAAGAGAATCATAGAAGCTCACCATGGCGGCATCAGTGCCGCATCAGAGTCGGGCAAGACCCGATTTCAGCTTTGGATCCCAGGTCGATATGAAACGGAGGCTATGTGAATGGGCGCTTCCTGAACTTATGCAGCCATTTTTTGGCCGGGCTTTCAGCCATTTCTACACTCGATGGCTGTGCGTCGATCACTCGCTCGGAGGCATCAAAGACAGAGGCCGCTCGCCGGCAAGAGCGCGTGATCTCTCTGGAGTATCGGGCCGACCCGCTTAGAACTCTCGAAGGTGCGCTCGGGTCGGTGCACTCGGACCGCGTGATCGTCTCGACCGATCTATTGAGAAGCCTGGTCAGAAATGGGAGAATTCAACAAAGCCAATGCAAGAACATCAGCGGTCAACTCGAGGCTCTTAAGAACGTTGACTTAGAAGAAACCGGCGATAACCACGAGGAGGCGAAGTGAGCATGAAAGACTGGATTCTAGTTATCGACGATGACGAGCAGCTTGCTGAGATCTTGTCCTTAACGCTTGAGAACGAAGGATATCAGGTGCGTACTTGCACTTCGCTGACTCGTGCCTCAGCGACTCTCACTCAGCACGCATTCTCGCTCATTCTCCTTGATCTGCGCCTAGCAGATGGCAGTGGCATTGAGTTTCTTCCCAAGGTGCGAGAAACCCTGCCTCATGTACCAGTGCTGATCATCACGGCCCACGGAGACGTAGACTCCGCCGTGCAGGCATTCACACTGGGGGCCAACGGCTACATCAAGAAGCCCTTCAAGGAAGGCGACCTAAAGGCTCAGATCGCGCAAGCGGTGGAAGGATATCATCTGCATCAAGACCTGAGCACGATCCGCAACACTCAACCCGGGGCAGAAATCAGAGAGCTTCTCCGAACCCGCGATCCGGTGATGGAGCTTTGTTTGCGCAGAGTAGCCACCGCTGCGCAGGTACCAAGCACCGTGGTCATCAGCGGCGAAAGCGGCGTAGGCAAGGAGCTCGTGGCGCGTGCCCTGCATCGCGCAGGTACCCGTCGCAATGGCCCGTTTATCGCGTTTAACTGCGCGGCCTTGCCCGAAGCCCTCTTAGAGAGCGAGCTCTTTGGATATCAGAGGGGCGCATTCACGGACGCCAAGGAAAACAAACTCGGATTGTTCTCTCGGGCGCACGGAGGCACTCTGTTTCTCGATGAGATCGGCGACGCTCCGCTTGCCATTCAAAGCAAGCTGCTCCGTGCGCTTCAGGAACGCGAGGTGCTCCCACTGGGAGCAACAACTCCTGTCAAAATCGACGTGCGCGTGGTGACGGCAACTCATCGATCACTAAAAGATGAAGTCGCTCAAGGACGTTTTAGGCAAGATCTCTATTATCGCCTCCACGTCCTGCCGATTCATGTCCCACCTCTTCGCGAGCGCCCCAAGGACATCGTGTTCCTAGCTACGCTTTTTGCCGAGCGCCTGTCAGAAAGTCTGGGCGTCAGATTTGACGGTTTCACACAGAAAGCAGCAGAAAAACTGCGTGAATACCATTGGCCAGGCAACGTCCGGGAACTGCAGAACCGAGTCGAGCATGCGCTCGCAATGGGACATGACTCGCGCATCACTGCATCCGCTATGTTTCCGGAGCTAGACTTCGCCGCCGAGAACGTGGAGAGCCCCATCGCTCATGTCGAAGAAGCTTTGGATATCATCCATGCGCCAGAGGAGACTGTGCCTACGCAGGATGAGCCGCTCGCAAGCCCGCTTCCTCAAGGTCCCTTGCCGACTTTTGGTGAAGCTAAATACTCGTTCGAGCGCACTTATCTAGAAAGAGTACTCACTGCTGCCCGAGGCAATATCGCCAAGGCAGCGCGTTTGGCCTCCAAGTCCCGTGCTGAAGTATATGGACTCCTCAGAAAACATGGTCTCGATGCGGGAGCCTTTAAGGGCGTCGATACCCTGCATCCCCCTGTCTCAGGGCAGGAAAGGACTTAAGCCCCAAAACCTAGGTTCTTCTTAGAATAGACGCTCTCTACATCTTTTGCATAAGTGAACGTCAGCGAGGCATCCGGCGACTGTTGCGACTGAGAGGAAGCCTGTGAGGTTGACACTACACCCGCGCCCAAGCGCTCTTGCGGCAGACGCAGCGTAAAGAGGACGCCTGTACCGGCGACGCCAGAAGCCGTGACTGTGCCTCCGTGCGCGCGAACGACCTTGTCGACCAATGCCATCCCAAATCCATTCTCACTCACCCAATGACTGAGCAAATCCTGCTCAGGGCCGGTCGGAGCGCCGCGACCGTGTGCCACTCGCTCCCCGTCCTGCACCACGACCTCGAGACCTCTAAAGCTCCCTCGCGAGGGTCGATTCATAGAGATCTCGATGCGCCCCCCCTGAGGCATGAAATTCATCACCTTAGAAACAAGGTGAACCAGGACGCGCTCAAACCGCTCGACGTCGATCAAGGTCCACACCGGGGACTCCGGGATCGTCACGTGAACATCGTGAGTCGCGCCAGGGCCACCCAATCGATAAGCCACTTCGCGAACAATCAACCTAAGATCGATGATCTTCTCATCCAATCGAATCTGCGATCGCTCGATCTCGACCAAGTCGTCCAAGTCATGAAGGCTATTAGAAAGCCTGAACAAAGAACGATCCATGACCTCAGCCGCTGAACGTCGATCTACCGACATGGCGCTCGAGCGGGTTCCCTCCAAGCTTGCCATATCGATTTCGCCCAAAAGCTTGGAGCCCGCTTGAAGCGCAACGAGCGGGGCCCGGAGATCCTGGGCCACCGCTGTCACAAATCGATGCCGCTCGCGACGAAGGGACTCCACGCCTGCGGCCAATGCCGTCAGCACGTTCTCAGTTTCTTCGTATGCCCCACGACCTATAGACGCGCTCGCGTTCTGCGCCCCGTTTTTCGAAGACTTTGGAGTCGATCCCGGCAATGACCTCAGCACGGGTTGAGCCGAGAAAACCTGAGAAGCCAAAGGACCTCCGAGTGCGACGGCTTTCTCGCGCAAGCGCTTGGCAGGACGTGAATGAGCGACGTAGCCTCGCAGTAGAATCAAGCTTGTCATTACGAGCACAATCCCTGCCGCCAAAAGAAGCAATCGACTTTGAGCCGGAACACTTTGGGTCAGCTCGCGGCTTGCGGCGATACGGCGCCGCTCGGCGCTCTTCTGAAGCAACTGGGCATTGCTCACCATTGAGTCGTGAAGCTCACGCGCTGGTTCTTTCAGAAATACATCCCTGAGAAAAAGCTGGGGCTCGAGCGTTGCGCTCAGAACCAAGAACTCATTGACCTGTTCGTTGAGCCGCGAAGCCAAAGTCACTTCCTCAGCCGTAGGACCCAGTTTTTCTAAGCGACTCACGCCGTCTAATATTCCGCTTTTGAGACGGGTCTTCACTCCATCGATCTCGGCATTGGTGAGCTTCCTAAAGCTCCCGCTCGTTCTCCGGTACTTCTCCAGCTCTAAAACCATGCGGCCTGCGATCGACTCGCGTTGAGAGAGAGCTTCCACCTGAGCGCCCTTTTGCTGAAGCCCCTGAATCTCCCATCCATGCAAGCCCACCATCAACCCCAAACAGGCCACTAGAACCACGACAAGATAAACGACAGGATTTTTCATTTGTACCGATCATAAAGCAAAAGACAGGCCGCGTTTTGCTCTGTTTTTAAGAGTCTTGCGTATGGTTTTTGGTACACTTTATAGACGACACGGGGCCACATTAGCCGGTCGATTCGTCTTGGTTTCGGTACACCTAAAAAAGCTGAATCCCTATCCCCGCATGCCCCTCAGCGATCCGATCCATCCCGCCATTGAACTCAGTCACCCCAAAGTAGATGCGATTGAATTTTGCATTCTCACCCATCGAGATTCCCGCGCGTACAGTCATCGTGCCCCCGTTCACCCCCTCGCTCGCCCAATCTTGATGCCCACCGCCCACCTCGATGAACAATGGCTTGAGGAGATTAAAAGTAAGGAAGACCTGAAGCTCACGAATGAGAAAATTATTTCCGAGCGACCCATCTCGAGCCAGATTGACGCCAAAGCCTCCTCGTAAAGCCAAGAAGCTCACAAAAGGCAGCGGAACAATCGGAGTCCAATGAATCTGAAAGGCTCGGTAAATTCCGCGTGTCTCATTGCCTTGAGCTGATCCAGGCGGGGGAGCGAACTTGGGGCTCTCCGCAACCATAAAGCCCAAACCAAAGTTCACGAGATGGATATGCGGCCTCTCGCGCTGAGCCTCTTCCGCTTTTTTCTCTTCCTCAGCTTTGCTAGGGGGCGGGGGTTCTTTCTTAGGCGGCTCAGGAAGCCTCGGCTGCGCTGGTCGCGTGTCCGGCAGCTCGGGCTCCCGAGTCGTCGCCTGATTCACCGTTGAAGATGCTGAGTTAACTGCCGAAGAGGCTGAGCTATTGGTTGAAGAGTTTACCGAGCTCAGGCTGTCCATAAACCTGGAGCGATTAAAAGCCTTCGCTTCGCTGATTCCCTCAGGCGTCGCCTGCACGAACTGACCTGCCTCAACTGGCGTTCCTGTGCCACTCAGGAGAGAGCTTGCGCTCTTGCCGACCTCGATAGTCCCCTCAAGGGTGTGAAACTGAGCAAGCCCAGCTGCCTCGCTAAAAGCGGCGACAAACTGAGTGCCGCGCACCCCCATTGTGGCGGTCTTGGTCTTGATAAAAAAGTGGAGTTTCTTCTTGGGAGCGACCAGTGGCGCCCCAGGATTCACGGCTGACGAAGTCCCCTTGGGAGCTTCAGCCACGGCGGTCTCTTTTTTGACCTCGCCCTGAATATTACCAGACCGAAGAAAACTGCTCTGCACGCGATTCTTGTCGAGCGCCTCGATCTCAAGATCAGTCTTTGGAAGAACTGTCACCTTAGACCCGTCGGCATAAACCAGGATCGCCTTTGTCCCCTCTTCAGTGCGAATGCGCTCCCCAGCATAGACTTCATCCCCGACCCTGGCTTCGCGCAGCTGAATACCCTTCAGGAGCATGATTGTCTTGTGACCCATCGCGCTCTCGATTGACTCGATCTTTGCTAGGGTTGCCGCCCATGCTGGCGAGATAACCACTGCACTCGCGATCCATAGGTACAGACACTTCAGAGGATAACTCATCGTCATATAGTAGTTGCAGCTGGCGAAGTTGCAAAGGGTGAGCTGAGGCTGCTATAGCGAGTGCTCTTTATGATAGGCGCGAGCAAAATTGCCACGGAGCATTACTTCAAAAACCACTCTCTTCCTGTTTCTCCTCGTATTCTAGGAAAAACAGGGTGGTCCGTATCTCCTGTGGGGTTTGGAGGCTATCGCCTCTACGCTAGCGACCCGGAACATCGATTAGCACTCCGACAGGCGCTTTTGAGTGGCTGCAACTTGGTAGACACAAGTTCGAATTACACCAACGGCGGATCAGAAACTCTCATCGGAGAAGTCCTCAAAGAGCTCTTTTTAAAAAAGAATCTCTCCCGAGATGAAGTCGTCATCATCACTAAAGCCGGATACTTGCAGGGACGCAATCTCAAGGACGCTCAAATTCGCGAGAAGCGCGATATCGCTTACCCTGAAGTCGTTAAGCTCAGCGAGGACCTCTGGCACTGCATTTCGCCTGAGTTTCTTAAAGATCAGATCACCTCTTCACTCAAGCGCTTGAACTTAGAGCAGCTCGACGTCTTTCTGCTCCATAACCCTGAGTACTATCTAAAATCGATCGACGACCACCCAGAATACTATCGGCGAATTGAAGCAGCGTTCGCGTATCTTGAGACCGAGGTCACGCAAGGACGAATTCAGTGGTATGGCATCTCGTCGAACACTTTTCCTGAAGCGAGCGACGCTCGGGACTTTACGTCGCTTGAGGTCGTCTGCGAGATCGCGCAGAGATGCGGACACCACTTTGGCGTCATTCAGTTTCCCTTCAATATCTTTAAGCCCGGAGCCGCGCTCGAAACCAATAACTCGGGCAAATCGGTTCTCGAATTGGCCCGTACTCAAGGACTTGGCACGCTCGTCAATCGTCCTCTCAACGCTTTTCGGGGACATCGAATGGTGAGGCTTGCGGACTTTCCGTCGCATGCGGAACGCGATGTGGCGGAGGACTTTAAAAAAACGATGCGCCTCGCGGGAGAACTTGAGTCAGAGTACCCAGGTCGGTCTAAGGTCCCAGCCGCACAAATCGCTTGGGCCCACATCCTGAGGCAGAATTTCGAAAAACTAGCTGATTTGGATACATGGAAATCCGTGCTCGCCCATCAGATCCGACCTTCATTGACCGAGGCTTTCGAGGAGCTAAAAGATCAACCAGGCTGCCCTGAGTGGATTGATAAATACCGTGCTGCGTCCGAAAAACTTTTCGAATCTTTTACAATATACCTCGAAAGCCAGGCTAGTGTAGAAAGCGACCGGATTGCAGGAGCTCTGGATCATCTTTGTCCGGATCTTCAGGATTCGACCACCCTATCGCAGAAAGTCATTCATCTTTATCGGTCTGTCCCCGGTGTAGATTGTATTCTGGTAGGAATGAGGCAAACTAGGTACGTTTCTGACATTCTGAACCTAAAGGCCGCACTCCCCCACCTAGAGGGAGAAACCGCGCGGCAGGCACTTGGAGAACTAGCTCAGCTTGAGTGAAAACAGCGTAGAAAAAAAAGAATCCCCTGCCGCCTTCTTGTCCTGGTTTGAAGGCCAGCTTTTAGCTGGACAGAAAATCACGCCTCAATCGACGCTTGCCGTACTCAGGCTCGTCGAGGAGGGGGGCACAGTGCCGTTCATCGCTCGCTATCGCAAGGAGCAGACAGGCAACCTCGATGAGGTCGGCATCCAAGCCGTCATCGATGGCAAAGAGAAGTGGGACACCCTTCTCAAGCGCCAGGCTTTTATCGTCGAAGAAATCGATCGGCAAAAAAAGCTGACGCCCGAGTTAAAAGAAAAAATCCTGACTACTTTCGAGTCGCAGATGCTCGAGGACCTGTACCTACCCTACAAGGTCAAGCGCAAGACCAAGGCAGCACTGGCTCGTGAAGCAGGGCTTGAGCCACTTGCGGACTGGATCTGGAACTGTGGTCACGGCACCGAATCGCCTCTCCCCGGTCAGACCCTGGAGATCTGGGCATTCACCTTTCGAAATGAAGAAAAAGGATTTAGCGACGCGGCCGCTGCGATTGGTGGCGCGCAAGACATCTTGATCGAACGGCTATCAGAGACGCAAGAGCTCAGGACTCTCGTCCGCAAAAAAGTATTCGACGAAGGCCATGTACGGACTGGCAAGGGTCCGAAAGTGAAGCCCAATAGCAAGTACGAGAATTACTTTAGATTCTCCGAACCCGTAAAAGATTTATTGCAGCCTCAGAATTCTCATCGGTACTTGGCTATGCGCCGAGGCTGGATGGAAGAGGAGCTTTCGTTTGGCGTGACAGGACCATCACTCCCCGAATCGGCGGGTGAAAAAGCGGGAGACGCGGACCCCGAATGGGAAACCGAGATGCTTCGAGCTTTCGAAGCTGCTGCCTGCACAGTTCAAGATTCTCCGGGAGCGGAGGTGCTCCACAAAGCCGCGCGAATGGCGCTCAAAGTCCATGTTTACTCGAGCATTGAGGGTGAGGCACACAAAGCTCTCAAGGAAGTCGCCGACACGGTGGCCATCCAAGTCTTTAGCGAAAACGTAAAGAAACTTCTCCTAGCCTCTCCTTTTGGCCCCAAAGCAGTTTTGGGCGTCGACCCCGGCATTCGGACAGGCTGCAAACTTGCCGTCATCGATGACTCGGGCAAGTACATTGCCAGCTCTGTGATGCATCTTCAAACCGAAGATCAGAAAAAAACCGCCAAAGAAATGCTCGGTGAAGTGGTCAAGAACGCCTCGATTCGCGCTATTGCCGTAGGCAATGGCACTGCAGGAAGAGAGACCGAGGTTTTCGTGCGCCAGGCTCTTAAAGAAAAGGACCTGGCAGTACCGGTTGTGATGGTCAGCGAGTCGGGTGCGAGCGTCTATAGCGCAAGCGACGTGGCGCGCGAGGAGTTTCCGGAGCTGGATGTCACCGTTCGTGGTGCGATCTCCATCGCTCGCCGACTACAAGATCCGCTGGCAGAGCTTGTTAAGGTCGACCCTAAGAGCATCGGAGTGGGCCAATACCAACATGATGTCTCGCCCAACTCGCTCAAGCGCTCGCTGGATCTCGTCGTCGACGTCTGCGTGAACCAAGTGGGTGTCAACCTCAACACTGCCTCTTATCACTTGCTTTCGCATGTGGCAGGCATTGGTCCTTCGCTCGCCAAGGCGATTGTCGAGCACAGAGGGAGCAAAGGTCTTTTCAAATCTCGCCAAGATCTCCTAGAAGTCTCTCGATTTTCGAAGAAGACTTTTGAGCAGGCGGCTGGATTTCTCAGGATTCCTGACTCAGAGAATCCACTCGACAATACGGGCGTGCACCCGGAGCGATATCCGCTGCTCGAAGGCCTTGCATCCAAGCTCGGCAAAAGCGTGCGGGATTTACTGGGATCCGGTGTTGCCTTGCTCAAGCAGGCCAAAGAGATCACGCAAGAAGCCAAGTCTGAGCTCGGCGAGTTCACGTTCAAAGACGTGCTCGGAGAGCTCGAAAAGCCAGGCCGTGACCCACGTGAAGAATTTGTTCCCTTTCAATATCGAGACGATATTCACGAGCTCAAGGATCTAAAGAAAGACATGATCTGTCCGGGGATCGTGACCAACGTGACTAACTTTGGCGCGTTCGTCGATATCGGTGTTCATCAAGACGGCTTGGTGCATATCTCGCAGCTCAGCACGCGATACGTCAAGGATCCTCAAGAAGTGGTCAGCCCCGGCGACCACGTGACGGTTAAAGTGCTCGAAGCCAATCTCGAAAAAAACCAAATCTCGCTTTCGATCAAAGCGGCACAAGAGGCTGCGCGACCACAGCGGGATCACCGGGAACGACAGGCAACCCGGCAAGCTCGCAATGGGAAGTCGGGAGACGCGGAGAAACCTAGGCCGCCTCGAAAACCCATTGCACCGCCTCCCGCACTCGGCGATGAGCGCCGCGGGAAGGAACTGGTCGCGCCCCGCGCCCCGGGCAACAAACCTCAAGTGCGTCCGCAGGCACCCAAGCAAGCCTTTAACAATGCGTTTGCTGGACTCGCTTCGCTCAGACAGACCCTAAAGCCTAAGTCCTAATGCAGCGCCCGCTCGTGCTATGAAAAGCCCGATGTCGAGCAAGCTTCCCGTGGATGACATCCTGCCTCGCTTGCTTTCGGCTCTAGAGGTGAGCCCATGCGCCGTGCTTCAGGCAGCGCCGGGAACGGGTAAAACGACGAGAGTGCCACCCGCTTTGTTGCGCGCAACCTGGCGCAAGCCCAGCGATGAGATCTTAGTTTTAGAACCGCGGCGTCTCGCAGCGAAGCTTTCAGCTCGTCGAGTCGCACAAGAGCGGGGCGAAGCGGTTGGCCAAACGATTGGCTATCAGTTTCGATTCGAGAACGTCTCAAGCGCTGCGACCCGGGTGAGGTTCCTGACCGAGGGAATGCTAATGCGACGACTCATTGGCGATCGCGAGCTTAAAGGTGTTGCGGCGGTAGTGCTGGACGAGTTTCACGAACGGCACCTTCACAGCGACGTGGCTCTCTCTTACCTGCGCTGGCTGCAGCGAGGAGCGCGGCCGGACTTGCGACTCGTGGTGATGTCGGCCACGTTGGATACGCAGAGTCTGTCAGTGTTTTTAGGAGACCAACGAGGGCCTGCGCCGATTTTGAATGTCGAGGGCCGACAATTTGAAGTGACTCTTGAGCACCTCCCGCAGGCACCGACAAAGCATCTCGACTTGACGGTGCGGGATGCAGTGTCTGGCTGCCTTGCCAAGACGAAGGGTGATTTTTTGGTTTTTTTGCCAGGAATGGCTGAAATCCGCCGCTCGGCTCAAGCACTCGAATCACTAGCTCGCGACAAAGGACTGATGGTGACCCCCCTTCACGGTGAGCTTTCGCGCGAGGAGCAAGACTTGGCACTCAAACCCGGTCAGGACCGGCGCAAAGTGATTCTTTCTACCAACATCGCTGAAACATCGCTGACAATCGAAGGCGTGACGGTGGTGATCGACTCTGGATTGCATCGCGTGGCAAGTCACTCCTGGTGGTCGGGAGTGCCGTCGCTCCGCACTCGCCCGATCAGTCGCGCATCGGCGATCCAGCGTGCGGGACGAGCCGGGCGAATGGCGCCAGGGCATTGCTTGCGACTCTACACGCGCGGAGATTTTGATGGGCGAGCGCCCTTTGATACTCCGGAGATCCAGCGCGCGGACCTCACGCAAACATTGCTTGAGCTTAAGTCACTTGGGATAAGCGATCTACTGAGCTTTGGGTGGTTTGAGTCGCCTGCAGCTCAAGCGGTCGATGCTTCGCGTGGCCTTTTGTTTCGCTTGGGAGCGATGGATTCAGCGACAGCGGATGGAGCGCTCACTTCGCTCGGACGGAGACTCGCGACGCTGCCTGCGCATCCTCGAGTGGGCCGCATGCTGATCGAAGCGGAGGCAGCGGGCGTTTTAGAGGAAGCCGCGACCCTTGCCGCCTACCTAATGGAAAGCAAACTCGAGGGACTTGATGCACTGTCGGTGCTGCGGCAGGGACGGATGGAGGAGTCAGTCTGGCGGGTGCGTACGCATTTGCTGGCAGCGTTTGGACGGCGAGAATCACCTTCTGAGAATCCGCGGGTCGAAGCTCATTCTCACGTATCGCCGGCTGCGCGCCTTGAGAAATCCAAGCGATTGGCCTTCTGCTTGCTTTGTGGATTTCCGGATCGGATCGCGCGGATGCGAGTCGGACAGGATCCGACGGCCAAGGAGCTAGAGCTCGTCCTCTCTGCTGGTGGGTCAGCGCGCGTCGTGAACACCGGTGAGTTTGGCAAGCTGGAGACCTTCATCGTATTAGGAATCCAAGAGCGCCAGGGCACGGGTCAGGTTCGAGCAGCGACTCAAGTACAGACGCTGTGCGCGATCGATCCGGATTGGCTGCTGGACCTCAATCCGTCGCCTTTGTCTGAAGTGGATGAGCTAACCTGGGACAAGACTCGCGAGCGAGTGATGGGTGTTTCTCGATTGATGATTGATCAGTGCGTATTGAGCGAAACAGCGCTTTCTGGCGAGGTGCCGGGAACCTTGCAAGCGCAGGCCGCGCGTTTGTTACTCAAAGAAGGTCTAGGGATTGACCCAGGAAGAATGAGGGAACTGAATTACCAAGATTTGGCGCGCGCCTTGGCGCCGATCGTTGATGGCGAGGCGGTCGAGTTTCTCTGGGGCAGATTGGCGCTCGTGAGCAAGCATCTACCAGAGGCGGGGCTAGCTGACTTTTCTGAGGCTCATGCGGCTGTCGACTGTGTCTTACGGATCCTCGGCGCTAAGACGAGCCTGCGCGAGCTACGCGAGACGGATTGGATATCTGAGATTATTCTGGCGTCTGGACTTTTACCCTCGTTCTCGTTGGATGAGCTCGTGCCTACGCATGTGACGTTGAGCGCCGGTCGACGAGTCAAAGTGCACTACACGTTGGGGCAACCGCCTTGGATCGAGAGCCGAATGCAAGATTTCTTTGGAATGAAACGGGGGCCTTCGATCTTGCGCGGCCGATTGCCACTGACTTTGCATTTGCTCGCGCCCAACCAGCGCGCCGTGCAGGTTACGACAGACCTCGCTGGATTTTGGGAGCGCGCGTATCCGGAGCTGCGAGGACAGCTTTCGCGGCGCTACCCACGGCATTCTTGGCCGGAGAAACCGCAATAATTCTGATGACCATAAAGCGAGTCGCTTGCTTGCATTGACAGCGAATCGTGCAGTAAAAGCGGGGTGAGTTTTTCAGACCCATCCCCAAATCCAAACGTCTACTTTTTACCAAGCATCAGTTGGCTGTCGCAAAAAGCGGGCTCGAAGGCATCATTGAGGTCGGGGCAATGGGTCCGCACGAATACGCTGATCTGATTACTCTCGACCCTGCCCAATACCTCTCCTAATGCGGCTATGGCGGGAACCCTGTATTCGCGATATCGGACAGTGCCATTGTCATCGCCAACTTCACCTACCAGGAAAGCCGGGATCTGAATCGGCTCAAGCGTTTCCATGCCTTCTATTCTCCAACCGTACTTCACGAGATTTACACCTTCTTTGTAGATGAGAAAAGTTACGCGGTTTTTTATAATCTCAAGACTCTTCGACTTAGGTACGCGGCCCACCAAAAAAGCACTCATATCGTACGATCCTGGTATGAGATCCAAAAGATAGATCGTTTTGCCCGTATCAAGCTCAACCGGGATCTTAATTGAAAGCTCCGGTTGGCCTGAAAAAGTCTCTAGGCTAAATTTAATTTCCTGCCCTTCAGAGTTCACAAGCAAACCAATCACTGCAGCTTGACCTTGGCTGGAAACAACGCCCGAAATCAGGGCAAGCAGACTGAACACGAAAAAAATAGACTTCATAAATAGGCTCCACAGCAGCTCAGGCTGAATTCAAACAGATTTAAAAATGATTGCGCGGGAGTATCTGAAACCAAGACAAAGTACAATACTAAAGAGGTCACTTAATGTGTTTGTCTGCACGGTAACTACTCTACATCCCATCGCTTCAACTCCCTCTTTTACTTATATAATTCGAATTTAATAAAAAGGGCCCCATCTTTCATAAGGGCAGACCAAAAGCTCGTGATTCCGAAAGAACCCTCTGTCAAAGTAAAAGTG
>CAZGCK010000052.1:6899-8548 GCA_964524175.1 uncultured Bacteriovoracaceae bacterium | reverse complement strand
CCTAACTCCAGCGCTATGCTCCAACTTCAAGGCATCTCTAAACAGTACGGCTCCAAGATCCTCTTCGAAAACGCAGATGCTCGCATCGGCCAACGCTCACGCGTGGCCTTGATCGGCCCCAACGGAGCAGGCAAGAGCACGCTGATCCGGATCATCCTTGGCCAGGAATCCGCCGATGCGGGCCAGGTCTCACGCGCAAATCATTTAGCAATCGGTCACCTTGCTCAAGAAGTCCCTAAACTCACTGACCGTACCGTCCTGGCGGAAGTCATGCGCCTGGGCGGCCGCCGTGAAGAACTTCAAACCGCTAAGCGCGAGCTTGAAGAGAGCTTTGCCCAACAAACTACCCAAGCCGACACCGGCGGCACCGCCCAACTCGAGCGCTACGGCCGCATTCTCGAAGAACTCGAAAGCCTTGACGAGTACCGCCTTGAAGCACGCGCTAAAGAGATCCTGGGCGGCATGGGGTTTAAGCCCGCCGACTTCGACCGACCCCTCACCCAGTTCAGCGGTGGGTGGCTCATGCGTGTCGCCCTTTCCAAAGTGCTCATCATGGAACCTGATCTCCTGCTGCTTGACGAGCCCACGAACCATCTCGACCTCGAATCCCTGCTTTGGCTCGAAGAGTTTCTCAAAGGCTTTCGAGGTGCGCTCCTCCTCGTTAGCCACGACACTGCCTTTCTCAATCGCATGGTCGACGAAGTCGTCGAGATCGACCAACGCAGGCTTTGGTCGTACCGAGGCAATCTCGACGCCTACCGCATGCAAAAAGAAGAGCGCCTCACTGTCATGCGCGCGCAGGCAGCTGGTCAAGAAGCTCGGATCGCAGAACTGCAATCGTTTATCGACCGCTTCGGCGCAAAAGCCACAAAAGCCAGACAGGCCCAGAGCCGCGCCAAGCAGATCGAGAAGATCCAAGAAGATCGCATCGAGCTGCCCGAGCATCGGGCGTCGGTGAGATTTAGGTTTCCACCCGCGCCTCATAGTGGTCGCGAAGTCGTTACCGCGCGCGGAACCGCCCTCAGCTATGGCACCAAGCCCGTCTTTGCGGGGCTCGATTGGGTCATCCAACGCGGATCGCGCGTTGCCATCGTCGGTGTGAATGGCGCAGGCAAAACCACGTTGCTCAAGCTGCTAGCTGGCGTTCTCTCTCCAACGGGTGGTCAACTCAAGCACGGACATATGGTTCAACTCGGATACTACGCCCAACACCAGGCAGAGAGCCTGGACCTCGGAAAATCCGTGATCCAAGAGCTCGAGACTGCCGCCCCGACACTTCCCATCAGCCAAGTCCGAGGTATTGCCGGCGCGTTTCTCTTCAGCGGCGACGCTGTCGATAAGAAATGCGCGGTTCTCTCGGGTGGAGAAAAAGCCCGAGTCGCGCTCGCCAAGCTACTGCTATCGCCCTCGAATTTTTTGCTCCTCGACGAACCGACCAATCACCTGGACGTCGAGTCGCGCGGCGTTCTGCTCGAGGCGCTTGCCGACTTTGAAGGCACGCTCTGCCTGGTCTCGCACGACCGCGACTTCGTCGCGCCGCTGGTCGATTCAGTGCTCGAGATACTGCCTGATCCCGAAGGTAAGAAAGGCTCTCAGGTCGTCCAGCTCGTCGGCGGGAACCAGGGCAGCTCCAAGGCCGTCGTAGCCTT
>CAZGCK010000052.1:6241-6889 GCA_964524175.1 uncultured Bacteriovoracaceae bacterium | reverse complement strand
AGCTGCGGAGAATCGGCGCGCACAGCTCAGGCCAAGCTCGACCAGCTCAACAAGCTCACTCACTCACGAGGCGCCCCAGCGACCCACGCGCTCCGGCCCTTCTAACAACCAAAGACGCGCCTGGGAGAAGGAGCGCACTCAAGCCGAGGCCGAAATCACGCGCCTCGAAAAAAGGCAGTCCGAGCTCCACGCAAAACTTGCCGATACCTCCACCTATAACGACAAAGAGCTCTCGCGAAAACTCGCTGAAGAGCAGCGAAGCATCGAGACCGAACTCAACAATAACCTTTCTCGATGGGAAGAGCTCTCAACGCTCCTGCAGGACTAATTATGCGCGACTATTCTAGAATCAAAGCACTGCTCCTCGAGCAAGATACGTTTCCATTGGATTTCACTTTCAAATTCATCGGATACAATTCACCCAAGTTCGCAGACGGCGTGAGCCAGCTCGAAAAAGCGTTTCCTACCCTCAAAGCCGCAGGCCGCAAAGAAACCACCGGAGGCCTCAACGTCTCGCTCACCTACCAATTCGTTGCCCCTAGCGCCGACGCGATCATCGAGGTTTTTAGGGCCCTCGAAAAGGTTGAGGATATCCGAATCGTGCTTTAGGGACTAAGCTAAGGCGGAAACCCAATCGCCAGTTTCAGC
>CAZGCK010000052.1:419-6231 GCA_964524175.1 uncultured Bacteriovoracaceae bacterium | reverse complement strand
ATGCACCGTTCGTAGTCGATGCGCGCGATATCGGCCTGAGCGGGAGCACACAAGCTTGCAGAGTCACCCGGGTGAGTCGGAGCCTGCAGCCGCATTCGGAGTGCGTCCATCTCGAGCGCGAATCACCAAAGAAGGCTCCTCCCATGTCGTACGCCGCATGTCCTCGGGCAAGTGGTCGGACTTCACCATTCCAAACACGGAAAGAAGCGGCGGCTCTCCCTCTCTCAAAACAATCGCGCGCTTACGAACAATGGTCAGTCCCGCCGCACTCGCTGCATCAAGCACTCGTTCAGCTTGATGCGCAGGTTCGACCGGAAAAATACACGCAAAAAAACCACCCAACTCAAGACAGCGCGCCGCCGTCACGCAGTAATCCGTAATCGACCCACGCACCTCAAAACGGCAAGCGATCTTTTGCGGATGATCGCCTTCGATGCCTGAACCGAGCGGAAAATAGGGAGGACTGCCCAGAACGAGATCAAACCTCTCTTCAGCGCGCAAAATCCCTGTGTCCCGAAAATCCCCATGACGGATTTCGTAGCGGCCTTCGAGCCCGTTATAGCGCGCGCTCTTGCGAGCCAATCGCACACTTTCTTCTTGCGCCTCGATCGTAACGAACTGCGCGCCTACCAATCGCCACGCCGCCACCATCCCCACCGAGCCGATCCCGCTGCCCAGATCCAAGACTCGTCGTGCGCTCGGAACCCAAGTCGTCCCGTACCAAGCCGTCAAAAGATCGTCGGTCGAAAAACGATGCCCCTTCTTGAGCTGATAAATCCGAAAGTGCCCACTCAACGCATCGAGCGTTTCTTCGGCCATTCCAGCCTGTGCAGGTTCCTGAACTCCAGGAACTGCGGCGCCTGGTTTTGCCCATCCTTTAAAGAAATCACTCATGCCGGGAGTCTAATCATGCCCACCCACTGCTGGTCAAAGTCTTTGCTGAGCGGTAGCCACCGCGGATACAATGAAGCCTATGGCTCTATTCAAATCTACCACTGATGGAACCGCGCTCACGCGCTGGACCCGCGATCAGCTCCTTACCTTTGAGTGGACCCCTTTTGAATCCCCAGAGAAGCTGGTGATTTCAACCCACTTTAGAGAAAAAATAGAGGCCCTCTGCAGGGGATTCGCGCAAGGCGAGGCCGCCCATCATGCTGCGAGACTATCGTGGCGACGAGGCGTGTTTCTGTTTGGCCCCTCGGGTTCTGGCAAAACGGCGGCCAGCCGAGCCATTGCTCGGATCTTGGGATGGGAGCACTTTACGATCCCTGCGCATGAAGTCCTCGACTCTCATCTGTTGGAGCATGCTCTTTCGGACGCCATCGCGAGCTCCAAGAGGGTGATCGTCCTCGAGGACGTCGACCTTGTGATCCAGCGCATGGACCCCGAGATCTTCTTCACACTGCTGGATCACGCTCAAGAGCGGGCCGATGGGACATTCTGGATCGCCACTTCGCGAAGGCCTGAGAACTCACCTAAGACTCAACTCGTGCGACCCGGCCGCTTTGAAGAGAGTATACGCACTGAGCTTCCGTCTAAGGCGCTCAGACGGGAGTTGCTCATGAATGATTTTCTCGTGCCCTACTACGCAACCGTGGGGAGCGCGATGGGATCATTGCGTGTCGTGCCCCACTCGGACGGAGCGACTACCGACGTGGCGGGCGATGGGATACCTGCCAATCCTGGGACACCGGCTCTTTCGGACGAGGACCGGTTGCTTGGAGAACTCGTCGAGCAAACCGAGGGCCTGGGCTTTTCGCACTTCGAAGAGATGCGCCAAATCGGTGCACGCCTCAAGCTCGATGGGCAAGAGGCGCGCGTTTGGGAGGAGATTCAGAGCTATATTCAGGACCAGATCATCGCAGGCGATCGCTGGGGCGGGATTTCGGAGACTAACACCGAGCTCGAAGAAAGAATCCGGCACTCTGACTCGCGCATCCTCAGCGCTGCGATGGACATGACCGATGTGTTCAGGACTCTCATGGAGAAGGTGATTGGCGACGCAGCCGAAAAAGCCCGTACCGCCGAGAACGAGCAAGGAACGAATCACTAAAATGCCGCTTTGAACTCAGGCGGCTCCGGTGCGACAAGCTGGACCTTCTCATCCGTCCTAGGATGCACGAACCTGAGCTCCTGCGCATGGAGGAGCAATCGATGGACTCCAAACTTCTCGCGAAAATACCGATTGTGATATCCCTGCGAGATGCTTGCGTACTTGATGGTAGCGCCCCGTCAGCGTCTCGACCTCAGCCAGCGAGTACCGAGCCGAGGCGTACTTGCCAACAGCATCAGAGCGCTCAACTTGGGCGAGCCTGCGATACCGACTCATGGCCGGAACGCGCTCTTTGTCTTTGCTCTCACGCAACGGCCGATCGATCTCGCCGTTTTCGGGCAGGAACCCGCGCACGACCGCGCGATAAGTTTTTATCACTTTGCCTTGAGGCCAAAGCTCTTTTAACGCACGAGCCGAGTCAGACGACAACGCAAACACAAGCACCCCTGAAGTCGCGCGATCCAAGCGATGCACGGGATAGATCCAGCACCCGATCTGCTCCTTCAGCACTCCCAGGCAACTGATCCGGTCCGACGAAATCTGGGTTGGGTGAACAAGGATTCCGCTCGGCTTGTCGATCGCGACATAGTCTGTGTCTTGAAAGAGGATATTGAACTTCAAAATTGAATCCCTACTCCTGCGTGACCTTCGATGACTTTAGAACCGTACGAATTGGAGCTCTCAAAACTGGAGAGTCCCGCGTACAGAGAGTGGAGCCAGGCCTTTTCGTTGAACCGCCAAATCACGTGAACTCTCGGGGAGATTTCTCCGCCACTATCGCCGCCACATGTCGCAGTGCTCGTCGAGGCCGTCGTGCCGGTGGACCCTGTGTTTGCCGAAGAGCCGCACGGATAGCCTCCACCCCCTGAATGCCCACCGGTCCATTCTTCCTTGCTTAACCCCGCTTCCAGTATCAGCGGATCCAAAAGCGTAAAGGAAAGCAGAAGACCGGCGGCCATGCCCATGAAGGTCGAGCCGCTCTGCTTTTCTTTGAGCGGAAACACGCTCAAATGCCCTTTCAATGAAAATGGGCCTATGAGCCTAAAACTTGGCATCCAAGAAAGCTCCGCGCTCGTCACCATCGCGTTCTCAACCGTTGTGCCCCCCGGATTGAGGTTTTTGTTGTCTTGAGAAACTACGATCGCTCCCACGCCAAAACTCAGGACCTTCAAACGAGGAGGGCGGTTTGCCGCCTCCTGCTCCTCCCTCGCCTTTTGGGCCTTGTCGTCGTCCTCTTTTCTCCACTCATCTCGCTTCTGCTCGTCGCTCTTAGAATCGTTCGAAGGCACACGCGGCGGGTCCGCGAGCGAAACCAGCTCAGGGGAGTCCTTGCGCATACTCACCTCAAAATTCTCCGGGACAAAGGTTTCAAGCTGGGGGGCCACGGTGTCGGGACCCATTGACGACGCCTGCCCCGCACTCACCGACATCGCTTGACCAGACATGAGCTGCGCATCGCTTGCCGCAAAATCAACGACGCCCTCGAGCGTATGCAACGAAGCTTGCCCAGTCGTCCCATTCATCGAGGCCACAAAGTCGGTGCCTCGCACCCCCATCGTCGCTGTTTTGGTACGAATCACAAATCTTGGCATCGTTTGTTTCGCAGATGGCTTTTCTTCTTTGGCAACCTGCGCGCGCACAACCCCGTAACTGAGCTGATTGTACTGCGTGCCCTCCATTTTAGGCAGGATCTCGACTCGACTGTCCCGACCGATCACGATCGTGGAGCCATCGGGATAGCGGACTTTACAGGCCGATCTGGGGCTTGTCAGGATCTTGTCCCAATACTGGATCTCTTCGCCTGCCTTGGCGAATCTTTGCTGATCAAGCGTCAGCACGGCCACTACTTGGTCTCCGGTGATCGACTCGATCACTGGATTCTTGTCAGCGGCCTGAGCTAGCGTGACCCATATCAGCAAGGCAAAGAGAAACGCAGCTTTCATTTAAGGATCTTGCCTTCGTGCCCAGTGGACCATCTCAATCGCAAGATCGTAGTCGAGGCCCTCGCGATCGCGCAAGGGGCCTATGTCAGTCGGCTCAAGACCCACACCCTGAGCCATGAGTGCGGCCGCCTCGGGACATCCTTCGCCGCATGCTCCCGGTCCAAGATAAACGAGTGCGATTGAAGCCCTGGCTTGGGCACCCACTAGGATCCAGAACAGGACGATCACGCAACTGCTCCAAATCAGTCGGTTTTTGTTCATCCTTCTTATTAAAGCCGTCTCGGGAGACAAAATCCAGATAATCAATTCGAGTAGGCAGCGTGAGGACAAAGACAGCCCCTTTACCCAACCGGCTGCGTACCGCTAAGTCGCCTCCATGCGAGCGCGCGACCTGATGAGCGATAAAAAGACCGAGACCGATCCCTCCAAAATTTTCGACAGGGACTCCCCTTTCGCACATTGCAAAAATCCGCTCGCGATCTTTTTCGCTGATACCGATGCCGTGATCCCTAACGCTGATCTTCGCCCACCGCTTTGAGGCACCTACGCGGACTTGAATGGGTTTCTGCTTTCCATAAATCACGGCGTTTGTAAGCAATAACCGCAGAGTCTGGGCGATCCGATCCGAATCCCATTCTCCTACGACCGAACGAGAGGTCGCGATCTTGACGCTGACTTGAGTGCAGGAAGACGCTTTTTGAAACCGTTCGACTTCTCGCTGCACCAAAGAACCTAGCTCACAGGGGGATCGACGCAAGATCAGCTCACCGCTGCGGATCGCAGAGGCATCCAGCAGATCATTAATAAACAATGTCATGCGGTTTACCTGGCAGTCGGCGCGCCGACTCAGTAAAGCACATCGACGCACCAACTCCTCATGAGCAAGGCCCGCTTCCGTGAGACGAGCCATGAGCTGCAGATCCAGCTTGAGAGCAGTCAATGGGGTCTTGAACTCATGGGACGCGACGTCTAGAAAATCACTTCGCATCTTACGCGCATCCTCAACCGCTTGATTTCGCGATGGCGTGCGGTTTCTGATGAGCTCTCCCAGAGCATTGAGCCGAGAAAAACGATTCGACAACATGACGCTACAACCTCATCTAGAAAATGAGCGCATCCTTATTGCGCTGAATGTGAGCCATCTGCTCACGGGCGCTGTTTTCAAGAATTACGCCATGGCTGAAAGCGCTGACAGCGGGCAACGAAAGTGCCCTTGCTCACTGAATCTCTATTTGAAGGAGAAACCTCGTTAAATTTGCACTAGAGGGTCGCAGAATTGAGGGTGCGCCAGCATTTGTCGGTCAAATCCTGCTTGATCCAACACAGCAAGATCCTCGGGATAACGCGAGCGAGACCTCTCCCAGCGCCCCAGCCAATCTGACCCAAGAAGTGCTAGACGATCTCCCACTCGCACTCTAGCGCAAGGAGTCAGTCCGACGGTGGTTTCGGGCTTATCGCCAGTGCCTCTACCCTTAGCGACATAAAATCCTGAGGCTAAAAGCGCGACGCGCACCGAGGTCGCCGAAGAATAAGTGTAAAGCTCCATATCGCCGCCCTGAGCAGCGTCGAACACTTGCGCGAACATTCGACGTGACCAATCTTCGGGCTGAGTCTTGAGCGAGAATAGATCAAAATAGACGAGCTGAGGAGACGTTTCAGATTGAGCCATGGTTTGAGAAAAATCCCCATGGATCAAACGCCAACTTAAACCCGGATGAGTTCGTGACCGCCACTGGCCGCTTTTGAGAATCGCGGCTGGAGCACTATGGCGCAGATAAGTGAATAGATCATTGTGCTCGAAAGCCAGTTGAAGCGA
>CAZGCK010000052.1:0-409 GCA_964524175.1 uncultured Bacteriovoracaceae bacterium | reverse complement strand
GCGCGGGGGTCGCGGCGCAGACCGAGGTCGTGGCGAGGCCCAGCGGCCGGCCTTGAGGATCGCGTTGTGCGCGCCCTGGCGCAGGTACGTAAATTTATCCACGTGCATCGAGGCAAGCTTAAGCGAATTCAGGTCGTTTTCGAAGCTCACGATCTCAAGGGGCCTCTGGGGATGTGACTGCCTCTCGTAACACTGAACGGCAGCCATCGCGTTGGCGGCGGCTCCGAGGCCGACATCCCAAAGGACGAGAGGTCGCGCGGTCTCGGGGGTTTCGCCGGCAACGAGTTTTAGCTTCTCTTCGAGTTGGGATTGCTCGACATAAAGCTGGGTGGCCTCTTCAATGGGAGAGATGCTGGCATGCATGGTTTATTCGTCATACAAAGGTTCTGACACAATAATTAAATTGGCT
>CAZGCK010000051.1:8573-26711 GCA_964524175.1 uncultured Bacteriovoracaceae bacterium | reverse complement strand
GCTTTCGGATCCGGGGACACCCGCTCGTTGGACGCTAGATCAAGTGATGGAAGGAACCTTCAGTCAATTGAGCAACACGCTCGTTTAGACGGGATTCTCATGCCTATTCTTTACTCAATCGAGGGACTAGCGACTCCTTACAGTGTACCTGCGCTGCCCCCCACCTTTGCGACCGTGCTCGCATCAGAAGTAGGCAATCAGGATCTTACGGATCGAAAAAATCTTACGGTTCGAACTCGAGTCAGAGGAGTCGCACGTGGATATGACTCCACACCTCCTCATCGAACGAGAAAACCCGTACTGATGGCAAGCCAAATCATGACGGCGCCAGCAGAATGCGTTTCACTCGATATGACACTTGGGGCCGCAAGCGAGATCATGCGGAAAAAACGATTTCGGCACCTCCCTGTTGTGTCTGACACTGGAAAATTGACGGGGATTCTTTCCGACCGAGATATTCTCCGCACAAGCTCCGATCCATCTCAGTTGGCGCACCTCCATATGTCATCACGGGTGCTGACTTCGACACCCGAAACTCCTATTCGAGAAATAGCTGAAGCTCTGCTCAAGAATAAGATCGGGGCTCTTCCCATCGTCAACGAAGATCATAAAGTCGTAGGCATCATCACGACGACAGACATCCTAAAAGCAGTCGTCATGAATGCACCCCTAGAGCTTTGGGCCTAGATCCACGTCTCAGCTCAACGCTCGCAACAATAGCGCGCCTCGCAGTGCTCTTCAGAAGATCGTAGGGTCCCCACCCCTGCCGACTCGACTCTGGCAATTTCAAAAGAGAACTAGCTCTGGGGTCAATTTTTGGAACTCTGGCTTCGCATGAGTTTCGTCCACGCAAGGAAAGCTCATGCTGAAGACAGGAGCAAGCCGGGCCATAAAGTAGCCTTGCGGACCCTGGCTGCCTTTTTCAAAAAACTGGGACCCATCAGGCAGCACCACTCGCACGACAAACGCAAGAGCATCGTAGGCCTCGGCACTCCCGCGCGAGCCTAGGCTAACAGTAACCTTCCCGCTCCAAGTATAGCCACTGATAGCGCTCATCTCGACTTCGGCAGCTCGTTGCCACACCCTTGTTCCTTGCTGAGACCACTCACCGTTGAGTCCATAGCGCAAGTAGACCTGAGTGCCCCAACGGAGCTCCTGATTGAGGTAGGTGACATTGAAGTCGCCGGCCGTCGCGCTATAATAGCCGCAAGAATGACTATACCCACGGCCATGAACCGCTACTTCAGCGGCAAAAACCGAATTTATTGTGAGCGCAGCTACAATGAGAGAGGCGGCGTAAGAAAGGTACATCTGAATAAACCCCGCTGAGAGAAGAAGCCTACGCCTAACTCGCTACTGAGCATGAGGTCAAAACTAATCTTCTGCTACCCAATCCCCGGGTTCATCACGCGGCTGTAGTTTTCCTGTAACGTCAGCACTTCGATCGGATCTACATAAGGAGGTAGTCCGGCCAACAAATGGGCTTCAGAGTCCTTGAGCTGCCAAGACACCTGCCCTCTGGGAAGCTCGACGACCAACACATTGTGGGGAGCCACCCCAGCTTTTATGCCTTGAACCACTGCGAGCTGTGCGATCAGGCCAAGGCACATGTCGCGCTCGGTGAGGATGACTTCCTTGGCTCTCACCAGCCGAGTATTCTCGGCCTCCATCTGGACTCGGGTCTCATCGATGCGATCCAACTTCTCGGTGACTGTCTTTCCGTAATCTAGGACAAACCTCTGGAGACGCTCTACTTCCAAGATCAATTTAGAAACATTCTCTAAAGTTGGCTTGCCTCGGATCTCATTCAGTTGGTCTTGCGTCAGCATAGATCCATTGTAGCTGCTGCACCTTTTAAAAACCACTGGATCGCGGATTCACCCGCCGATCAATAGGGAAATCAAAAGTCAATTTATTGCCGCTCTAGTGATTAACAAAACTAGCAAATCAAGAGAGTCGAACTCAATTCTGCCTAAAGCAAAAATTCGATCGGCACTTCGACCGTCACTCGATCACCAGAGACAGAATCCGGTATCGGCTTATACCTTTGAACTCCCGCTACGGTCTCAAGAGCCGCCCGGTCTAAACGCGCAAACTGAGAGTGAGCTTTGAGCTTAACTTCTCGAATCGTCCCATCACGCAATACTTCAAGCGCGACCAGGACAGTGCCGCTCTCCCTCATGCGCCGAGATTGAGGTGGATAGACTTTTCTGTTCTCGATCAGCTGACGCAAACCCAATAAATAGTCATTGAGGGGATGCGTTTCACCAGCTTGAAAGGAGCGACTAGAAGGGAGCGCACCCTCTTGAGAAAGATGCCCCTGAGACACGGGCTCGAGCTTCTTGCTTGAAGCCGAGATACCTGTCGACGAATGAGTGAGTGACGGCCGGAAGATTTTTCGGACTGACTTAGGGCCAGGAGGTACTGTGGTCAACGTGACGACTGCGTGGGAGCTCGACGATGGCTTCGCAGGATTCAACGCCATATAGGCTGAATTAAAAACCACAAAAAACAAAAGCAAGGCAGCGTGAACCGAGAAAGACCCTAGCACAGGCAGCAATTTGCCAGCTGAAAGTTGCGCCCCATCCATCGCATCGGCATTTGCCATTCTCACCAACCTATCAAAAGTGAGACTGGGTATCAATTTATTTGACCGAGATTCATTCTCCCTATAAAAACTTTCAAATTCTCTCGTTCGGCTAATCAGAGCCGAATTGGATCAAAGGAGTTGTCGAATCCGGCTCCTAGGCAAGGCAGCAAGTGTTCTCTCGAAAAACACTCTTCAAAAAAATCTACAAAACCCACATTTATGCAGGGATTTTTGTAGCTATTCACTTCGTTATCTTCTCGCTCTCAGGACTAGTCCTCCTCTTCGAATCCGAGATCCAGGGGGCACCGAGAGTCATCGATTCAGGATCCGTTGCGACTCGCGACTCACTGCCTCATCAATATTACGCACTGCTCCTAGCGACCCTTCAAAAGTACCCCGCTGACCGCCCTTTAGCGATGTTTCCGAACGAGCACTCTGCAGGCACAGTCGAAATCCGCCTTGGAAAAGACGGTTCTCAGCGATTGCGGGGCGCGCGACGGGTTTCTTATGATTTAGCATCTTCAAGCGAGCAGCCCCAGGCCCCTACTGCTTCCTCTGGGTTGATTGATTGGACCCTTCGCTTGCATCGCGAGCTTCTCCTGGGCTCAAACGGAAAAATCTATGTTGGCATCGTAGGGCTCGCCTACGTCTTCATGCTGCTTTCAGGGTTCTTTCTTTACGGAAAGTTCATGAAAGGCAGATCTCTCGGCGAGATTCGCGCTCAGCAGGGATTTCGAAAAGTTGATCTTCACAAATTCGGGGGTGTTGTCACATTTGGCTGGGGACTCGTTGTGGGCATCAGCGGCGTTTTTCTTGCCTTCAACGGCTGGCTGATCAAGTTTTTTCAGTATCGCAGCCTTAAAACTCTCTCTCAGCAATATGAGAGCCATCCCACTTCGGCGGCCGACACGCTCACGAACTTCGCGCAGGTTATTAAATCCGCACTTCTGTCCAAGACAGATGCCGTGATCTCGTACATCTCCTTTCCTGACACTGAATTTGGGATCCGCGGGCACTATCTGGTACTTGTCAACGGAACCGGCGCAATAACAGGAAGAATCAGCGAATTGGTCGTCGTCAACGCGCATACCGCGAAAGTCGCCCAGATCGTCGAGCTCCCCTTCTATCTAAAAATGGTTCTCCTCTCCGAGCCCCTGCACTTTGGCAACTATGGCGGCATCTATCTCAAGATCGTGTGGGCAATCTTTGCACTGGTCTCACTTGCAGTAGCTCTACTGGGAGTCACATCTTTTTTTCGGAGACAGAAAAAGAACAGAGCTTCAAAAACCTCAGTCGCCTTCTCTCCCTCTGCGCAAAAGGCCTCACTCCTCTCCTCAAGATACCTCGCACCAACGTCAATTGCGCTCGGCACATGGATCGCACTGTGCTTGTCGCTCTTCAGTACCGGCACACCTGCGCGCCTTGCGCTAGCTGCGCTTCTTGTTCCGATCTCCATTTTGATCTTCGGGAGACGCCATGCTTAACCAACGCTCACCCCTCAGATCGCGCGCAAGACTCAACGCCTTCGCGTTTAGCGAGACTCAGGCCATTTCGCTCACTCTGAAACAGTTGCGGGCAGGAGGCTGAATGAAAACCGATCCCTACTTCGAGAAGCAGGCCACCCTGCACTCTGCAACCTGCTTTCTCAACTCGCTGCTTCGCGAATCGAAACACCACCAATTCTCGGATTCGCCATCCTTCCCTCAGATTACAGTCCCTATCCATGCCAATGCGGCAGTCATCTTGCCTTTGCGAAAACACTCGGAGCTCGGACGCCATCAATACACGGGCACTTTTTACTTAGAAATCAACCAAGACCGCACAGAGATTTCCTTCTCAAGACTGGTTGAGTTGCTTACTGATTTTTTTAGAGCCGAGCTCTCCGCCGACCCTGTAAGCATCAAGCAATTCAGATCGCGCGTGTTTACGAGCTTGAACACCATTCAAAAAGCACTCATCAGTAGAGGGCCCTCGACTTCAAGCTCTTCTCTCCATTTCAAAGACACCGAGCAAGCCCTGCTGATCGGACATAACTTTCATCCAACTCCAAAAAGTCGAGATGAGTTTGACGAGAAGGATCTACTCAACTACTCGCCAGAGTTTGCTGGCAAACTGAGATTGGATTGGCTGATGGCCGAGCCATCGATTCTCTATCAAAAGAAGTCAGCATGCTTCGAAGATCGAGAATGGACCGAAGCGCTGGCACGAGAAGATCTCGCCGACACCGCTTTGTTGGACAAGTACCTATCAATCGGATTCACTCCGATGCCGATGCATCCCTGGCAACTCAAGGTTCTCCAAAAAAACCCAGCAATCAAAGCGCATTTCGACACCGGGAGACTCGTCGTCATAGGTACCTCCAAAAGCGATTGGTATCCTACGTCCTCGCTTCGCTCCCTTTACAATCCAAGCGCTGAATTCATGCTCAAGTTCTCAATGAGCGTGAAGCTCACCAACTCGATTCGCCATCTCTTGCCACGCGAAGTGGACCGGGGCCTACAGCTTGCGGACGTTTTGGCGACTCCAAAAGGCAAGCGATTTTTAGCCGAGAACCCTCAGTTTCACATCATCACTGAGCCTGCCTCCCTGTCTCTTAGAGACTTAGAGGGAAACGAGCTTCCAGAGACGCTTGTTGTCTGCCGCCTGAATCCATTCGACTCGGTGGGCGCTCAAGGCAAAGCGATGCTTGCGACCCTGACCCAGGATGCAGTCCTCGGAGGCACGCCTCTGCTTCAAGCCCTGTTGAGGACTGATCTACAAACCTCTTCACCTTCAGAAAAAACAAAGAAGTGGTTTGAAGCCTATCTCAGGACCACAGTCAAGCCTCTGTTACTCGCTCAGGCCAACTATGGGATCATCTTAGGAGCCCATCAACAGAATCTCGTCCTTCACATTGAGGATGGCTATCCGACTGAAGCTTACTTCAGGGATTGCCAAAGCGCAGGATACACAGAGCGTGGATTTGAGAACTTCGCTCCTGACGTCTCCAGCATTCATCGCGAGAACGGAAACATCGTGGACGAGAAAATGGGCTCATGCCTTTTCATCTATTACGTTGTTCTAAACTCGACTTTTAATGTCATCACCGCCCTTACCCGCGATGAATCGGTATCGGAGAGCGAGCTATTGGCCGACCTGAGGCTTTTCTTGTCGAAGATTCTCGATGAAGGGGTCCATGACGACACCTACATCAAAGCACTGCTCGAACAGCCAACTCTCATGCACAAAGGAAACTTTTTCTGCTCGTTCAAGAACATGAACGAAAATACAGCCCATAATCCCCTTTCGATTTACGTCCCTGTCGAGAATCCCTTGCAAGGAGCCGCATTGTGAAACTTCATCCGATCGATAAAAAAACCTACCAAGCGCCGCACAGCCTGCAGAGCTACTCGATTCAATTTGATGGCACTCGCTGCCAAGTCTTGAGTAGCGATTCTGACTTGGTCTTGAACGTGACCCATCCGACTCCCAATGAAGTCCAGCTCACGCTTCAGACACGAGCCGTCGATCCCACGCCTGACATGACTTGGGTCACTTTTTTTGATTTCTTCTTCGGGCACTTCAACGAACTTCAGAAGGTCACGCTCACAGGGGTTGATCCACGCACCAGCACTTCCTTTCTCTCTCAGTTCGAGTTTGAGAAAGGACTTATCCAAGTCTCTAGAGCAGAATTTTATCAGCTTCCTGCGGCATGGCATAGAACGACTCAGTATGCCCCTCTCGTCGAGAAATGGACCCTCACCCAAGATCGCGCCCATCCCGTCCGATCCAGGACCCAAGCCCCAGTATTCTACCGCCGATATGTACCTGCGATCGGCAAGACGATCACTTTTAGGGCGGTCGATGTAGACAAGGATCTACTTAGGTTTCATGCCTGGCACAATGACCCCCGCGTCTACGACCTTTGGGACCTCAACAAGCCGATCGATGAACTCAGGACCTATCTCGAAAAAGGGCTCCGCGATCCGCATCAGATCCCGTTGATCCTAGAGTTCGATGGCACTCCGATAGGCTACTTCGAAGTCTACTGGGCGCCTGAGGACCGATTGGGGCCCTACTATCCATCCGAGCCTTACGATCGCGGCTTTCACTTCTTGATCGGCAACCCCGAGTTCTTGGGAGTTGCGAATACCGGCGAAGCCGTCCGATCCATCATGCACCTTATCTTTTTAGAGGATGCTAGAACGAGGCGGGTGGTTGCGGAACCAAGGGCCGACAACAAACGCGTGCTCAAGTACGTCCAACTCGTTCCGGGATGGAAGTTCATCAAGGAGTTCGATTTTCCGCACAAGAGAGCGGCGCTCTTGATGGCAAAGCGTGAGGATTTCTTCATGGGCGGGGCCTTGTGAGCTTGCGGCGCACCCCCACTCAAATCTGGCTAACTGCCAACCAAAACCTAGTCGCCAAATCCATCGGCGAGCTCTCTTATGAGCAGATCTTGATCCCCGAGCGCTTGAGCCAATCATCCTCGAACGGTATCTATTCTTCCTATACGCTCCAGCTCGCATCCGGCGTCTCTTATCGATTCGAAGCTTGGTTAAGCATCTGGGATCATTTGAGAGTCAAGCCTTCTTCGATCAAGCGCTTGGTAGCCAAGAAGGAGCAGCAACCCCGTGAAGTTCTCGATGCCGGCCAGTTTTTTCTGGACGCGCAGACTGAGCTGAACATGACAGATATCGTGCTCGCGAACTTTCTCGAGGAGATGCACTCGACGCTCTATTCGGATTCTAAGATCCTTGAAGCCAACCAAGATCTCTCAGCTCACCAATTGAGTGGCTGGGATGGCAATGCGGTTCAAGCCGTGCTGAATGGACATCCCAAAATTCTCCTCAACAAGGGGAGAATGGGATGGGGCCAAGCAGAACTGGCAGCCTTCGCTCCTGAAAGCGGCTCTGCGTTTCAACTCTTCTGGCTAGCTGCGCGCCGATCCAAAACGACTTGGGGCAAGAACTCCAAGCTAGAATTCAAAGACGTGTATTTGAACAGCTTGAGCGAGGATAGCTTAAGCCAGTTTGAACGGACTTTGTCAGAACAGAGCGCTTCTCTCGACTACTACGTTCTCATCCCTACGCACCCGTGGCAGTGGGAGCGGATCATCAGTGTGCAGTTTAGCGGAGAAGTCGCGCTCAACAACCTGATCCCGCTAGGGATCGCCGGCGATCATTACAAGCCTCAGATCTCGATCCGAACCCTTTCGAACGTGACTCGTCCCGAGCAATGCGACCTGAAGCTTCCGATCAGCATCCTCAACACTTCGGCTGTACGGGGCATACCCTCGCGCTACATCGCCTCGGCCCCTGACGTCGCTGTGGCAGTCGCAAGTATCTGCGATAAAGACCCGCTTTTAGCTCGATCCAACACGCGCGTTTTAGAAGAATTCGCGGGCGTGAGCTACTTGCACCCCTCCTTCTCGCAGCTCAAAGGCGCTCCCTATCGCTATCAGGAGACCTTGGGCGCGATCTGGAGAAAAAGCGTCGAGTCACAGCTATCGGCAGACGACGAGATCGGTGTCCTTGCAGGCTCTCTTTCACATCAAGACCCAAGTGGAAACTCATTGATCGGAGCCTATATCGAGCGGTCGGGGCTCAGCCCCACAAATTGGCTCAGATGCTACTTCAAGGCTGTCGTGATCCCTCTGTATCACTTGCAGGTCAACTACGGTCTGGGCCTCGTGGCCCACGGACAAAACGTGATTTTGAGGCTAAAGAACTTTGTGCCTCATGGGATGCTGCTCAAAGATTTTCAAGGAGATCTGCGCGCTTCGGATGAGATTGATTCGAGCAATCGCCTGGCGGCGCAGGCTGCTGAGCACTTGGATAAGCTTCCTCCCCACTACTTGATCCATGACCTCGTTACAGGGCATTTTGTGACAGTTTTGAGGTTCGTCTCCGAGGTGATGCGCGAGTCCGACGGGCTTTCTGAAAACGAGTTCTACCAGGTTCTTTCTGAATGCATTTGTGAATACCTAGCCACGACGACCCGAACGAATCTCGACGAGCGATTGAACTTGCTCGGTCCCAAGACCAAGCGCGTCTTACTCAATAAGGTTCGTTTTAAAATCGGGTATGCCGACTCGGCCGAACGACCTCTGCCTCTTTTGGGCACTGACCTAGCGAACCCACTCTACGCAGGAACAAAAGGAAACGAGAATGGATAAGACGCATCACTTAGTCGGCATCGGCGTAGGGCCATTTAACCTGAGCCTGGCCGCGCTCTTAGACAAAGCGCCATCAATTCATAGCGTGTTTCTCGAACGAAAAGCCCAGTTTGATTGGCATCCCGAGGTCATGTTCCCGGACTCGAACATGCAAACCAGCTATCTTAAGGACCTTGTCACACCCGTAGATCCAACTAGCCGGTACTCATTCCTTAACTACTTGGCCGATAAGCACTTGCTTTACCCATTCCTGAATACCCAAAGAAGCATCATCTCGAGGCGTGAGTTCGAGCAGTACTGCGCCTGGGTGAGCCGGAGGCTGGGCGAGCGGCTCCGCCTGGGTCAGCCAGAAACTCGAGCGCAGGTTGAGATTCGATGTCGAAGTGAAGAGTGTGGCATTCTCCGGCGGCTCATTTGCGATCGAGACTTCTCAGGGGAGCTTTGAGAGCGATCACATCTGCATCGGCACGGGACTCTCTCCCAGGATCCCAGACTGCGCGCGACCTTTGCTTGGACCCAGGGTCTTTCACGCAAAGTCCCCACATCTTGAAAAAATGAGCCTCGCAGGCAAATCAGTCGCCATCATTGGAGGTGGCCAAACAGGCGTCGAGGTCTTCAGGAACTCGATTCACGGAAAGTGGGGTCGCGCAAAAGAGATCCATCTCTTCACGCGAAGAAAAAGCCTAGAGCCGCTCGATGAGTCAGCCTTTACCAACGAGTATTTTACTCCTAACTATGTCGACGCATTTTGGAGCCTAAACCCTGAAAAAAAAGCCCATATCGTGAGCTCGCAGAAGCTGGCCAGCGATGGCAACACCCCAGCTTACTTGGCGCAGCTTTACAACGACCTCTATCGCCTCAAGCACGTCGACCAAGATGCGCGCCCCCTGCGGATTCTAGCGTGCCGTAAGCTTGTGAAGGTCGTCGATACCTCCGGTCGCCTCACCCTGGGCATTGAGAATGCCTTTTCTGACACCCAAGAACAGTGGCATGCCGACGTCGTTATTCTTTGCACGGGCTTCGAGAGCCTCATCCCCAAAGTCCTTGAACCCTTGTTTCCCAGGATTCCGCTCGACTCGGAAGGAAGGTTCAAGTTCAAAAAATCTTATGCCATCGAATGGGAAGGTCCATCAAAAAACAGAATTTACGCCCTCAACTTCAGTCGTCACAACCATGGAATAATCGATCCCCAAATGAGTCTCATGGCCTGGAGATCTGCAGTCGTAGTGAACGACCTGATCGGAGAGCCACTGTATGCCACAAACCAGATACTCAAGAACTTTGTCGAATACGAAACCCTCGAAACGCAAAAGGAGCCGATGTGAGAGGTTCAACTACGACCGCTGTCGCCACCCTTGCCCTGAGTTTCTTCGCAGCCGCTTCTCATGCAAACCAGGTGATAACCCTTGAAACCATCAAAGTCAGCGGAACCAAGGAAGAGAAAAACTATTTCGAGAACCCTGAGAGCATCTCGATACTGCAAGAGAACGAGCTCCCAGGAACGGGGCGCGAGAATAATCTACAGATCCTCAATGCTGTGCCCAATGTCGAAGTCAACAAAAACGGCGAGTCCTTCAGCATTCGTGGGATCAATAACACGGGAGTTACGGGATTTCAGAAAGACAATCTTTCGAGCATCGTCATCGATGACTTGTTTCAAACCGACTTGGCCATCCAATCGGGAAGTTTTGACCTCTGGGACATGGAGCGGGTAGAGATCCTGAGGGGCGCGCAATCCACGAGCCAAGGAGTCAACTCGTTGGCCGGCACAGTCCTGCTCAATCACTACCGACCTAGGTTTGTGAACGAAGGAGGCGCGAAGCTTGGGCTTGGAACCTTTTGGCATCGAGAAGCGGGCGTGTTTGCCAACCAGGTACTGATTCCGTCGAAGCTCAGTCTGCGCGGGTCCTACGGCAAAGAAATCAATAATGGGTACATCACAAACGTTACAACCAACAACGACCACTGGGGACGCTGGAACAAAGATCGCGCTCGCCTGGGCCTCCTGGTGAGCCTCTCTGAGAAGGACTCGATCACATTGGACGGCAAGTTCAATCGAAACGACCAGGGAGGAACCTACACCCAAGGGGCCGACGCATTCAAATACGAGGTCGCAGAGAATCAGGACTTCAAGACCACTACAAAAGGCTTTCAGTTCGGATCAACATACTCCAGGATACTCAATGACCAGCTTAAGAACTCTCTGCTTGTGGGTTACTCGAGGAGCGACCAGGACTCCTCGAGCGACGCCGACGGGACCACTCAAAACACCGCTGGCCTCCGCCTCGAAACCCACGACGATCATTATGCGAGCGCCGAGAACCGGCTCAATTTTAAAAATGAGAATCTAAGCAACCTACTGGGATTGCACGCTCATGACTTCAATCTCTCCGACTTCTATGACTTCAATTTGCTTTTCCCCCTCGCTGCCACGATCTCGACGCCAGTTGCGGTCAAGCAGGGGGTAGATCGGACTCGCAGAACCTTAGCTCTCTTTGATTCGTTTACTTACCGGTTGGTCGGACCCCACTCAATCGTGGGCGGAGCCCGAGCCGAATACGTTCACTCTCGTTACGGAACATCGGTATCCGGGCAACGGACTCGTGATTTAGGGGCGGCGACCAACACCGCGGTGGACACCTATATCTCTCAGATCTCGGGCTCCTATGAGGGCAGTCGATCCAACCTAGTCGTGTTGCCCAAGCTAGGTTACACTTTTGCGACCGATAGGCACTTTGCCGGCTTGATCTACACGCGTGGGTATCGAACGGCTGGCGTGAGCATCAATCGCCGCAGAGCGAGCGCCGTCGAATACGACCCTGAGTTCACCAACAACTACGAAGCCTCCTACAAGTACTTGGGCGATGCCATTCAGATCAGCTCGAATCTCTTCTACATCGATTGGCGAGACCAACAAGTTCAGGTGCAGCTTTCTAACGACTTTTACGACTCCCAAGTGCAGAACGCGGCCAAGTCTCAGGTTTACGGCGCCGAGCTCGAAGGCAAGGTTACGCTCGGCTCCAAGCATTTTTCAAGTCTCGGAGTGGGTTACGCCGACACGAAGTTCAATGAATTCACGACTCGAAGCGGAAGCTACGAAGGCAAGCAGTTTCCATTTGCTTCAAAGTGGACTGGCCGGATTTCTCACGAATACAAACTCACCGACAGCTTAAGCTTTCTGGCCGTCCTGCGATATCTCAGCGACTCCTACTCAAATGCTGAAAACACTCGCAAATCAGAGAGACAATTCTACCTGAATCTCAGCACCAAATACTCAATGAGAGAATGGTTTGTCGAAGGCTACGTCAACAATGCACTGAACGGTCAATATAGGATTTTTGATGGCACACCCACCAATCCTGCCTCTCCTTATCAAGCCAGCTATCATCAAACGAGCTTACCCAGGGAGTTCGGGGTTCGAGTCAGCTACTACTGGTAAAGAACAGGTTATTTCTTGAGATAATCGCAAGCGGCAAAAATCACGTGCCGATGATCATGAGGGGTGAAGCGCAGGCCTTGTGTAATTTGATCTTGGCGCTTTTCGATCTCGCTGTCGTGAAATTCAAAAATTCTTCGACAATCCAGACAGACGATATGGTCATGGTGATGATCGTCGGATAGCTCATAAAGCACCTGTCCATTGGGATCATGCGGACCTTCTTGCAAGATTCCGCTTTGGACCAGCACAGGGAGATTGCGATACATGGTGGCCTTGCCGATTTCTGGATGTCTCTTCTGCAACCTCGCCAAAAGCTCAAGCGCGGTGAAGTGGCGAGCCTCACGAATGATGGTCTCTAAGATTTTCTCTCTGGCCTCACTGCGGTTGAGTTTCTTTTCCTGGCAATAGTGATTGAGTTGCCCCACCGCTTTCTTGAGGAATGCAGTGGTTTCTTGAGCTGACTCGTTCTTCCGAGGAGCCGGCCTACCGCAGGGCAATATCCGTTTTGTCGGCATTACCGGGATGATTACCTATTTTTCCCAAGACTGCCTATAAGAAAAACGGCGACCCTTCATCAGTGATCGCCGTCTGTCTCAAGATAGAAGCTGAGTACTTAAAGGGATGACTGAGCGGGCCTGATCCGACCCTTCACTACAAAGTTGACGCCCACAACTTGAGCGGTATCGCCGCAAAGAGCCTGAGCTCCCACTCCTGGCACCATGAATGCCAAGTTATGAGGGTGACCGTAATAAAGGTAATCATTGGCTGCAAATGCCGCATCCAGCAAAGCCTTTCCGGCTGCGCACTCAGAGCCGTCTGCGGGAGCATAGGCCTTGGACTCGACTAGTCGGCTTGTGCTCGCTGCATTGTCTGCGAATAGGATGGCGTTATATCGACATGCTTTTCCTTCTTCTTCGAATGTCGCCTTGATCAGGCCATTATCCAAAGTCATGTCCGTCGTGATTTGCTCAAAGACCACATTGAGGGACTCAAAAGCCTGAGGACGCGCCACGGCTGGAGTGAAGGCAGCGCAAATGTACTTATCGAACTTAGCTATCCATTTCTCGCCCGCCAAAACTAAGTCGCCAGTGTTAGCGAAGCTCGAAGTAGGCAGAATGGAAATCAAGAGCGGCAAAAGAATCTTTTTCATGAGTACCTCCGAAATTGGGATGGATGATTTACACAGTGAGTTGGTTCAAAGCCCATTGTGAGATGCTATTTTTCTAGCCGGAGGGCAAAAGACGGTCAATTAAAATGAGACTGAATCTCATTTTATAAGTTACAGGACAGACAACTCGCGTTAAACTCACTGAGCGCGCTGGAGAAGCACTGGATAAAATCGCGCGGCGCCTTGCGAATGGACTTAGGCACTGGTCTTCATTGATGTCTGAGCCGACACAGAAGACACACTGATCTTATTTAAAGAGAAACATTAGCATTTGGTTAGGTCGCCCCCTCTAACCAAACTCTGACTGTTCTTTGCAGCCTGTTCTCCGATAAAATGGATAACAGAATGAGCGCATTTGCGAGAACCCTCGAGAGCATAATACACGTCGACCGACTCAGCCTGCGTTGGGTCGCGGAGAGGCGCACCCCTTGGGTCAACCTCCTCATGCGAGGCTTTAGCCATGCCGGAGATTGGCAGACATGGACAGCCCTCATTGTCGTAGCCCTTCTTGCTGGCGCACCCTATCGTGCACTCGCAACTCAGATCCTCCCCAAACTCCTTCTCACGCTGACGATCTGCTACACGATCAAAGCCGTTTCTAAGAGACCTCGACCGACTGAGGCCATGAGAGACTTCTCCTCACTGCTCAAGAATCCCGATCCATACTCATTTCCCTCCTCCCACACCGCTTGTGCCTGGGTCGTCTGCGCGAGCCTAGGACTGGCCTTGGGTTGGGGTTGGCCGATCTGGGCCCTCTATGCCTCTACGATTAGCTACTCTCGCATTCATGTTGGTGCGCACTACCCGCTCGACGTCATGATTGGCACTTTTCTAGGTATTGCCATCGCCTGCTGCTTCTAAAACAAGACCCTTCACTGTTATGATTTGGTTAGGTATAGAGACTAACTCTATCTATCTGATATTAAATAAATTTTTTACAGCTAACAAAGAAACTACGCAGAACAAAAACTTGAATAATTAGATCAAATATGTCAATTACTACTCCATTGATTGGAGTTACATATGAAGTCGCTATTTTGGTTCGTCCTCGCCTCTTGCACTTTATCTCTTGCTGCCCAAGCTGCTGAGAAGCCGGATTGCCTAAAAGAAGCCCACTCGCTTGGCCAAAGCTGGGGGTATCAACTCACTCTGCGCACCAATGACGTCCAGCTAGATCCTACTTCCATCCCTGCCGCCTACGCAGAGGCTGCCGACCTCCGCAAAGACCTCCAGTGCCAGGACGCGGAGTCGATGCTCGACTTCTGGAATCAATTTGAGTTGGGCCTCAATCGCGGAAAACAACTCGCACGCAAAAGCATCAACGAGTGGGTCCTTATCCGCACCCAAGAAATCAACGACTTTCGATGCCCTGGCAAAACAGCTACCCTTCTCACCTACACCAAAGACTTCAACCAGAATGGCGAGCTGGAACAAACTGAAAAAATCGACTTCGACCGCATGATCAAGATCTTGATCTGCGGCAAAGAAGTGAGCTCCTACATCAATGAACTCCCTGGAGAGAAGTGCCAATTGGGAGGCATGATCACTCGCAAAACCGTCAATGGAGATCAAGTGAGCGTAGAAATCGAATGCAAAACAGCGTTAAAGACTTTTAAAGAATCACTTGGAGACATGCACCGCTAAAACGAGGCCACAGCCTCGTGACATTGAATGCCATGAATCCATCAATGCGAAATGACACATACGCTACTTCCCGTCATGTAGTGTTGCGTCCCATTGGCAATGCTGTTGGTAGAAATACTATTTGGATCCAGAGTGCAGCTGAGTGTTCGATAGTAGGGCGGACGAATACTGTAAACTTGATTTTGCAAGTTGTCGAAATTTGCATTGAGAAGTCCCGTTAAAGTAACTACACCCGCAGGAATACTTGCCAAAGTCGGCGTGTCTACCGCGACGGTCGTAAGTCCCGTTGTACAAGTCGTCGTCACAGCCCCTGACGAAGATCCTGAATTGCAGTTGGTAAAGGCGCCTAACCGAGTACTTCTAAAGTCCAGTTGATCCTGAATCCCAAATTGGAGAGGAGGCAGACTTTGAGAAGGCAGAGGCCCTTCACACACGTAGCTGGCCAATGGATAGAAGCTGGACCCCGAAGGGCTAAACGTTACTTTTCCCATCTTACAAACCAGATGAGAAAAGTTACTGACGACAGTTGAACTGCTCAATGTGGAAATAATCGAGTCCAGATTACTGTTGAACCCGGTCCATGCCGCCTCCCAGTCTTGGGAGACCCCAGTGGTTCCTACTAATTCACCCCTACAGGAGAATCTTCCATTCAACTGCGTCGCTGCAATTGAGCAACTTCCAAAGGCGCCACCTCGAGCAGTTCGAAAAGTGCTTTGGATGAGATTGAGATCACCTGTACTCAACGAAGTCGGGGCGACCGTCATTGGGTCAGTGAGTTGATTGTAGTTGAGCAACGCCGTATCGAGGTACGCCTGGTAACCCGCATCCACAGTCGCATCTGTGACCATTTGATTGACAACCGCGTCGAACGCGACACCATCATAAGCCGTCGCTGCAACGAAGAGGTCTCTCAACGTCGTCTTTCTATTGAGATACAGATAATAAATCAGGGCCGCAGAATAGCGATAAAATACAAAGTCGCCGTAAGCGGCATGCACAATGTCGGGTACGTGCATTCGGTTACTTGGGTTTCGACCATGACTGGCCAGAAAATCAAAAATAACTCTCCGAGGCAGGACACCTTGTCCCGCGCTTGAACCCGCAAAGAACTCAGCCACTCCCTCATTAAACCAGGTGAGGCGATTGTCGTCATAGATGGGCGAAACACCCCAGAAACCTGGAATGATAAATCTGTTAACTAAGTAGTGAGTGTACTCGTGTCGAAACAGGTCTTCCAACGTGAGGTAGCTTTCATAAGTCGTTCTTTGATACGTAAAAAAGGTACCGGTACCCTCAATATAAATACCTCCATTGTTGGTGCCTAATCCAAATAGGAAGTCTTGGTAATCTTCATAATCACTCCGAGTCCCGTAGATGTACATTTTTAGTGTAGGGTTTAGATCATTCGGAAGTGGGACAATGGCCCCAGACAATCTACCAAACTGGGCCTCTACCTGCTTCGAAGCGTAGTAAAGAGGCTGGATCACACTTAGACCCAGTGGTGTGTTCACGATCAACGAGCCATCATCAAAAGCGTATTGACTAGGAAACAACTGCGAAATCAGATCGTTGACAACCGTCTGCTTACACAAGATGACTTGATTCGAGAGTGTCACGCAAGGACTGTAAGCGGTGAGATATTTGACAGCGGTAATATAAGGGATATTCAAATAGGGCTGGGTGTTGATCACGTCGGTCAAGGCAATAAGGGCCGTAGATGACATGGTCGGTACATCATTGTAGATAGAACCCAAAACCCAAATAGCGCACCTCTGAAGCCAAAGATAGGGAGAGGTAAGATTCGAATTGACCGCGAACCAATCCAGAATCGTAACGAGGTCGGCGTCAACCAGAAGCCTAAAATCAGGAAGACTCCTGTTTGCACGAGTAATCAAGTAACAAGCGTTGTAATAGGCAGTCAGTTGCCACCAGGAGTTGAATCGACTCGTGTCGGTCTGCATGTTTCTCAGAACAGATTTGATTTGATCGTAGAAGTGATGACCAAGATTTGAGTTATCCACAGCATCAAGCCAATTGGCAAGCACTTGACCCTGAAAGTTACTGGTCCCCGAAAGCACGACCGGATTGTTAATTACGTCCTGTAACGACCGCGTCAGGGTCGCAGCCATCTGAGTCGCATCAAATGAATAACCGGGGTGATAATATTGATGATAATATCCAACAGCTATGTAGTGCAGAAGGTTATCTAAATAGGCGTTATTGACGTTACTATTTCGCGACGCCACGCGATCGATCTCTTTGATCACGGCGGTCATATTGGCTTCTGAAAAAATGGCCGGAGTTTCATTAGTAAATCTATACAGAAAACTATTCATGCAGCTTTGATCATGAGTCTGCACCCAAGTCACCATATCCGCTGGTGACAATCCAGAAATCACCACTGCGTTACAACCAAGCCAGGCGACGGGATCGTCCTCGGGACCAGGCTCACCCACCACCTCCGAGTAAAACATCGAAGGGGGCGGGAAAGGTAATTGGTCTACTCCATCGCTTTTTTGCCGTGGCCTATAGTCTTTGTTGCTCAACGGGTGTTGGTTCCCGTGATTGACTGAGCTGTACTTGGGTAGTGCGCGGCGAGGAATACTAGGCGCATCCCCTGTGTCGTCACTTGGAACAGGCAAGTCGAGTGCGATCTCGTGAGTCATTTCTGGAGGGGCAGGCGGTTTCGTCAATTTGACGTCGGACAACACCGCCCAACTCACATCTGAAAACAGAAAAGCGCTGACCGAAACAAGGGAACCAACTTTTTTAGATAATTTCATTACTAATTACATCGGCAAAATGTAACTAGTATTTGAACTATTGTTTGAACTATTTCATGAAAATTTCTTTACGCAGGAGACAATGCCGGGCAGATCCGGTCCCGCAATTGCCTCCTGCCTCGATACCAGTAACCCACTATGGGAGCAGTTTCAGAACTTCCACGCTCACAAGTCGGGTCTTGAGGGCAATCGCGCGACGAGGCTGGTTAGCCGGGCACTGAGGAAGGTCACCCAGACCGCAAGGACGACGCCAATCTTGCGCATTCTCCCAAGTAGTCTTTGATCCCACACTCAAACTGACTCCAAAATGCCGGGAGATGAAGCCTCGATCGCGACCCAAGGATCCGATTGAAAGAA
>CAZGCK010000051.1:6431-8563 GCA_964524175.1 uncultured Bacteriovoracaceae bacterium | reverse complement strand
ACCCTTTGTTTTTGTTTCTGTACTTTCGGATGAAAGAGGCTCGAGTCCAAGATCTCTCTTCTTTACAAGAAACGAAGACTCAAAGACTTCGCCAAACTCGGCATGAGGCTTCTTGTAAGAGAGCACAACCAAAACCTGTCCCGTCTGCACATAGACCTTCTGACAACCGAACTCGAGGTTATCGTAGCCCGAACGCCGATTCCTTGCGACGCAAGCTTCATCGATGGAGACCTTCTTGTGATCTTCGACGCGCGCGATTTCGACATCGTATGCTTCGATGGGCAGATGCTGATAAACCGTGCGAACGACGCCACTCACCCCTCCGGATCCCGTGCTTTCTGCATAAGCAACCGCCGAAAGAGACATGATGAGGCAGGACACCAAAACCGAGCTTGCAAGAAACGACTTCACAAAAAGACTCCCTATAAATTTGAAAATACAACAGAGCGCACAAAGGACTTGTAATCGAAATATTCAGATACAGTCCTCGTCTGCACGGGCGCTCCTTGATTTCGCGAACCCTAGCAAATAATCGAGATCAGGAGTGTCAGGAGATCGTTTGACCCCATAATTAGCTGAAATATTTAAACAATTATGATCCCACTCCAGTAAATTACCGCTGGATAAGCAGCGAGCCAAGCGAAGACGAAGCGATTCAACCCAAGAACGGCTGCATTGGCGACATGAAAAACAAACGCTAGAATGAGGAAAACCAAGCAGAGCTCCCGGTTCAATAGAGCGATTGGGAAACTCAGCTCAAAAATCATCAGGCCCCACGATGCAAACTTCATCAGCGTTGATTGGCCGGCCATGCGCTTTACTACAGAAGGAACGTCATAGTAGGACGAAGTCAGAAACAACCCGAGGGCGCGCCCTTTTCTCCAATCCGAGATCCTAAGTTTTGCAACACCCGCAACAAAATAAGAGAGACAGGCCTGAACAGCGACATATCCCAAAGCAGCATCGACCAAGCTGGGATGATCGCTCATACTCGTCACACACAGAGCGACGAGCACGATCAACGTCATGTAGTCACTGCCGCCATTAAAAGTACCTCGCCAACGCACGCAAACTAAAAGGGAGGTAAAAAACAAAGCGACTATCCATAACGACTGAGGACTCCACATCACCCACACCGCGCTCACTAAACGAAGCGCCAACACCCAGAAAAACTGGCGATCTCCCATAAGCACATCAAAAGCCAATCGCATGAAGCCGGGAAACCGCACATAATCATCGCGCAAAACGATCCAATCCCAGATCCCCCCAAGCGTAAATGTCTTTCGAATCTGAAAGAACTCCAAGGTCTGCAGAAACGCAGCAAATCCAATCAATCGAGCCATCCAAGCCAAAGCCTGCTCAGGAGCAAAAAACTCTGCCATCACTCAACCTGATGCTCTTCAGAAATCAACGCATCCTCGATCCACCGAGACTCGAGACCGGGAGTCACACGACCCACTTTGAATTGATAAGCAGTGCCGATCGGCTCCTTTTGAATCTGGGATCGCACCAGACGAGCAACCAATCG
The DNA here is from genome assembly GCA_964524175.1 of uncultured Bacteriovoracaceae bacterium. GTDB lineage: Bacteria > Bdellovibrionota > UBA1018 > UBA1018 > UBA1018 > CAZGCK01. The sequence continues at coordinate 7,035 of CAZGCK010000051.1, read as the reverse complement.
ATAAGTAACCGTTTGAGAAAAGCCTTCAGATCGCGTCTCATCCCAGTCTTCAAGATCACTCATGAGGCGCTCAACCAGGGAGTTGCAGGCCATACGGAGGTTGCCTTGCGAATCCAATAGTAGGTTAGCCAGGCCCCGACCTTCACGAAAAACCAGAGGTGACCAAGGACCGAAACTGGTCTCACCCATAGGCTTCACTCGGTAAACCAATGCTGGAAGATACTCGATCTTGTCGAAGAATCTCCAAGAGGGAATAAGCACTCGAAACAGCTGCATGAAGAGCATCTTTTAGATTAAACCATACCGACTTCGATCCGCAAAGCTCGCAGAAGTGGCGCTAGGCCGCGGTCCGACCTTGCTTGCGCAGCATCTTGCGCCAGCGTCGCTCACGGTAGCGCGCTTTAGAAACTTCTAGGGAGATGACGTTCCTCGGGTTAGGAGGCAGCGCCTCTGGCACCCATCCTCGGCCGGTCTTGAGTAGCGCCTTGACCCACCTTTTGAAGTCGCCGAGCATAGTGGGTTTCTGAGCGCGCGTCGCAAAGCCCATGGCCTCGATCGCTTCAATGACCTTGCCGATAGAGTTCATCGTCGCTTTGTCATTCTC
>CAZGCK010000051.1:0-6421 GCA_964524175.1 uncultured Bacteriovoracaceae bacterium | reverse complement strand
ATGCGGGCTTTTCCGCAGTGAACAACTTTTCCCTGCACTTCGATGATTCGATTGAGAAACGCGAGCTCGACCTTCACGGTGTCACCCAGTGCGAACTCAAGATTCGTTTTGACAAAAATGCCACCCTCAGAAATATCAATGACGAGGCACTTCTGCTTGCTCACAGGTCCACGAATGCGAGCGGTGAAGTTCACGAGAAACCGCGGCTTTACCTCCCACCAGCGAACACGAGGATTGAAGTACGGCGCACGTACCGCGTTCAGCAAAAAGTAGCTCACGAATGCGATATTGCATAGGGTAAGGACGACAAGCAACGGAACCGTCAGAATATTTGGAAAGAGTCGCCAGGTCTGAAAATTAAGATAGAGATCAACCAAAGCGACTGTCAGAAAAACAGGATAGCTCCATTTTCTGATAGAGAAAATCGCGAAACTGGCAAATGGGTGACTCAATGACAGGTAAGCGATCTCCCACCACGTCTTATGCTGATAAATAATCTTCATGTAACTGTTCATGTCGTTATTCATCAGCGACGCAGAAAGCATCGCGCTTCCTATCGGCGATAGGAGGTAAAAGACTGCAATCATAACGATAGGCCACGGACGTAAAAGCATACCTTTGACTACCTATCGGAAAACGGGGGAAAAACTTGAGAGAAAAAATTCTGTCAGCACCGCGAAACCAGAACCGCCAAAGTTTCAAAGTGTTCGGTTTGCGGAAAAAAGTCGTAGGGCTGAAGAGACTCTACTCGGTAACCCTGGGTATCCAACACCTTTAGATCTCGAGCTAAACTCGAAGCACTGCAGGAGAGATAAACGATGATTTTAGGACGCATACACTGAAGCAAGGCGAGTATGCTGTCTCGAGCTTCTGGAGAAAGCCCCGAACGAGGAGGATTGAGGTAGAGCGCATAGGGCTCTCGGATCAGCTTGAGAACTCGGGGATCCCTCAATCGCTGCTCCACTCCTCCCACAAAGGCCTCATGAAGGGATCGCTTCCCTCTCAGCAGTTGAGCAAAGCGAGCTGCCTCCTGAGAATACTCGATCCCAATCCAATCCACAGTGTCCGGGATCAACGAAGACAACTCACCTGTCCCACAATAGAGATCTAGGACCAACTCAATCCTCTCGCGCAAAAGCGCCTGAACCGCACGTGATCGCGCTTGTTTAAGAAGACCCTGCGCGACTTGCCTAAAAGCTCGAATCGGGTGGGTACCCTCTGCTGATGGCCCAACGATCGCCTCGATTCTTTCATGGCCAAAAATCTTCCTGCCCACTTGATTGTTGCAATGAAACCAGACTCTATCAAACGGCGGCACTAGAATCGATGTCCAGTCCACATCTCGAATCGGACCAAACTCTGGATCCCTCGAAACGACCACTAAATGCGGACTGCCGACCCAAACTCCCACCAATGAGCGCTCTACAAATTGAGGCGCGCACCGAACAAGTCCCTGCGCGAGGCGCTCGATCATCTGTTGAATCGCGGGCACGTGCAGCGGACATGTGTTCCAAGATACAAACTCCTTGCCCCACTTAGAGCCTAGTCGAATACTTCGAAACATCCCAAATAGAAGCTCTCCCTGATCAAACGAGCTTCGAAGCCAGCTTTTCGATCGATACTCGATTCGCTCCGACGCAGGGGCCGGAACGATCTCTTGCAGCACACCCAACCATGGTTCTAGCTGAGTGCGCGCCCAATGGCGCTTGCGCTCTAGTTGCGTGGGATAGTCGATGTCCTTATAGTGACAAGCCCGGCAAACCCAATTGCACCCGGGATGCTCAGCAAGAGGCGTCGTTATCCCTGGGAGACCTGGCATGACTGCTCCTCAGAGGTATGACCCACCCTATGCCTTCTCTGCCGCGCCGGAATCCCGCGAGCCAAAGGAGAGGCCTCTGCCTTTTTAAAATACTCCGTCACTCGCAAAAAGACGGGGACGTCTCGCTTCACAGTACTGCAATAGTCCTGTGTCAAAGCCTCGCGAACACGCCCTGCATCCATCGCGCGATCCTGTGTGAGGTAGATCCAAACCGACTCTACCAATCTCAACAGCGCCACACCATGCCCCTCAGGGTGACGAATCGACAAGAAATCAACGAGCTCCTCAAACTCCGCATAGAGTGAAGGTCGCTCTCTCAATCGCGATCGATCATGCAAGAGCGCAAGCACTTGCTTAAAGTTTCCGCTATTGGCGATCAGCCCCCAGAAGTGAGCAAAACGCCCAATTCTCTGCAGCTGATCAAAACTCATCGTCCGAGTCTGAAGCACCTGATAAGGGGCATGCTCTGAATAAATCATCCCCCACTCCTGATCGTGTCGAACGATGGGCGTGCCCCGCAGACGCTTTAGAATTCCGACTTGAATCTCGTGCGGTGCCAGCTCCGCGAGCGCATCGAAACCGTCGGCAAAACTTGCCACTGTCTCGCCCGGCAGGCCCGCGATCAGGTCTGCGTGCAGGTGCGCTCCCGTTTCAAGCGTGAGAAACGCGAAGTTATCCCGGATCTTCTGGTACTCGAGCCTGCGTGAAACGAGTTTGGCGACTTCGGGGTTCCAGGTTTGAATTCCAATCTCAAGCTGGATCGAGCTCGGCGGGAACTTACTCAAAAGCATGCGCAACTCAACTGGCAGGCGATCTGGGACCATCTCGAAGTGCAGAAAAAGACCCTTCGAGATCCGCTCTAAGAAGAACTCTAGAATCCGAATACTCGTCGCTGCACTCAGATTGAAAGTGCGATCCACGAACTTAAACTGCCTCGCTCCTCGCTCGATGAGTCGATCCATTTCAAGCAGAAATCGATCGAGCTCAAAGGCCCGCACCGACTTGTCGAGCGATGACAGACAGTACTCGCACTTGTAGGGACATCCGCGGGATGCTTCCACATAGATGACACGATCACGGATATCCGAATCTGAGTAATACTCATACGGCAGCGAAAGAGACTGAAGCTCTGGCAAAGGTCCACTGATCCACTTTTGAGCAGGCCAGCTCCCCTTCTCAAAATAATCGCGACATACCTCGTAAAACAACAAGTCAGCCTCACCTTGAATGGTGAGATCCGCGACTTGGCAGATTGATTGAGATGAGGTCTCGAAACTTACCTCAGGGCCACCGAGCACTACCTTAAGATCCGGCTTTAGACGCTTGAGAATCGACACCAACTCGGCTGTTTGACGCGTGTTCCAGATATACACGCTAAGCCCAACTAATGCGGGCCTCTGCGCAAGAATCGAAGCCGCCACGTCGCGCGGGTTCTGAGCAATCGTGAACTCAAGAAGAAGGGCCCGAGACTGGTACTCTTTGAGATTGGCGTAAAGGTACCTCAGCCCAAAAGAGCAGTGCGAGTACCGGGCATTGAGAGTGGCCAAAACGATAGATGTCATCCGAGATGGAGGCAGGTAACACCAACTCACTTGGGCTGTAAAGACGAAGATCTAACCCACGTAATGAACCGTGAGCAAGTCGCGGTTCTTAGCGCCGGGCCCAGCCCCTTCTCGCAGAATGTCCGAGCGCAACCCATGCTTCTTTCCCGTCGATCGCAACGGTTTATCTACCCCTCCCCCATTCGCAGGCGCATTTGAGGCCATCTTCCTAATGTGAGGCCAAAGCATCCAGCCCACCAGGCACACAGCAAGCAACCAAATCATCCAAACAAGAAACGAAGTCATTCTCCCCATTCTATCGGCACTATTTACCGCCTTTAACCAGGCAAAAACGCCATCTCATGTTCTTCGATAGAGGCGCCGATGGGTTCTATGAACCGTCACAAGTCAAGCGAACCCTGATCAAGGAAGAGGAGAGGTTTCATGACCCAGTTTTATAAAGTGACCGCATTGATGATTGCTGTTTTGGCCGTTAGCTCGAGCGATGCTCTCGCATTTGGGCGCTCATCGGGAGGTGGAGGGAGCACAGTGCCTTCGACCCATCCGTGCTCAGTTGCCCCCAGAGCGCAAACCGATGGCACCGTGAGGTTCGAGCTCTCCGCTATGAATCAATTCACAGAAAGCCAGAAAGAGAAGCTTCGCGAAGCCGCTGCGGTCGCAGAGCGAGTGATCAATAGCGATGAGTTCAGGGACAAAGTGATCAACTTCACCTATAACGGCGAAAAGCACTTTGTTAGTACCGACCTGAGCAATGAACAAGTTTACGACACCCTTCTGGCCGCAAAGGAAACCTACACCGGTAATACGGACAGCGTCGCTCAGCTCTGTCTCAATATCTACACTCCGCCCTTCTACAAGAAGTGGAGTGTCGTAGGCTATACGACCCCTGGACAGCCTGACATCTACATGAACAGCTACTACTTCAACTCATTCGACGCAACGGAGGTTGCAGGCAACATGGTTCATGAGTGGACGCATAAGCTAGGCTTTGACCACGACTACAACCGCACCGCTCGCAGGCCCTATTCAGTGCCTTACGCCATTGGTGCCATGGTGGGCGAGCTCGCTGATCTAGCCCACTGAGCGCTTGCCCGGGCCATCCGCTTTGAATAGGATGGCCCCATGCGAGTTCGCCCGTTTTTGATCCCAGTCCTCTCGCCCTTCTTGGCAGGCTTGTCGACGCGTCAGAGCGTCGGCAGGCCGCTCAAGCAAAGGTTTGCCGCGGATTATAGGACTTCAGTGACCCAAGGCCTGACATACTTTTACTTTTCCCGATGAGCGCTTCACGAACCATTCACTGCGCAGATGCTCTCAGTTGGCTCGAAGCCCAGCACTCTCCCATGCAAGGGTGCTCTTTTATTACATCCATGCCTGATGCGTCCGAGTTCACACAAATGACGCTCGAACAATGGAAGCAGTGGTTCACTCGAGCTGCCGAGCTTGTGCTCTCCAAATGTCCCAAAGACGGCGTCGCTATTTTTTATCAAACCGATATCAAAAGAGACGGACAGTGGATCGACAAGGGCTACCTCTGTCAAAAAGCCGCTGAAAAAACAGGCCATGCACTCCTTTGGCACAAACTCGTCTGCCGCGTACCTGCAAGCCAGGTTACTTTTGGCCGCCCTGCTTATTCGCACCTCCTCTGTTTTTCGGAAGGAGTCAAAGCGGAGGTTTCGCGCTCAACCGCCGATATTCTGCCCCACGCCGGCGAAGTCACCTGGACCCGAGGGATGGGTGTACAGGCCTGCTTGGCAGCGTGCCGATTCGTCCTCGAGAACACGAGCACCCGCACGATCGTTGATCCGTTTTGCGGCCACGGGACGGTGTTGGCAGTGGCCAATCAACTGGGGATGGACGCGATAGGTGTGGAGTTGGGCCCGAAGCGGGCTCGCAAGGCTAGGACGCTTCGCCTCGATTCAAACTATAAAGTATGGGTGGCTACCGAATCGGATAGAGCTATAGATCCGCGCCAAGATAAACTCAAACCGTAGAGATTTCTATCCAGCAATCACGAGGCTCTTAGTTAATTTTGCTTTCGCTCTCTTCTGCGATCTCAGCATACATGTCTACGTAATGCCTCATGACCCGACTCACGTAATCCTTGGGCCAGATGTGCCGCTTGAGCGCGCGCTCGACGTTTCTTGCGCCCATATTGTAAGCCGAAAGATAGAGACGGCTGTGGTAATCAAATTTCTCTCTGAGATAGTCAAAATAGGCAGCACCCAATTTGATGTTGGCTACCGGATCATAGAGCATCTTGTTGCCCTTCCAAGGTAGATTGTACTTCTTAGCAATCCATTTTGCGGTGTTTGGAAGAAGTTGCATCATACCGATCTCACCGTCAGCGCCCTGCGCTCTAGGATTGAAGCTGCTTTCGCTCTGGATCACGGCCGTGATGAACACGGGGTCTAGATCATAGCGTTTGCTTTCCTTCAGTATCGTCTGAGCAATCGAACGGCATATCTTCTTGGGCATCGGCTTTTTTCCGATGCGAGCAGAGCGGCAACTCCACTCGCTGACTTTGGCACTGAGCTCCGTCCAAGTCTCGCCAGATTTTACGACACTGTTTTTATAATACTTACCTAAAAGTTCTTTAGCGTGCTCGAGGCGAGTGTCAACCGGAGCTTCATCTTCGTTTCCAGAAACTACTTCGACGTTGGAGATTTTGGCAGCCTTAGAAGGCAATGCTTTTTTTAATTCTGACTTAGCCTTCTTTAAGGACTCAGCGGCATTCGCCGCCTGTGGCTCGCTTTTCTTGGCATGCGCGGTAGACCCACAAACCAGGTGAGCTAAAATCGAAAGTACAGAAATACTCAGCGAAACACGCTTCATACCCCTAGATAGAGCAAGGAGCGGGCCGCTTTCAGTTAGGCTGTTAACCCATTAAATCATTGAATTTTATGTATTTTTTGAGCCCCTAGTCATTGCAACCTGCGCTTCATTCGTCACATTGGATCACACCTGTCAAAAACATAGCCACACACGGGCCTCTTTCCTTTTTTTGTATGAGCTAGAGTTTTTGGAAGTGGAAACGGGAGTT
>CAZGCK010000050.1:16301-26766 GCA_964524175.1 uncultured Bacteriovoracaceae bacterium | reverse complement strand
CCCTGAACAATTGTGGGAAACTACAATGAATCCAAATAACAGAACACTTCTTCAGGTGAAAATTGAAGACACTATTGATGCAGATCAAGTGTTCTCAGTTCTCATGGGTGATCAGGTTGAGCCTCGTAGACAATTCATAGAAGAGAACGCCTTGAGGGTGAGGAACTTGGATATATGAGATTTTCACGCGTCCTAGGCGTGGGATCTTATGTCCCGCCGCGAGTTTGGAAAAACGAAGACCTTCGTGAGCTCATGGACACTTCGGACGAGTGGATCCAACAGCGAACAGGTATTAAGCAGCGACATTGGATTGATCTGAATTCAAGTACATGTACTTCGGACCTGGCCGTTGAAGCTGCTAAAAAGGCTCTAGAGAACGCAAAGGTAGATAAGTCCGAAATTGACATGATTATCTTGGCTACGCTTAGCCCAGATCACGAATTTCCGGGGACTGCCTGCTTCTTTCAAGCAAAGATGGATATGTCCGGGATACCGGCGCTTGATGTTCGTCAGCAATGTACGGGATTTATCTATTCGCTCTCGATCGCTGATCAATTCATCAAGACGCGCATGTACAACAAAATCTTGGTTGTTGGAGCAGAAACCCATTCTAAAGGCCTGAAAAAAACGACCGAAGGTCGTGACGTCGCAGTGCTCTTTGGTGACGGGGCGGGTGCAGTAGTTGTAGGCGCTGGCGAAGGATCCAAGCATGCGGATACGCCTCACATTTTGTCGACACATCTTCATGCTGACGGAAAATATGCTCGTGAGCTGTGGATCGAGGCACCAGGCCTCGTTAAGCCTGGTGACCGCGTTTCTCAAGCAGATGTTGAGCGATTGGATGACTTCTATCCCAAGATGAACGGTAAGACCGTGTTCATGCATGCCGTGAAGAGAATGCCAGAGGTCTTGATGGAGGCTTTGGCGGCTAATCAGCTCAAGATCTCGGACATTGATCTCTTTGTGTTTCATCAGGCAAATTTAAGGATTAACGAGTTTGTAGCTAAGCAACTCGAGATTCCTGAAGAAAAAGTTTTCAATACGATTGATCGATTTGGAAACACGACAGCTGCAACGATCCCCTTGGGGCTTGATGAGGCTGTTAAAGCCGGTAAGCTCAAACCGGGCATGTTGGTGGGCTCCGCCGCGTTTGGTAGCGGATTTACTTGGGGGGCAGCGATTATTCGCTGGGGATAATTTAAATGGCTGACACACAGACTCCCGAAAATAAGAACGTCACAGTTGTTACTATCGAAGATGAAATGCGAGGTGCTTACCTCGATTATGCGATGAGCGTGATTGTGGGACGCGCACTACCCGATGTGCGCGACGGTCTTAAACCCGTACATCGGCGAGTGCTCTATGCGATGTATGACTTGGGCAACACTCACAATAAGGCATACAAAAAATCCGCTCGCGTCGTTGGTGACGTGATTGGTAAATATCATCCACATGGCGATGTGGCCGTTTACGACACGATTGTCCGCATGGCGCAGGACTTTTCTCTTCGCTATACGCTTGTTGATGGACAAGGAAATTTTGGATCTGTTGACGGAGATGCTCCGGCCGCTATGCGATATACCGAAATTCGCATGGAGCGAATTACTGACGAGATGCTCTCAGATCTCGATAAGGACACTGTCGATTTTGGTCCCAACTATGATGACAGTCTGACTGAACCGACGGTGCTTCCCGCAAAAATTCCACAGTTGATTGTCAATGGAAGTACGGGGATTGCAGTCGGAATGGCGACTAGCATTCCTCCACACAATCTGACCGAAATCATCAATGCGACTTTGGCGCTGGTGGATAACCCGTCGCTTGATACCAATGCGATGCTGGAGCACGTGAAGGGCCCAGACTTCCCAACGGGCGCGTATGCGTTTGGTGGTTCGGCACTTAAAGATGCGTATCGTACGGGCCGTGGGTCAGTCACGATGCGTGCCAAAGCTGAAATTGAGACTTGGAAAAGCGATCGTGAACGGATCATCGTGACGGAGCTTCCCTACCAGGTCAATAAAGCTAAGGTGATCGAGAAGATTGCTGATCTTGTACGAGACAAGAAGATCGAAGGGATCTCGGACCTTCGCGACGAATCTGACCGCACAGGCATGCGCATGGTCATCGAAATTAAGAAGGGCGAGAACTCCAACGTCATTCTCAATCGTCTCTATAAGCTCACTCAACTTCAGGATAATTTTGGGTTTAATTTACTCGCCATTCACAATGGCCAACCTAAAACTTTCAACTTGCGCGATATGCTCTGGGCATTTATTGAGCATCGCAAGGACGTTGTTGTTCGTCGTACGATCTTCGAACTCAAGAAAGCTGAAGCGCGTGCGCACATCTTGGAAGGGTTGAAGCGCGCTGTTGAAAACATCGACGAAGTTATTACTCTAATTAAGGCCGCCAAAGGGCCGGACGAAGCCCGAACTCAATTGATAGCTCGTTTCTCATTCAGTGAAATTCAGTCGCAAGCCATTTTGGAAATGCGCTTGCAGCGACTGACGGGTCTAGAGCGCGACAAAATCATTGAAGAATATAAACAAGTCTTGGCTCTGATCGAAGAACTCAAAAAGATCCTGAGTAGCGAAGCGCTTGTTTTTCAAGTGATCAAGGATGAGCTTCTAGAAATTAAGAAAACTTACGGTGACGAGCGACGCACAGAAATCGTCATGGGTGCAGCGACCGAGTTTGAGGTTGAAGACCTGATTGCTGACGAAGAAACTCTCGTTTCTATCACCCACACGGGTTATGTCAAGCGCGCGGATCCCTCTCAATTTCGTAGTCAACAGCGCGGAGGCAAAGGCATTCGCGGAGTGACTACTGGTGACGAGGACTTTGTAACTGCGATTTATCGCTGCAATACACTGAGCTATCTGCTTTGCTTTACAGATAAGGGCCGTATGTACTGGCTCAAGGTGTACAAGGTGCCTGAGGCTAGCCGCGGAGCTAAGGGTAAGGCCATCGTGAACTTGATATCGCTTGCACCGGGAGAAAAGATTCAAGCGATCTTGCCCGTGAAGGAATTCAAGGAGAACGAATATGTTGTTATGGTTACTCGTGGTGGCACGATAAAAAAGACGCCTCTGAGCGACTTTTGTAATGTGCGTGCTGCGGGCATCATGGCGATAACGATTGACGACGGGGATGATCTTGTTTCGGCCAAGTTATCGACCGGCAAGAATGATGTGTTCCTCTGCTCGAAGCATGGAATGAGCATCCGCTTCAGCGAAGAAGACGTGCGTCCTATGGGTCGAACAGCCCGTGGCGTGATTGGAATGAGCTTGGACGAAGGCGATCGCGTCGTCTCTATGGAGATTCTCGATCCGGCCGCGGATGGCACCAGTGAAGTACTCGTGGTCAGCGAAAACGGTACGGGTAAGCGCACTCCAGTTTCGGAGTTCCGTCATGTCAATCGTGGTGGCAAGGGCGTAATCGTGATGAAGATTACGGACAAGACAGGAGCCGTATTGGGGTCTAGGCATGTTCAGCCTAAGGATGACCTCATGTTGGTGTCTAATAAAGGGCAAATGATTCGTATCAATGTGGCTGGCATTTCAGAACAAGGTCGTGCTGCTCAGGGAGTTCGCCTTATGAACGTATCACCTGGTGAAAAGGTGGTTTCATTTGAGTTGATGGCCGAGAGTTCGGTCACACCGGATGCTACTGGAACCGGTGAGCCTCCTCAGGATCCGGGCCAAGGGCTAGTTCATTGAAAAGATGGGTTACTTGCCTGCTGGGGTGCTTAGGCGCTATTTGGCTAGCGGGATGCACCTCGAATAGCCCAAAAAAACACTATGTTCTTGCTGAAAAGCTTTGGAACGACGCCAATTACGCTGCGGCAGTAGTTGAGTTTGACAAAGTTATAGCAAAAGATCCTCAAGGAAAATTAGGCCTCCAGGCACTGTTCAGATCGGCCACTACCGAATCTTTGTTTTTATCCCGATACGACGAGGCCATGAGGCGATTTAAGCTCTATGGTGAGTCTCCAGGAGCGGAGCCCGAGCTTGCATGGGAAGCCAAAATGCAAATCGGCGACATTTTTTACTCGAAGACTGGGCAGTACGATCGAGCCATTCAACAATATCAGATGCTTTTAAAGGAGAAACCGGCTGCTCCTGAAGCCCCAGAATTTGAGTTTCGTGTGGCAAAAAGCTACTTTTTCCTTCATAAATTTGCGGAGGCTGTGTCTGGATACAAGGATCTGATCAAGCGTTACCCGACTTCTCCTTGGGCTGAGAAAGCCTCGTATGAAATCGGGGTAGCCTATTTCACAAGCGGTGAACAACACTCAGATGTTTATGAAGATGCGATCACCGCTTTTGAGTCCTTTATTAAACGCTACCCGCAAAGCGATCTGGTACCTCAAGCCCGCTTTGGAGTTGCATCTTGTCTGGAGGAGCTTGATCAACTCGATGTGGCCTACAAGACCTACCAAAGCCTGAAATCGACCTTTCCTTCGCCGAATGTAATCGAAATCAAATTGGCCCGAATCCGTGAACGAAAAGCTCAGCGTAATCGCTAGGTGTATTCATTGAACTCACCCATGAATCGTGTTAACCGGCACGTACCCCATGTTGAATGACGCGAAGCTTCGGGCTAAATGGATCAAAAGCCTGGGCTACTTTTCTGTCATCATTGGCGACTTAGTGGGGTTTTGTGGACTTGGTGTCGCCCTTGGGTACTGGCTGTGGAAGAAGTGGAATGCACCCATTTGGACCTTGCCGCTGACAAGTAGTTTGGGACTCGGTATTGCGATGTATCGCCTTTATAAAATGATGCAGAAAGAAGTCGATGAAACTGACAGAGAGAACGGAGACCGTTAAGCTTTTCCTACCCGCTGCGATGGGTTGGCTCTTTGTAGGGCTGCTACTCTGTTTGGTTTTTGAGTGGGGAAATGAGGCTTTGCTCTTGAATATGGGCTGGATGGCACTGTTTTGGGCCCTTTGTTTGCTCGATCTATACGCCCTAATAAGCACCGTAGAAGCGGCAATTGAGGTAATGGCTCAGAGCGGAGAAAAAAGAAGCGCCCAGACAATTCGAGCTTTCTATTGGGGTTCAGTTAAGTTAATTTGCCTGGGAATTTTTGGATTAATTCTTTTTAGTAGTCATTCGATTCCTGAGACCGGTCTTTTGGCCGGAATAGGGACTCTGATGATGGTTCCGCTTATTGGCGGATATCGGTGGAGTAAGAAGGTACTGACTCATGCATGAAGGCAAAGCGTTCACTTGGTTGTCCTTCTTAGGTTTCGAGCACTATCCGAACCATGTTGTGATGGCGATTTTAGTTTCGGTCGTTTTGGTCATGACGACGCTCTTAGCGCGTGCCCAATTAACGGCAGTGATGAAGAGTCCGGGCGGCGGTCTCATTCCAGAAGACAAAATGACTTATCGTAACTTTTTCGAAATCTTGGCCGAAAGCCTTTATAAGATTACCGAAGGAACGATCGGGCATCACGATGCGCCAATATATTTTCCGATGATTGGCACGCTCTTCGTTTTTGTCTTCTTTTCGAATTTACTAGGATTGATTCCTGGTGTTCTTCCTCCAACGGATAATCTCAACACCACGCTGGCGCTCGGGATATTTGTATTTATTTATTACAATATCGCTGGTCTTAAGGCGAACGGCCTTGGTTACGTAAAGCATTTTTTTGGCCCAGTTATTTGGCTGGCCCCGCTCATGTTTATCATTGAGCTCGCATCACATGTATTTCGTCCCTTGTCGCTTGCGCTTCGTTTGCGCGGGAACATTATGGGCGACCACGTGGTTCTGCACGTGTTTAGCGGATTGGTTCCATTACTCTTGCCAGTAGTTTTCTACGGGTTGGGTGTATTTGTGGCCTTTATCCAGGCCTTCGTCTTCTGTTTGATGACGATGGTCTATATTTCTCTGTCGACAGCACACGACCATTGATTGAAAGGAAATAGAATGAACTTTCGTAGGGCCTTGTTGGTAATCAGCACGTTGGTAATGACTTTGGGCGCTTCTGTTGCGATGGCAGCTGAAGGGGCACCACAAGCTGACGGTATCGGCGGATTGGGCGCCGCTCTCGCAATCGGCTTGGCCGCTTTCGGTGGCGCGCTTGGTCAGGGTAAAACTGCAGCAACTGCACTCGAAGGGATCGCCCGCAATCCAGCGGCTCAGCCTAAGATTTTCACTCCGATGATTATCGGTTTGGCTTTGATCGAATCCCTCGTTTTGTACGCATTTGTTATCGCATTCGTAAAATACTGATCACTTTTTTGACGCACTAAAATATTGAGAGCCGTGCTTGGTATTGCCAGGCACGGCTTTTTTGATTCTTGACGTACTAAAACAGACGACTGTATCTTTCTTAAGATCCAATTAATTTATCATCTTTGAGGAGACTCGTTCATGAAGAAGAATCTTTCTGTTTTGGTTGCGCTTGGCTTAACGGTTGTAGCAAGCGGTTGCGCTGGCGTTCGCTCCCCTGTGAGTGGCCTTTGGTATACCGACGTTCATTCGTCTGTTGCTGCTACCTCTAACCAAGCCGGTAACCGCGTTGGCGAAGCTTGTGCATCTACAATTTTGGGCTTGATTGCAACGGGCGATGCCAGCATCGAAGCAGCTCGCCGCAACGGTGGAATCACCATGATCACCTCTGTTGACGATAGCGCCAACAGCATCCTTGGCATTTACGGCAAGTATTGCACTGTTGTTCGTGGCCGCTAAACCATAAGAATTACAGGCATATTTGAATTTGGAGACGGCGGATTGGGGAATACCTGATCCGCCATTTTCGTTTGTTTTTCTGATTTTAGCGAATGGCTTTGTTTAACCGAGAAAAGGTCGAAGAGCATCCCAGCGGCCGATACTTTCGAGAAATTCGCGAGCAAGGACTTCCCACTCGTTGCGAGTGCGAGGGGGGCCTTGAGGGCGAGAAAAGACATTAGGAAGAAACTTCGCTAGACGAGCCTTGGCGCACCAAATTTCGTCATAAAGAAGCCATGCGGTTGGGCCTCCCCGAGAGACACAGCCGCTTTCTCGGTATTCAAGTAGAGCAGCTTGGTTATCGTATTCCTTAGTTCTATGCTCAAAGATCCAATGTGTTCTGGATCTCGTTAAGATCACATACTCTGCATGAGGCTTTCCACGATGGGGAAGGCCAACACTTCCAGCAATAACGAGACTTTTTTCATTCCACTGTCGGTGCCATTGATAGTGGATGTGACCTGCGACGATCATGGAATGGGCGACAGTGTTCAGGTCTCTTTCCATTTCCGCATCAATTCCAAAAAAATAGCTCTTATTATTGATGCTTGGAGATGCGTGACAGAGAAAAAGGCCGTCGATTTGCATCGTTAATGGCAGCAGGGAGAGCTCTGTCACTACATTGGGACCGAGGTGATCCGCGACCAATTGGACGGGCTTGAACTGATAGGCATCGCGAATCTTAGAAGAAACATTGGGGTCGGGGTGGTGATACCAAGCGAGGTAATCTTCGTGATTGCCTCGAAGGCAGGGGATATTCAACGACTTGAGTAGTTCCCAAGCTTCAAGTGAACGCAGGAACGGATTGACGATGTCGCCAGTGCAAATAATCTGATCAACTTGCTGAGACTTGATGTCGGCAAGCACTACCTCGAGGGCATGCATGTTGCCATGGATGTCCGAGATAACCGCGATTCTCATGCAGGCTTAGGATTGAGATAAGGTTTGAGATACTGGCCTGTGTAGCTCGCCTTGACGGCAACAACATCCTCGGGAGTTCCTTGTGCAACGATATAACCACCCGCTGCTCCTCCCTCGGGACCCAAGTCTAGGATGTGATCAGCAGCCTTGATGATGTCGAGGTTGTGTTCGATTACGATGACGGTATTGCCTTGGTCGGTCAGCGTCTGAAGAATCCCGACTAGTTTATTAACATCGTCGAAGTGCAATCCGGTGGATGGCTCGTCTAAGATATAGATGGTGCGGCCCGTACCTCTGCGCGAAAGCTCGCGAGCAAGCTTGATTCTCTGGGCTTCGCCGCCTGAGAGGGTTGTGGCGCTTTGTCCGAGATGGAGGTAGCCCAGGCCGACTTCGTTTAGGACTTTGAGCTTCATCTTTATCGATGGAATTGCATCAAAGAACCCATAGGCTTCTGCTCCGGTCATCTCAAGCACGTCGGCAATGTTTTTGCCTTTATATCGGATTTCAAGCGTTTCGCGATTGTAACGGCGTCCTTTACATACGTCGCACCGTACGTAGACGTCAGGGAGAAAGTGCATCTCGATTTTTGTAACTCCCCCACCCTCGCATCCTTCACAGCGTCCACCTTTGACGTTAAAGGAGTAGGGGCCAGGGCCATAACCTCGATCCTGAGAATCGGGTAAGCCAGCGAACAAGTCCCGTATCAAACTGAATAACCCAGTGTAAGTAGCCGGGTTTGATCTGGGCGTTTTGCCGATAGGGCTTTGATCGATATCAATGACCTTATCGACATGCTCTAGGCCGGTGACGGATTTTACGCCGATGTCGCCGAACTCAGATTTGTATAGAGCCTTGAGGAGCGAGCGATAGAGGGTGTCTAAAATCAAGGTGCTTTTACCACTGCCAGACACGCCAGTTACGCAAGTGAATACACCGAGAGGGATATCGACAGAAATCGACTTAAGATTGTTGAGGGAGGCACCTTCGACTCGCAAAACGCGATCTTTTGACCAAGCTCGGCGGACTTTAGGCACCGGGATCTCGAGTTCGCCGCGGAGGTATTTACCCGTCAGGCTCGATTTGCAGGATTCGATAGTCTTGAGGTCTCCCTCGGAGACAATATCGCCGCCCTGAGTTCCTGCGCCGGGACCGAGGTCAAGGATCCAGTCTGCAGCCTCGATCGTGTCGCGATCGTGTTCGACGACCAGTACGGTGTTGCCCAGGTCACGCAGTCGAGTGAGGGTTTGGATCAGTTTGTGATTGTCGCGTTGATGAAGTCCGATGCTGGGCTCGTCAAGAACGTAGATCACTCCTACAAGAGAGCTGCCGATCTGAGTGGCTAGTCGGATCCGCTGAGCTTCTCCACCAGAGAGGGTTTGTGCGCTGCGACCCAGGTTAAGGTAGCCAACCCCAACCTCGTTGAGAAAGCGAAGACGTTCTTGGATCTCTTTGACGATGCGATCAGCGATGAGATGCTCACGATCCGTTAGCTTGATCGTTTTTTCGAAAAAATCGGCTAACTCAGATACGGAATGCCTACAAAGCTCGGCGATGCTTCGATCGAGAAGCTTGTAGTGTAGGCTTTCTTTTCTGAGTCTGGCACCTTTGCAATCTGGGCATGGAGTGTTTTCTGGCGTGATTTCGTGGGGAATAGCTATGCCATCATCGAGAGCCTCGTCGCTCGAGTCTTGGTCTTGCTCGCGTGTGGCTGGGTCAGTGCCTAGTCCATCACATTTTGGGCATGCACCCATTGGGCTATTGAACGAAAAGGTTCGAGGCTCTGGCGCTGGGTAGCTGACGTTGCAGTCAGTGCACGCGAATTTTTCAGACATCAGTGTTTCGGATTTTTGATTGCCCGTCAGAACTTCGAGAACAAGCATGCCCTCGCCCAGCTTGAGGGCAAGATCGACGGAGTCGCTCACGCGAGTACCGAGAGCCCCAAGGTCTCCTTTGATGATGAGACGATCAACGTAGACGTCGATATCGTGTTTGCGGTTTTTGTCGAGAGCGATGTCTTGCGAGAGGTCTAAGATCTCGCCGTCTATGCGTACGCGTACAAACCCGCGGGCGCGTAGCTGCACGAGTTCTTTTTGGTACTCTCCTTTACGGCCTCGCACGATGGGAGCTAGAATTGAAAGTTTAGTACCTTCAGGAGAGGCGAGTACATGGTCAACGATTTGTTGGGGAGATTGAGACCGAATCGGCTTGCCACAGCTCCAGCAAAAAGGTTTGGCTACGCGAGAGTAAAGAAGGCGGAGGTAATCGTAGATCTCTGTTACTGTACCGACTGTCGATCGAGGGTTGTAACTCGTGGTTCGTTGCTCGATCGAAATCGTGGGGCTTAAGCCAGTGATGGACTCGACATCTGGTTTGCCGAGTTGCTCAAGAAATTGGCGAGCATAAACAGAGAGACTTTCTACATAACGTCGTTGGCCTTCGGCGTAGATTGTATCAAAAGCCAGCGAGCTTTTGCCTGAACCTGACGGGCCTGTGAGTACGGTGAGCTTGTCACGAGGGATAATTGTGCTGATGTTTTTAAGGTTATGGACCTTAGCCCCACGAATGACGATGGCCTCGTCGTTCGCTCCGGTCAAACCGGGGAGGCCTCCGGCAGGAGTCTTTAGAGCCCGAGCGGATTTAGATTTTTTTGAGGAGCCAGCTTTCTCAGGCTTCTCAACCTGAGATAAATGAGTGCGGTTTGAGAGCTTGGGCATCTATTCCTGGTAGCATAATCATGCGGTGCGGCGCCAGGGGTGGGGTATAGGGATGGATGGCCGAAAGCCGTCAATGTCCCCCTCCTCCGGC
>CAZGCK010000050.1:2042-16291 GCA_964524175.1 uncultured Bacteriovoracaceae bacterium | reverse complement strand
TGTCCAATAGATTGAGCCGCAGACTGAAGAGCTTTCTCTACTATTTGACGGGATTCATTGAGGCGGGCTTCAGTAGGGGCTTCAAATCTAAGAACAAGCACAGGCTGCGTGTTTGAAGCACGTACTAGTCCCCAAGAATCCCCAAAGTCGACGCGGACGCCATCAATGTCGTTGATCTTGAGCTTTTGCGCAAAAAGAAGCTTCTTCGTTTCTTCGACGAGTTTGAATTTTTTCTCTTCTATGCAATCGACCCGAATCTCTGGCGTAGAGACGGTCTTGGGAAGGTCAGCAAGAAGTGTAGAAATCGGTTCTTTGTTGAGGCAGGAAATCTCATAAACTCGCATCGAAGCATAAATCGCATCATCATATCCGAAATATCGGTCGGCAAAGAAAATATGCCCCGACATTTCGCCAGCAAGCAGGGCGCCGGTTTCTTTCATCTTGGATTTGATGAGAGAGTGGCCGGTTTTCCACATGATTCCTTTGCCCCCTTTTGCGGCAATATCGTTGTAGAGTTTGTGGCTGGACTTAACTTCCGAGATGATGGTGGCTCCGGGTGATTCTCTAAGTACATCTCGAGAGAAGAGTACCATGAGCTCGTCGCCAAAAATTACGCGGCCTTTTTCGTCAACAAGGCCAATGCGATCGGAATCTCCGTCGTAACCTACCCCAAAGTCAGCTTTGTTTTTGAGAACTGATGCCACGAGATCTTTGAGATTCTCTGGAACCGTCGGATCTGGATGATGGTTGGGAAAGCGGCCGTCCAGTTCGCAGTAAAGAGGGATAATGTCAGCGCCAAGTTTTTTGAACAAATCAGGAGCAACGGTAGCGGCCGTTCCGTTACCAGCATCCAGGACGATCTTCTTGCGTTGAAGAGGGCGCGCGATCTTTACGAGATGGTCAATATAGGCCGGAATCACGGCAAACTCTGATTTGCTGCCTTCGGGCATAGAGGGAGCTTCTCCTCGAGCAACTTTTTCCATGAGCGCACGCATTTCTTGGATTTGGTGGCCATGCAAAGTATCTCGACCCACACAGGTCTTGAAGCCATTGTAGTCAGCAGGGTTGTGCGATCCGGTGACCATGATCCCGCCGTCTAGATCGAGATGAAAGATGCTGAAATAAGTGAGCGGTGTCGGGCAAGTGCCCAGGCTAATCACATCAAGCCCACCGCGGCGCATGCCAGAAATCAGGGCTTCTGCGTAACTATCGCTGGTGAGGCGACAGTCGCGGCCAACGGAGACGGTGAGACGTTTACGGCCTGCGACGGGTAAGCGTTTTGCGAGGTACATGGCATAGGCGCGTCCTAGGCACTCGGCGAACTCCGGAGTGAGATCACGACCAGCGATGCCGCGGATATCATACTCTCGAAAGATTGAAGGGTTGATTTGAATTGCCATGGAATGTGCCTCTGTTTTTGATGATCTCGATGGCGAGATCGACAGCTGATTGAAAACTCGAGGGATCGGCGATGCCCTTCCCTGCGATGTCGAAGGCCACGCCGTGATCCACCGAGGTTCTCACGAGCGGAAGGCCCAAAGTTATATTGACGGTTCTAGCAAAATCAAGAAGCTTGACCGGAATCAAGCCTTGGTCGTGATACATGCAAACCACCGCGTCATAGCGCTTTTCGTGCGACATGGAGAGATGGTTTGCAAATAGCGTGTCGGCTGGCAGCGGGCCTTCGATGACGTAGCGTCCTCGCGCTGCTTTTTGCAGCGAACGAAGTTCCGGGGCGATGACTTGGATTTCTTCCCGGCCCAAGATTCCATTCTCTCCGGCATGAGGATTGAGCGCTGCCACAGCAATGCGGGGTCGCTTGATGCCAAACCAATCGCGAAGATGAGACGTGGTATGGAGCACGGCGCGCCGGATCTTTTCTCTCGTTAGGACACGCGGCACATCTTTGAGCGGCAGATGTGTGGTGACAAGAGTGACACGCAGCTGGTCATTGGCGAGCATCATCGTGAATTTTTCTGGAATGCCACAGAGATCAGCGAGAAAGTCGGTGTG
Source organism: uncultured Bacteriovoracaceae bacterium (assembly GCA_964524175.1). GTDB lineage: Bacteria > Bdellovibrionota > UBA1018 > UBA1018 > UBA1018 > CAZGCK01. Next base: position 14,278 of record CAZGCK010000050.1, on the reverse strand, counting down.
GCCAACGAAGGGAAACCCCCCCTTTTGCAGGCGTTCTTTACTGATGGGTCCCGTAATCAATGCGCGAGCAAGTCCGGCTTGGATGAGGCGCGTGGCTTGGACAATGGACCAACCGCTTTGATAGCCAGCCAAGAAACGACCTTTTGGCGCAGAAGTGGGTGCGGGCAACAGCCAAATAGAGGGTGACTTTGTGGAGGGAGGAGTAAGGTCGGTCGAGCCGTCGGGTCGCAGGCTCACTTCGCTTATCGGGGCTCCCAGTTTCTCGAATGGTGCACGAGCGCCAATACAGAGGAGTTGGTAGCGGGACCAAAGTCTACGACGAGCTCGCAAGGATTTCCAAACGATCTCGGGACCGACACCTGCGGGATCCCCAGGAGTAATGACGAGTAAAGACTTCGAGCCACTCACGGTGCGGAGGGGAGCCCTTGAGTCGCGGCTTCTCCTGCCCGATGAATGAACGCGTTTTGACGTTGCCGATCGAGCCATAGAGAAATCTGATGTTGATACTCGGAGGCTGCAAGCTGTCCGCGGATCTCATCCTTCATCTTTTCGAGGCGATCTGTATCCCCCGTCTTAAGGTCAAAAAGTTTGATCACGCTGAAGCCTGACTGAGGAGAGCCAAAAACAGGGCTAACATTGCCAATCTGCAGTTTTTTGACTTGTTCGCGGATTGCGGGGGACATTTGATCGTCTGAAACGAAGCCCAGGTCCCCCCCTGAGTTAGCCCCCCCGCTGAATCTCTTGATGATTTCTTCGAGAGGCTCGTTGCTTTTAAGCTCTTGTGCTGCACGAGAAGCAACCTCTTTGGCAGCATTGGCATTTTTATAATTCTTGGGTGAGATCGTGATGATGGCCAGGTGGTAAGAAGTCGGAGACGAAGAGCTCTTGGAGTAGTGATTGAAGAAGTAGTTCTTCACGTCGTCGTCGGAGATGCTGACTTTGGTGCGGATATCGCGCTCGATCAAGTTGCGCTTGCTGGCGCTCACGCGAATGAGCTCGAAGTAATCGTCGAACGAAAACCCCTGCTCTTTGATTGCCGCCTTTAGTTGAGATCGGTCGATGCGGTTATTGGTTTGAATTTCGTTAATCAGAGGTTCAACCTCGAGGTCAGTGACAGGAAACTGCAAGGTCATGAGCTTCTCGTCGACAAGGTAGTCAACGATGTCCTTGTTCGAAGCCTTGCCGGCCATGCTTGCGATTGGAGTGCCGGCAAAAAGAGGATCCAATTGTTGCCGCAGCTTCTCAGTGTTTCTAAAATGCTGAATATCTGAAAGAAGGATCAGAGACGAATTGACCGAAGCCTCGAGGCGATCAATGACTGCAGCTTGCGTCGAATACGATTGTGCGAACACGAATGCCAACGCGGAGACGAAGATAAAAGCTTTCATGGGGCCCCTTATTTACAGGGTTTTCCCATAAAATGAGTCGTTAGTCCAAAGCCATCAAAAGAGCGCGGTTCTCTTGAATGACTGATCGCAGCATTAGTTGTTCGAGATCCTGTTTGACTTGGAGACTGGAAGGAAGCGATCCCTTTGCTCCGTAATAGACGCGCAAACTGGCTTCGGCTCCTTGGAAAGGGAGGTCAGCGAGCGCATAACGAGCCATTTTGACGGCAACGGTGAGCGTTAGATCTCTCCCCTGTCGCTTAGTATCATGCTGAGCGGCGAGCGCAGCAGTCGCGATCCAAAGTGCCGCTTCATTGGACGGCTTTGAAAGCGAAGACTTAATCGTCGAAAATCCAGCGATAGAAATAGGCTGACCGTCGACAAGCGCTAACTCGTCCTTGGTTGGGAGTGCGAGCGCCCGTCCTTCTATAGGGGGCTTTGAGGGTGCCCGGCAACCGATGGCGCTCAATAAAGCGCCGATGACGAGCCAGTGCTTCACTCTTTGATCAAGGTCTCGTTGATGGCAACCTTGCTTTGAGCCTTCAGCTTATCCATATACTTGTCAAAGATTTTGGTGCGTTGCTCATCAAAGACCAGTCGTTTGATTTGAGCCTTATCGACATCGTCCCAAGCTCTAGAAGACGTCAGCTTAATTATGTGGAAACCAAACTGTGAGCGCACGACACCACTTACTTGGCCTGGTTTGAGTTTGATCGCGGTATCGTAATATCTGGGATCTAGTTTATCCTTGGTTTGGTAATCAATGTCTCCGCCCATGGGCGCAGAAGGGCCCTCAGAGAATCGCTGCGCCACTTCAGCGAAGCTCATCTTATTGGGACCTAGGTGATCTTTCTGGATCCCCTCGATTTTGGTGCGAGCCTTGGCGATTTCTTCCGGTTTAGCATCCGGCTTAACTGCGACAAAGATGTGGCTGGTTCGGATTTCAGGATTGCGCGAATAGTAACTTTTGGCCTCGTCATCTGAGATGTGAATCGATTCAAAATCCTTGCTGAGCTTTTTGTCCAGCAAAGCGTGATAGAGGACCGTGTTCATTCGGTCGATAACGTCGGGGTCTTTATCGAGGCCTTCTTTGATCGCTTCTTGAATGCCTAGTTCTCGTTTGACCAAGTCATCGAGCACTCCCTTTTTTGTGGGCGCTTTGAATTGAAAAAACTTCAAATTCTCCCGGTATTTTTTATTGAACTCGTCTAGCGTGATCACCTTTTTGTTGATCGTCGCGAGGGTTTCTGTCGCGGCCTCGACGGCTTTGATCGCGCCGAACGCAGCGAAAAATAGAAGTGATAGGGCAGCGGACGTTCGTAAGAATTTGGTCATAAGTAATAAAATCGTAACACGGTGGTGCGCGTTAGCAACTGTAAGTTGTGGAATTACTAGAGGATTGTCGACGGAAAATTGGCGGCAGGCCTCAGCCCTCACCTATTGCAGTATTAGAAGGACTTGCGGCAGTGCCAGCGTAAGTTGGATTCAATTTGGATTGATGGCCTTCCGTTTTTTGACGGTGTTGCCTGTTGCCGGATCGAGCAAGTCGATCGTCCCGTCTCTCCGGTTGATCTGAATAGCTCGACCAAGGTCATCAAAAAACAGGGCTTTGATATCACCCTGGTTTTCAGGAAATGTTTTTTGCTCCAGCTTCCCGGATTTTGGGTTGTATAGCTCTACTGTTCCATTGGAGAAGGTCCGCTGGACGAGAACTCCGTTTTTTAGGACATCGAATGAAAACTCGGCTTTCGAGTCTTTTCGATAAACGCGTTCAACCAGGTCACCATTTTCGAAACTTTCTGTTTCAACATCTCCATGGGCAAATGATCTTTGGATGATTTTTTTATCTTTAAAGTATTCAATGATCTGATCCTTGGCTCGGTTCACTTGGTACAGTTGGCCACTTTGATAGAAGAGAGTGTTTTCACCGGAATGAAGCTCGAGTATGCCATAGCCTTTCCAGGAAGCAGGCAGATAGGGAGTTGGATCGAACTCGATGACTTTTTCCATTCGTACCCTGTCGCGACTGAGTAATGCGATCATGCGGTCTCGCGTGGGGATAAGGCGCTCACTATCGATTTCGATTTTTAAGAGGGTGGCTTCAGCACTATATTGCTTTACTTGGATAAATTGATTTTTTGGACTGGAAGGGTCGGATGGTTTTCTAAATTCCTCCGAAGCTTCAGAGATGTGGTGAATCTCTTTCATTTCCCATTGATCAATTGAATACTTCTTGTCTTTTTCGTCGGTAAAAATACAAACCGCATGATTATTTAGGCCGATCACCTTTGCCTTAAGGTTGAATCCATTTTTACAGCCGACAGCATCTAGAATCCTCTTGGCAAACCAAGATAGCTCGTCGCAGTCGCCGCCAGCATCTTGTAGAACTTGCTCGGGCGGGCGAGTTACTGAATGAGGCTCTTTCCACTTTTGGAAAGGAGTGTTGATCAAAAGAGAAGCATCCTGAGGAGAGTCCACCAGAAGGGACAAATAGCGGAAGTATTCTTCTGCAGTCACTATGGATTGAACTTCTTTGAATGGTAATACGGGAGTCTTAGCTTTGCCGATCAAGACAAAAGAGGCGGAAGGCTTTGATCCATCCAGGATGTAGGCTTGGGTTAAGTGATTTTTGAGTTTATCAAACTTTTCATTGTCCTGGGCTCTGGGTTTGAACCGTGAGCAGTCCGGGCTTTCCAACATGTCGGCTTCGATCGCGTCCAATTGCTCGGTTGTGTTACCCCTAATGTCTGGGCTGCCTAAATTATTAGGTAAGCAGGGGTTTTCTGCCCAGGCGGAGGGGCCGACAAACGTAAGGAGGGAGAAATAGAACACAAGCGGTTGGCAGGGAGGCATTCATATTAGAATCGGAGGCTCTTCAATGATTCTTGATTACGGGCTAGAGGTTGCAACTGCGTGCAATCTTCTTAGTAAAAATATGAGGATGAGGAGCCAAGAAACTGACGACGGCAGCCTACTAAGTGGCCACTCGCGGAGCTAACTCTCCAAACAATGTCTCCAGCGCGAAGTAAAGATCCCGCAGCGAAGAGACTGTTAATCCGACTACGAACTTGGAGTCAGGTGTGAGCTGATACTTTTCTCTGTGGGCGGAGACGAGCGCGATGGCTCGCACTGGATCGAGCGAACTAGCCGGTCCAGGAACGAGCGATACTCTCTCGAGTCCAACAGTAAGCGAATCAATGCCATTGTTCTTTAGCAGGATCTTGATTCGAATTAGCCAAAGCAGATTCTGCGCTTCAGTGGGGATAGGTCCAAACCGGTCACGCATCTCTTCTTCAAGCATCTGAAGATCCGCATCCTTTGCACACCCCGAAAGTCGACGATACAAAGACAGCCGCTGATGCACGTCGGGAACAAAGTCCTCAGGCAAGAAGGAAGGGAAGGGTGCCTTGATTTCGGGTTCACGTCGGGACTCCTCGAGCGGCTTACCCTCGAGCTCATGAATGGCCTCTTCTAAAAGCTCTGTATAAAGATCAAAACCGACCGCTGCGATGTGGCCAGATTGTTGAGCCCCCAAAAGATCGCCGCCGCCTCTAATCTCTAGGTCGTGAGAAGCGACGCTAAAGCCGCTTCCAAGCTCGACGAAACGTTGGATGACTTCGAGGCGGCGTTTGGCGTCCTCAGTGACTGCAGTTTCTGAGGGGATCATGAGGTAGGCATAGGCGCGTTGTTGGCTACGCCCCACGCGGCCACGGATCTGATAAAGCTGCGCAAGCCCTAGCATGTCGGCTCGGTTGATGATCATCGTGTTTGCGGAGGGCAGGTCGATGCCGGACTCGATGATGGTCGTACAAACGAGAACGTTGGTTCGTTTCTCGTAGAAGGCGATCATCGCTTCCTCGAGTTCGCTCTCGGCCATTTGTCCATGTCCGACGCTGACTTGGGCGGCGGGGACCAGTTCGCGGATACGGCGGGCGGTTTCGTAGATCGTGTCGACGCGATTGTGAAGAAAGAAGACCTGTCCGCCGCGAGTGAGCTCAAATTGGATCGCTCGTTGAATGAGGGCGTCGTCCTGCTTAGAGACATAGGTGCGAATCGGGAGGCGATCGACCGGTGGGGTGTTGATCAGGCTGATATCGCGAAGCCCGGAGAGCGCCATGTGAAGCGTGCGAGGGATCGGCGTTGCCGTTAGGGTGAGGACATGGGTGTTGGTTTTGAGCGTCTTGAGCTTTTCTTTATGTTCGACACCAAAACGATGCTCTTCGTCTACAATCACTAGGCCGAGATCGGGAAAGGAAATGTCACGCGAAAGCAATCGATGGGTTCCGATGAGGACATCAACCTTGCCCTGGGCAAGGGCTTCAAGGATCGCCTTTTGCTCTTTTGCGGTTTTGAACCGAGAAACTGATTCGATCCTGAGCGGATAGTCCTTCATTCGAGACTTAAAGGATTGCTCGTGCTGAAACGCGAGCACAGTCGTCGGCACGAGCACTGCGACTTGCTTGCCATCGCTGACCGCGCGAAACGCAGCGCGGATCGCGACTTCGGTCTTTCCGTAGCCTACGTCACCGCAGACGAGGCGATCCATGACTTTGCCTGATTCCATGTCGGAAAGAACGTCGTCAATTGCCTTGAGCTGGTCGGGCGTCTCGTCAAATGTAAAGCTAGCCTCAAACTCACGGAAAAGGGCATCTCTTGGAGAAAAACGAACGCCCGGTTGGATCTTGCGCTTGGCGTAGAGCTGAATGAGGTCGACAGCAAGCTTTTTGACCGCCTCGCGGACCTTGTCCTTCGCTTTCGCGAACTGGGCAGTGCCTAGTTTGTCTAGTGCGACGCTTTCGCCCGCACCGACGTACTTCTGGATGACGTTGAGGCGATAGACGGGGAGGTAGAGCTTGTCTTTGTTGGCATACTCAAGCAGTAAAAAGTCGCTCGGTGCGCCGCTGAGGTCCAATCGAGAAATTCCCTGGTAGCGGCCGATTCCGTGGTCGACGTGTACGACGGCATCGCCGACAGCCAGATCTGACAACGCTTGCAAGCCCGACCAGTTCTTAGCGGAGGATCCACTCTCCGCTTTTGATTGGCGGCGTTGTTTGCGCGCACGTGTGCCGAGGATCTCCCCTTCAGTGACGACGACCAAACCTTCAGCGGGCCACCGAAACCCTTGAGAAATGGAACCGATTGCGAGTGAGATGACAGAGGGCTTAAGGACTGGCTCAAGGTGGCAAACGAAGCGGCGTTCTTCGAGTAGGAAGCGGAGACGCTCCACCTGGCTTTGTGTAGAGGCCAATATGAGAACCTTAAATCCCTGCCTGAGCCAAAGCTGAAGCTTGGGCTCAAACTCGCCCAGGGCGTGCGTAGAGCCAGCGGCTAAATCCGAGTTCGAACGTACAAAGACCTTATGCCGGTTCGAGGTCGTCTCTATCGCGGGGTCGGGTGCCTTGCTCTCTTCTTGGCCCACATCACTGACGTCGGCCATTTCGAGGCGATCTAACAAGAGTCGCGTCTGTGCGCGGACACCTTGCTCCAACGAAGGAGTCCAATTGAAGAGTTGCTCGACTTGAGGTGCGATTACGCGGGACTCGAGTGCGTCAGAGGCAATGCGCTTCTGAGATTCTAGAAATTCATCCCAGCTTTGCTGGCAGCTCAGCTCATCTACCCAAGCCACCGCAGTATCGGGCGAGATATAGTCCCAAAGTCGAGCAGCGTCTGCGTAAGCGAAGGGGGCCCAAGCATCGCTATGATCTGGATAATTGCCCGCTTGCACGGATGCTAAGATGGGGTCTCGAGCTGTGCGAGGCATGCCGAGGTCATCTGCTTGCGCTTTGACTTTTTCTCTAACGGACGGCGTAGTGTAGCGATTGATCAGAACTTCTCGCGCAGGAGGAAGGGTGAGTTCTGTGATTTCTCCCTCACTTGCGCGCTGCGAGGCAGAGTCAAACTCTCGAATTCGTTCAATGACGTCTCCAAAAAGTTCAATGCGCAACGGCTGCATTCGATGAGGGGGAAAAACATCAACGATGTCGCCCCGCGCCGCAAAAGTTCCTGGGTCTTCTACTGTATCTACACGGAGATAGCCTGACTCGAGCAAACGAGAGAGCAGAGCCTCGCGTGTTGTCACGCTCTCTTCTTTTTTCAGCGAGAGGGAGTGTTGCTCAAAAAGCGCAGGCGAGAGCGTGGCCTGACAAGAGGCGGCAATTGTGGTGACGAGAATTTTGGGGGCAACTCCAGCGTCTTTCGACAAAAGGTCGCCCAATACTGCGACTCGCGCGAGCCGAGCGCGAAGCGAGGGAGCAACTGGGCTGTAAGGAGACTGCTCCCAAGTCGGAAAGTGACAAATCTTGAGAGGATGGCAATCAATAAGCGCACTCAGCGTTTCGAGATCAGAAGCGAAGTCACTCGCGATATCGTCGTTGGGACAGATGACGACGACGAGGCCCGGATGTTCGTATGCAAAGCGCGCAACAAGGAGCGCTTGGGTTGCCTGCGTTGCACCATGAACGTGAATGGGCTCGCCCAACTCGCATGCACTACGAACGATAAGGGCGGCCTTGCTTGAAACCATGAAGGCGTCTCCTTCATGCGGAACTCTACTTACCTTGACACGAATTTTCAACTTCAGTAGTCTTTTCGCGAGGATGAAATAGAGGCGGATGCCAAGTGGTTGGGATGTCTATTATGTCGTATTCTTATCAGCTTTTCTGGGGCTTGGGATCCCAAGCGCCCTTGCGTCGATCTCATTTCTTATTTCTCCAAAAGTCACAGCTCGCAAGAAGCGAGGAGCGCTTGACTCGAACACGGTGCTCACCGATGCGACTCAGGTGAATCTCTCGGTGCTCGGCAACAAAGTGAACGCGCGGTTTTTTCTGGCGACTAATGCAGCACTTTTACTGATCACTTTGGTTCTTGTGCTGGTTCCTTGTGTTGGATTGCTCCAACCGGGCGGAGATCACGAAGAGCTCTTGAGAGGATGGGTAGCAATCATCACGATCGCTGGATTCGCTGGACTGGGACTTCTTTATTCGGCACGCAAGGCCGACTTGAGCTGGCTCAAAACTCATAGGGACGATTCGAGTGACTGATACCCCCCCCTTCTTAGCCTCAACGCTGGGTCGCGTTCTCGAGTGGGCGCGGTCTTCATCTCTTTGGTATCTATCAACCGGAGGAAGCTGCTGTGCAGACGAAGTCCTCAATTCAATGGGATGCCGCTATGATCTCGAACGCTTTGGATGTCTTCCTCAAGTCGACCCGAGGCAGGCGGATCTATTAATTGTGAGCGGCATGGTTTCTTACAAGGCGGCTGCGCAACTTAAGCAGACTTATGAGCAGATGCTTTCACCTAAGTATGTGTTGGCGCTGGGCTCATGTGCGAACTGCGGGGGGCCGTTTGCTCCCGAGTTCAGCTACTCGGTAGTGCCAGGGGTGGATCAGATTCTGCCAGTGGATGTGTATGTACCGGGCTGCCCGCCGAGACCCGAAGCCATCATGAACGGGCTGATCGCCCTACAGGAAAAAATCAGTGGACACGGGCGAAATACTATCAAAACTTAAAACAGCTGTTCCTGGAAGCGTTCTCGAGAAGAGGAGATTTGGGCGATCCGCCCATCTTTCTATTTGGGTAGAAGGGAAATCTCTCGCAAAAGTCGCGGCCTATCTCAAAGCTGAGCCGGCCTTTGAACTCGATTGGCTGGAGAATCTCTCCGCCATCCAGCTCGCTGGGGCGATCGTACTCACCTATTTTGTGCGTTCTTCTACTAAGGATGTGTCGCTGATTCTTCGCGCATCGGTGATGCCTTCATCCGATTCTAAAGAAGTGGACTTGCCGTCGGTCGCAGGGGTTTGGAAAATGGTCGAACCTCAGGAAACAGAGATCCAAGAGCTTTTTGGGGTGCGATTTAAAAATGCACAGGGAGAGGCTGTGTATGTGCCGCCTCTGCGGCTTCCCAAAGGATGGACGGGCTTTCCTCTTCGCAAAAGCTACGTGTTTCCGACTGAGTTCGTTGGGATCGCGCACACGACCCGCTCCCGGGGACCGGCGGGCAACGCATGAACGAGTGTCTCAAGACCGACACCATGCTTTGGGAAATCGGCCCTTACCACGGCGCTTTGCCAGGACCCATGAAGCTGCGGCTTCGCCTCGATGGCGAAGTCATCATCAAAGGCGAGGTTGAGACGGGGTATTTGCATCGAGGTCTTGAAAAAGCGCTAGAGCTGCATCTTTGGCAGACTTCCTGCTTCTACGCGGATCATCTCGATCCTGAAGGCGCAGCCTGGGGCGAGCTCGCTCTTTGCTTGGCAGTAGAAGAAATCTCAGAGATCGAAGTGCCGGCGCGTGCGCAGGCGATTCGCGTGATCCTGTGCGAGCTGACACGGATTTCGTCTCATATGGGCTTTGTGGTTCGCATGGCGCGTTCCGTTGGGGCCGAGACGATTCTTCACTATGTATTGAGAGACCGCGAGCGGGTGCTAGATCTTTTCGAGCTACTTACTGGCGCACGTTACTCGGTCAACTTTTTGAGATACGGTGGAGTCAAGGCCGACGTAACCGAGGGATTCATCGAGCGCGTGCTCGAAACCTGTGATCTCGTTCAGGTACGGCTCAAAGAGTACAACGACCTGTTTACTTTTAATCACGCTTTTTTGAAGAGAACTCAAGACATTGGCGTGATCAGCCCCGCTCTTGCGCTTAAGTATGGCGTGACGGGGCCCGCGGCTCGTGCTTCAGGCATAGCGGCGGATGTTCGAAAGACCCACCCCTATTCAGGCTACGATAAGCGCGACTTTGTAGCCCCCACAGAAAAAGGCGTTGGTGGAGCCCACGCCCGATTCTTAGTGCATCTCCGGGAGATTGCCGAGAGCGTAAGTATTTTACGGCAAACATCTGAACAGGTGCCAGAGGGTGATTTTACAATTGGCCGCATTGATAAAGAATTCGCCGTACCCGCCGGCGAGGGCTATGCGCGAATAGAAAGCGCGCGCGGGCTACTTGGCTGTCATGTCGTTGCGGACGGCACAATCAAGCCGTCAAGAGTTCAGTTTAGGACGCCGTCATCCACACACATTCAGCTTCTGTCAGAGCTGCTCACAGGAATTAGGATCGAGGATCTGCCCGTGCTCTTAGCGAGCCTGGATCTCAGCATTGCGGAGGCGGATCGATGAACTCCATAGGTTTGGGCGACGCAAACTGGACTCAGCTCTGGCAATCGAGCTTAGGTCTGCCAGAGGATACCCCGCAGTGGTTGATCGCGGCGGTGGGCCTGCTCTTTATTTACATGGTAGTGATTATCCCGGCGGGAGCGGTTGTTTCGTTTTTAGATCGCAAGCTGGGTGCGGATTTCCAGGCGCGCGTAGGGCCAAACCGGGCAGGCCCTGCTGGAATGTTTCAGCCGCTTGCGGATTTCATGAAGCTGCTTCAAAAGGAAGCGGTCGAGGATTGGACTTGGCGAGAGGCCTTCTGGCTCGCTGTTCACACTATGGCGCTTTACTCGACGGTGGCTGTGTTGCCTCTCGGGTCGCTGGTGTTGTTGGTCGACACGGATTTGAGCGCTTTCCTACCGTTTTGGGCAGCGCTGGTCTTAGCTTTGGGAACCATGCTCTTGGGTTTGAGCCATCGCTCTGTGCCTGGGTTGCTGGGCGGCCTGCGTGTCGCGAGTCAAGCATTATCGGGCGCATTTCCGGCCTTCGTGGCGCTGCTTTGTGCGGGCGTAAGGGCCGGTGGCTTTCGTTGGAGCGTGCTTGCTGGCTCGCAAGGGGCTTGGCCACTGAGTTGGGCGGCGTTTTCGAATCCATTTCAATTTGTCGCATTTATCGTTTTCGTGGTGAGCGGGCTCGTGCTTTTGGGGATTCCCCCCATGGAGGCCGCTCTCTCGACGCCAGATCTTCATGGAGGCGTAGCCTCCCATCTCTATGGGCGGCGGCTTAGTCTATTTAGGTTGGGCCGGTTCTATGGTTTTTTTCTGTGGTCAGTGATCGCGGTGACCTTGTTTCTTGGTGCCTGGGTGCTGCCGTCCTCGATGGTTGGCGCATTGAGGGAGGCCGAGACTTGGAGCTTGCTGCAGTTGATCGAGATGCTCTGGCTGTTGTGCAAGACGCTTGTGCTCATGTTGGTCGTTGTTTGGGTGTCTCGCGCGAATCCGCGCAGCCGCGTTGACCAGATCACGGACTTCTCCTGGAAGGTACTGAGCCCCTTCTCGTTGGCGGCTCTTATCGGAGCTGCTTGTTGGGCCGCATGGAGGGCATACTGATGTTTTCAGTATTCTCAACCATCAGGGCTTACTTGGTCGATGCGTTTTGGGGTGTGAGATCTGTGCTGAGTTCGTGCGTGACTGCGCTTCCCTATCTTTTTAGCGCGGGCGAGTATCGCAAGGAGGTCACCGAACAATATCCAGACCCTATTTCGGCACGAACAGCAGATGATTTACCCCCGCGGTCTCGTGGCTTGCTTCACAACAATATTGAGCGCTGCACTGGCTGCAAAGAGTGCGAGCTGGTTTGCCCGACCCAGTGCATCCGCATTGAAACGGAGCCCGGCGCGGACTCCTCTAAAATCTGGGTGTCTACCTTTGATATCGACTTCTCGAAGTGCGTCTTTTGTGGAACTTGCGTGGAAGTTTGCCAGCCCACCTCTCTGACTCACACCAAGCAGTATGAAGGAGCTGTGTATCAGCTTTCTGGAATGGTTAGTCGGTTTGGTCGTGGAGGGGTGACTCCTGAGCAAAAAGATAAGTGGGCTACGATGAGGCGACTGAGCGAAGAAGGCGAGGACGCAATCCCATGATGGTGTGTTGGGTATTCGCAGGCATCACAGTAGGAGCGGCCGCGAGCGCGACTTTTATGTCGGATGTTCGTCGTGCGGTTTTGGCTCTTTGGGTGGCTGGACTGGGGGTAGGTGCG
>CAZGCK010000050.1:0-2032 GCA_964524175.1 uncultured Bacteriovoracaceae bacterium | reverse complement strand
TCCAGAGGCAGTCATGAAGACGCTGTCAGCAGGAGTGGTGGGTGCAGCTTTTGCTGCTATCGTTTGGTTGGGTTCCGGTAATGATGTGACAGTGGTGCCGCAGCCGGCAGAGGGGACAGACCTCGCAGCGATCGGAAAAGCTCTCATCCACGATCATTTGCTCTCGCTTGAGGTGTTGGCGTTGCTCTTGTTTCTTACTTTGGTAGGTGCAGGCGTCATCGCTCGTCCTGACGTGCCCGATGAGACGGAGAATACGCCATGATGATGTTGATTGCGGGCATCGTTGGCGGATTGGGTTTGGTCTGCATGATTTCCAGGCCGACAGTATTGGGGATGTTGATCGGGATCCAGCTTTTGGTTCTGGGCGCAACAATGGCCTTTGTGTTGGCGGGTATCATTTCTGGGGCTAGGATCGAAGGGCACTTGTTTGGGCTGTTCATTGCCTTAAGTGGAGTCGCCCAGCTTGCTGGGGGATATGCGCTGGCTGTCCGTCTCTTTTATCTTCGCAATCGGATTCACTTGGATGAGTTGAGGGCGCTTAAGCGATGACTGACTTTCCAAGCTCACCGATGGTGCTTTTCGCCGGAGTAGCCGCGCTGTTGTTGGCGGCAATGGTGATTTTGAGTTGGGGTAAACGTATTCCTCGCCAAGGGGATTGGCTTGCAGCAACGTGGCTCATCCTTTTATTGGGCGTGATCATTTTTCAATGCATCTTGCTTCAAGAAGACGCGCTGCAGCCGTCCTATTGGAGTGGTGGTTGGATTTGGCCAAAAGATGAGAATGGCGCAATTACCGTAGGCTTGATTCGGGACGTGATGGGCCTTTCGTTCGCAGCGCTTTCTGTGCTTGCGGCCGTGATGGTGCTCATAACTGTTTCTTCCTCTGCTGCCCCTGAAGGTGAAGAGCGTCGCGAAAGGCTTTTTGCTTCGCTTGCCGTATCAACAGCAGGAGGAGTTTTGGCATGGACTGCCCTTACCCCTTGGCTTTCTCTTTTGGGCGTGGGCGTATCGGTGGGCGGTGGATTTTTAGCACTGGGCTCGCGTTGGCACTTATCAAAAGAGGCAGTGCTGGCGGCAAGGTATGGGTGGGAACGTCTCGGCGGATTATCTCTCTCCATGCTGGGTTTGTGCGTATTAGCTGGCCCGCGCCTTTCTCTTGGGTTGGCCGCCGGCGCTGAGTCGTGGGCTACTGTGCCAGGTCATCCGATGTTGGATTATTTAGGAACGGCTTTGCTTTGCATAGGCTGCGCAGCGCAGCTGCAACCTTTCCCTCTTTTGGGTTGGCTTATGGCGGAGTCCGAGACGCCTACACCTGTTCGCATTTTTGCGGCGCAGGTTCTGCCTGCGTGGGGGATCTTTGCGGTCTTCACGCGATTAGAGCCCCAACTTCATGCGATAGGGGTGCTTCCGTTTCTGGGTTGGTTCGCTTTGGCTTCGTGTGTATTGGCTTCGGTGGCAGGGCTTTTTAAAGAGTCTTGGAGACTCACACTGGGTGCCTGGATTTCGGCAGGATTTTCGCTGGCCTTGGCCGCGCTCGCTTTTGCTGGCCCGGTACCAGCTTTATGCCTCGTGGTGAGTGTGGGATTGGGCGGCACGGCCCTCGCCGCATTTGCAACGGCGCTCGAGCAGGGTGGCGCCGCTAGTCAGCCTTATACCCAGCGCGCAAGTTGGGCAAAAGCCGGTTGCGTCGCTGCCGCTTTAGCTGGAACTGGCTTTTTGGGCTTTGTGGGTGCCGAGGGCGGAGTTCGGTGGGTGGGTGCTTTGCTCAGCGAGCCGGGAATGGCGGTAGCGTCTGCGCTTGGGCTTTTTCTCGGAGCGCTTGTGGCGTGGAAGGCAGCGTTTCTGGGTGTTCGCTCTAAGAGCGCGACCCAAGCGGCTTGGGGCGCAATATTGCCTGGGTGGTTGTTGCTGCTCATGGCGTCTGCGTGGATCTGGACGGGGACACTTACTGGTGCTGCGCTGCCAGAACAGCCGGATACAGTTTTGCCGTCGCTTCTCTTTGCTTTTATCAGTTCTAAAGATGCAGTGGGCTT
>CAZGCK010000049.1:0-27020 GCA_964524175.1 uncultured Bacteriovoracaceae bacterium | reverse complement strand
TCATCTTCACTCGTTACAATATAGGTAGTAGTTCCTTCTGAGAGAGCAGGTCCTTGAGCTTACACAGCAATGCAACCGTTTCAAGATCGATATCGACTTCAAGACGAGCCAACTCACCTGACTTCATACGAACCCTTGTAGGCTCAGGCCTTCCCGGAAAAGCACGAGCTAATTCAAAATCTAACTGCTTTTGAGCAAGTGCTTTCGCCTTAGTCAACCACTCATCAGAGTTCTGCAGGGTTAGAATCGGCACCAACCTCCTCGCCGAACTAACTGGAATCTCGCCTTTCTCTATCGCTTCTTTGAGTTCCGGAATTTCAACTGACTTTCGTGCAATTCCTATTAATGTACTTGCGACATTCTCAGACAAACGTAACTTGTGAGTCGCATAAGCGAATAAAGATGATTCATTATAGGCCAGGTAAGTTCGATTCTGATCCACCTCCTGAAGCACCGAAATCAACTTAGCCTCAGACGACAAATACCGACCTGAAACCTCAACAGCATCCTTATGAATTTCTTCATGGGTCTTACTTTCAATCATAAATAAATCCTTTCAATCGAAGTACCCATGCAAATAAATGACCTCTTCTGCGCCTGACTCTAAATAAATCCAAAGCACCTCTCCACCTTCAACTACAACTTGATAATAATCCCGTGAGAAACCATCAAAGCTCGCATCTTTCCACCACTCACCAGAGATCCGATCAGGGCCTTCCCAACTCACCACTTTCCAACGAGAGCCATTTCGCAAAACACGCAAAGTACGCCCTTCTTTGCAGAGCCGCTCAGGTGATCTCAACATCCTCACAGGCCGTCTCGGCCACTCCACGACCTCACTCACTCGTCGCACACTTCGAGACTCAGACTTCACCAATGAAGCCACCACACAATCACTTCGACTAAAGCCTGCTATCACAGGCGGTACCGAAACCAACTTCCTGAGATAAGCTTTCTCCGGCAGGTAACGCTCGACTAATTGGGCGACAAAAACGCGTTCTTTGCCTATTTTCTGTGCGATTCTAGCAACAACACCTTCCCATGCTTCTTGATCCTCTTCTTTACGTAAGAAGAAGTCTCGTTGCATTCCAGCCGCCGGAACACTCTCTAAAATTTCGAATCTCACCTTCTCAACAGGCCCACGCAAAGGTCTTCTGGAAAACTCACCTGCTAACTTTTCTTTGATGAGAGGCACAAGCCCCGAAGCTGACCCCTGAGGTAAAGGCAAATCGATTCGCAACAATCGACCATCTGGCTGCAAGTGAATCTCCACCGACAACACTCGTTCTCCTCGCCCACGTAGCCGAGCCATTGCTCGATCGACTAATCCACGCAGTACAAAGACGCAGCCTTCAAGCTCCATAAAGAGGCCATATACTTCAGGATCGGAAACTTCCGCGCGCTCGACAATCCTATCTTTAGGCTTAAACCCGGACCAAGGAGTCTCGTACTCCCCCCAAACGCTTGCAGCCACACGCACCGACTCCCGGCCAAATCTCGACGCCAAGCTCGTACGCGGCAATGCAGTAAAACCACCCACATCGCGAATCCCCAAAGACTCTAGCAAACAGATCATACGATCCAAACGCTCCGCTTGATCCGCCTCCCAGCGAAACGGACTCACATAATCCATCAACGCACGAAGGGGTAGGTCGCGTAGGTTGCGAGAGCGCTCATAGTCCGGATATCGTGCCTGCAAAAGAGCTTCAGCCGGAGAGCATCCGATCGCGACACGCACTGAAAGCCCCGTAGAGCCCGCTTGAAGCATACGCAACGCAAGTACCTTCATTCGCTGCCGAAGACTTTCTTCTGAGAATAAAAGACGACTCGCCCCCACTTCCAAAAAAATCCCCTCTCCCGGTCGAATCGATACGTGAGGACTAAACCTGAGACATGCTTCAGCCAACGCCACAAGTTCTTGATCACCAATTCGCCACCCCCCCGTGACCAGGATGCAGGCTATCCTACGCGCACTTGCCATGATTTTTGTCCCTTGTACTTGAGAACGTCCATCATCAAAACACCAGGCGCATCCATGAATTCCGATGACCTTGTCACGCGAAGCCGCACCGAAATCGGCCAAACGCCGCCCTTCAGAGCTTCATCATTCACTAAAATCACCGTCGTCTGATATTTCTCGGCTAAAAGTTGCAACCGACGGAGCTCCATCTCCGTGATCGACTCGACCTTGAGCACCACAACTCCAAAAATATGTGATCGTAGAATTTGGTACGAAGTCCATATCGCCTGTTTAAAAGAACTCTCCACAAAGAGAACCCGCTCAAGCGATACTCGATGCTGCGGAAATGCGCCTGGATAAATTGTCATTTCATCTTCAATCCATGCAACACGTGCCTGCGGATTCTCAGCTAAAAAGCGAAGAACCATCTCCGTCTTGCCTCCGCCTGCAGGTCCGCTAATTTCAACGAGGGCTCCTTTCGGAAGCCCCTCCTCGAGAGGCGTAAAGAAATAAGATCCAGCAGGGATTCGCCCCACTGCAGCTTGTTTCAATTGTTCGATGAGATGAAGAACAGCGCTCATTCTTTTACCTCCGGTTTATTTTTTATTTGAAGGGTACTCAAATCATGGTATCCATACATATGTATGGCGTCTACATTTAATCATCAACTGAGCCCAAAACAAGCAGAAGTTCTGGCCTTCATTGAGCAGGAACTTTCGCAAAACGGGCGCCCCCCGACCTACCGGGACATCGCCAAGCATTGCGGTTATGACGCCGTAGGCACCGTTCAAGATCTCGTCAAAGTTTTGATCCGCAAAGGTTTCCTCCACAAAGAGCCGGGTGTCGCTCGCGGCATCCGGCTCGCCCACAGGAGCGCCTCATTAGATATTCCAGTTTTAGGAGCCATCCCAGCTGGCCGACCTGTCGAAGCCATCGAAACCATCTTAGGATCCATCTCGATCCCTGCAAAATGGCGGGGCGAACTTTACGCACTCAGAGTCACCGGCGAGAGCATGATCAACGCAGGTATTTTTGATGGTGATTTTGTTGTTGTTCAGAGACAGAGACACGCAGAGAATGGCCAGATCGTCGTGGCGATGATCGACGGTGAAGCAACGGTTAAGTACCTCGATAAGCGCGGAAACCGCGTTCGACTGCTGCCAGCAAACCCAAAATTCTCACCCATCGAGGTCCCACCCGAGTCTGACAACGTGATCGAAGGCCGGGTAGTCTCAGTGCAGCGATATTATTTATAGTCCATTAGCCAAGAAAAGCCCAATAAGGCATCCGCATCATCGGGTTATTTCTCGATGCTCGCAAACGAAGCATCGAGGGATTTTTTTTGATACAGGCATGACATGAAAAATCTCAACATCCGACCCGCACGGCCAGACGAACTCACGTGGATCAACGAACAGTACGAGAGCATTGGCTTTGCGTACTCGAAACTAGAACACGAGTTCATCGTGATTGCGGAACTCGCCGGAGCAAAGGCCGGTACCGGTAGAGTCATACCCGTTGACGAGGGCCAGGCTGAGTTGGGGGGTATTTATGTTCTACCGGAGTTCCGCGACAAAGGCATCGCGCGAGAGATCGTGCGATATCTCATTAGCCAGAGCATGGACTACCTTCAAATCTACTGCCTGCCTTTCGCACCGCTTTCCAACTTCTATCAAGACTTTGGATTTCGGCCCTGCGAGGAGTCCAACGAGGTGCCACTTAAGCTTCGTGAGAAGTTAATCTGGTGCAATGAGCGCTATAAAGACCCCGTGATCTTACTAGTCATGGAGCCCAACGAGAACGGCTTATAAAATTTACCGGTGTCGAACACTGGTAACGGAAAAAGAAACATCAAAATAACCACAACTCTCAAACAACACACCGCACTACCGCCTTAGTCACTACACTCACTTGAATCCCAAATGCACCCATTGCTATATTGATAATCATTATCGATATTACTTTAACATGAGACGCCTTTTCATACTGACCCTACTCATCACCTCTCCCTCTTCAGTCGCCATCCCACCTTCTGACCGCCTCCCTTGCTACACAGAAAACGCTCCAAGCGATGCATCGTCAGGGCCTCCATGTGCCCTCAAAGAGATCATTCTTAATCATTGCTCTACATGCCACGACAACACCCGCGACCAACGCTTCCGTCGCATCGACATGACCGCTTGGATTCTCCTCGAAGACGGAACGTACGGATTTCCCCACCTCGATCGCTACGGCAGACAACGAAAACGCGCCGACACCTACGCACAAATCTTAGAACGCATCGAAAGCAATGACCCCGAAGAGCGCATGCCTCTAGGTGATCAGCTCAACACATTAGACATCGAAGCCTTCAAACGATGGATGAGCGAGAACTGATCACGTGATTGAAACGCAAATCTCTACCTATAGGGTCCGAACCCACGCCCTGCAGTCCATCAAGTAACCACAAACCCATTCCCCGCCACACTTATACGGGCCCAATCCTTGAATACCCACCATCATGCTCCAACTTCCCGCTGCCGAGCGCCCCAGAGAACGTTGCCTCGACCAAGGCGCAAGTGCGCTCAGCTTGCGAGAATGCCTCGCACTCATCTTAGGATCCGGCCCACCCAATATAGGTAGCCTAGGCCTCGCCACTCGCATCCTCCAAAAGCCCGGCACTGGACTTACACCATCCGACGAAGAGCGAGCACTCTTCACCGCACTTGAGATTTCAGGCATCACCCATCTGAAAAGCATTCAAGGCCTCGGACCCGCCGGACAAGCACGTCTACTAGCGGCCTTCGAGCTAGGTCGAAGATATGCTTGCCTTCGCCAGCGGATCCACCGCTACCACCCCTCTCGCACTATCCCTGAACTCGCACAAGACGCACTCCAGAGGGTCCCCCCTCTCCTCCGCGACGAACCCCGCGAATGGCTAGCATTTGTGGCTGTTCACCGCAGTGGCGAGCTGGGTGAACTATGCATCGTCGAACGGGGCGTCCGCACACACGTCAATGTCGATCCAGCCGAGCTCTTTGCTCGAATTCTAGCCCTCAGGCCCCGGGCCTTTTTCCTCTTTCATAATCATCCTTCGGGCAACCTCACCCCCTCATCAGAAGACTTTGAGCTCACACGCGCCGTCGCCGAACTAGGTCGCCTTCTTGGCATCAAACTCCTCGGACACTGGATTGTCGGGCCCACAGGAGAAAACTGGATCGAAGTGTGATAAGTCCCTCATCCATGTTGGACCAACCTTGTACTAAGTGCCTTAAACCCGTCGACCTTTGTGTTTGCACAAGCATTCAGCCCCTCAAGACTAAACTTCATGTCCTAATCCTCCAACACCCTCAAGAGCCCGACAAAGACCTCGGATCGGCACGACTTGCTCACCTTGCCCTTCCCAATTCCACGCTAAAGACGGGTCTATCCTGGCCCAACATCAAAAAAGCCCTGGGCCGCGAAACACTTTCCTCGCGCTGGGTGGTACTTCATCTCGGCAGCGGTATCAAAGCTCAACCCGCCGACCCACTCCGCTCGCTGAACTCTCTCCAATTCGTCACCAAGCAAGGTGCACCCGCACCTGCACCCACTCTCCAAGACCTCGAAGGAATTGTGATTCTCGACGGCACATGGAGCCAAGCAAAAACCCTATGGTGGCGCAATGCTTGGCTTCTCAAGCTCAAGCGCGCGGTACTCCAATCGCGCAAACCGTCGCTCTACAGAGAACTCCGCAAAGAGCCGCGCCGCGAGTGTCTCTCCACCATTGAGTCCATCGCCGAGACACTTCGCACCCTCGGTGAGCCAGAGGAAACTGCAAAAAAGCTGGAAACACTGTTCACTGAACTTCTCAACAAGCAACGTACAAAACTGAAAACCGAAAAGCTTGCCAAAAAACCTAAGACACTCGCATAATGACGAGCACGCTCTACCTACCCCAACACTTTAACGAAACCGATCGCAGCAAGGCTTTGAAGCTCATTTGAGACTGTCCCTTCGGAACCCTCATCCAGAGATCCAGGACCAATTTCCGATCATCATGAGTCGCCGTATTTTGGCCCTAATGAGACCTTAGCGCTTCTGCATCTTATTGAGCATATCCATCGCAGCTTTGAGCTGCGCATCCATATTCTTCCCGTTGGAGCGAGCTGGCATACCACCGGCGAAAGGATTGCCACCCCGCCCTTTGTTCATGCCTTGCAAACCGCCGAGCATTCCCTGCATCCCAGCCATTGCTTCGCCCATGTTCTTTGCGTTCGGGAAAATCGCTTTCATCATCTGCTCACTGGCCTGTTTGAGCTTCAAAAATACTACAACGTTTACCACCGTAAGAATCGCTACGAAAACCCAGCTCATGATGACCCAGAACGACATCGACATAAAATAGCGCTCGCTTTCGCCCCCACACTTATCTCACCACTCAATGAGGCGCAATCGGCTTCTGACCCAAAAACTCCTACTCTACATAGAACACCTTTAGATCATTCAACAATTGCGAACGCTAACGAGAGGATAGAACAGACCCAGAGGAGGCAGCGAGTCACACAAAGCCCTCCCCCACCCCAGAAGACACAACTAAGGCCACAGTTCCTGAACGGGATCTGACTGCTTCAACTTCTCTTTCTCACCTAGGCAAACATTGCAAATCGCTTCGGGCATCAAATGAGCCTCAAGGGATGGTGGATCTTTGTCCCAATACGGGCTGAGCGCCCACGACAGCAAAAGCATCATAGTCTTGTGATCATCTGCCGGCATTGACTCAAGTGGCAGAGGCAAATTCACGACGACATCCAGTCGATGAGTAGGCAATCTCACACCGCTCTTTTGATTGGCCGCTACGTTAAGTCGAGACGAATAGCACTCTAGGCGCCCTTCTTCATTGCTCTGAAAAACAATCTCTCTCGGAACCGGTATTTTTCCCAAGACTTCGATCAAACAAGCCGGAGTAGCCTCAGGATCCTTGATCGCAAGCTTAAGAAAAGGCGATGCGTATCGCTCAAGCCGATAATGAAGCTCGATGGGTTCCTTAATGCCGGCCAAGCATGAACGAATCTTGTCCAATGGCATCTCAGAAAAAAGCCAAGCTGGAGATTGGCAGTCAAAACGTGCATCCGGCAATGGCTTCGAACTGTAATCCTCGCCACCGGGCCCCACCTTGGGATCTGCGCCTTCACCCGGAGGACGTCGCACTTTCATTGTATAAGGTACGAGCTTCTTGATGCGAACTACGTTTCTCGGTCGATCATTGACCTTTTCTTTTCCCGAACAACCAAACAAAGCCAAGCCACTCAAAACAGCACAACTCGTCGCCAGTAGTCCTAATCCAAAGCATTTCATCCTCTTCAATTCTCGCACACGGCATATCGATTGCACAAGTCGGCGCCATTGTGTCTGCGACATTAGGGGGGCCAGGATCACCTGGCATGCGGACTTCAGCACACTCATTTCTTCATAAGGAGATTCAATATGCGTCGGATCATGATAACCACGACAATGATTTGCCTCAGTCTTGCCGTGGTGGCCTGTTCAACCAAGGCCACAGAAAACCAACCTGGACGCGAGCCTCAAAGCGACTCGAGTCCAGCGTGGGTGATCTCGCTCAAGTCAACCTGCACCGCTGCGGGAGCAGTCTCGTGCACGGCTCAACATGGATTTAGCGTGAATGCGGACGGAAAATTTCAAGTTGGCCCCGCTCCCAAAGGTCAACTGATCACGGGGCAACTCACCCACGAGGAGCACACTGATCTCTCCAACAAGCTGCAAACTGCAATTGCAGGCGGCACCATCGAATCGACAGTGGAAGGCCATGAGTCCGGCGTAGACAACGAAAGTGATGATACGCTTGAGCTACAGCAAAGTGATCGAGTTACCCGCGAAAACAAAACCATCCGCCTTGCTCGCAATGAAGGAAGCGAACTCTACTTCAAAGGAACAAATGCCGAAGCGCTCAAGGCGTTGCACATGGCAATCAAGGACCTCGCGAGGATGCACTCTCCTCATGTTTTCGGAGATGACTGCGGAGACGCCGTCCAAGTTCTTGAGTCAGAGTATGCAACGGTCCAAAACTGCCAGGTTGACTCCGACTGCGTTTACATCGACTGGGAGCGAGGCTACAGAGTCGTAGCACCCCAGAGCCAAGAATGGATCACAGTCCAAGCCTGTCTCGCCACCAAAACTCTGCTCGTAGCCAATAAGCTTTCGATCTTGGGGGCAGCTGAGAGGATCCAAGGTCTCTTCAACGATGCATCAAACGTGTGCGGAAGCGCGCAATTCTATCGCGCAAACTGCTCCCTCATTCAGAAAGCCACCTCGATAGCTCCGGCATGCGTGCAAAATCGTTGTCAATCCAACCTTTAAACTAGGCTCCCCCGGGCTTAGTTTAAACAGAACGGCGCGGGCCCATGGCTCGCGCCGTTCCATTAACTGGCATCAATGTGACGGCACCCGCGTTGCAATGTAGCCACGATGGAGAACGAGATGAAACACGGAAATCTCTGGTACCTCATACCTGCTCTTTGCATTCTCTTCGGAGCTGCCTGCGCCGAGCGCCAGGACGCTCAAGAACCCGGCGAATTCATTGATCCGGGCCTACCTATTCTCTCACCCGGCCTCGTCTATGCTGAAAACTGGACGGAGCTCACGATTGAGGCCAACCAGGCCAAGACTGTGGTCGACGCGTTTGGACACTACAACACGGACAAGAATCGCTGCTTTAACCGAGGAGGAGGCGTTTACAGCGTTGCGACTTGGAATCAAGTCTCGCGTCTACTCAATCAAGTCAGCGCCTCACAACCTATTGCGCCTGCTCGATGTGCGGCCTCGCCACTGAACAGCAGGTTTTTTAACAAAGGCATTGCCACGCTCAGTATTTTGCCCCAAGTCAAACGCCAAATCTTCGAACTCAAAAACGCGGAGATCTGCACCACTATTGCAGATCCCAACGTTTCGACGGCACTCATGGATCTAATCGAGCAAACGATTCGCTTAGCAAACAACGCTGATGATTCAGACTGCCCAACTCCGAGACCCCCAGACAACGGCTAATGTTGAACTAAGCCTGGATCTCTTTGAGAGCCTGAAGCATCTGCGCTCGCACTAAATTGCTGAGACGATCGGTTTCTTGAGCGCCAAATTCTGAAGTTTCAACCGGCGGAAGAACCTTAACTCGGACATTCCCTGGTTTGAATCGCTTTTCTTTCCAGTTAATAATCTCATCGAGCGAAGAAGATACTATTGGTACCACCGGCACCCTTGCCTGAAGCGCCATATAGAAAGCCCCTTTTTTAAATGGAAGCAAAGGCTCTGAGGTCGTATTGCGCGTGCCTTCCGGAAAAATCCAGACACTCACTCGCCTGCGCTTGATCTCCTCGACTGCAGACATGAGTCCAGCGATGGCACTGACGCGCTTCTGTCGATTGATGATGATATTTCCGGCAGCTTTAAAATAGAGCCCAAAAAATGGAATCCACAGAAGCTCCTTTTTACCCACCACGACTGTGCGATGAGGATAGAGCGTTCCAAACGTGGCCATATCGATGCCGCTTTGGTGGTTCGCAACATAGATGCAGGGCTGACGAGCTTCTAGATGCTCAAGGCCCTCGCTACTCACCCGGATGCCCAACACTCGCACTCCGCCCCAAGCAAATATTCGACCAAAAATGCGGTCTAGGTTTGGATCCCCCCAACGGATGAAGCAAAGGATCAAACCTAGAACACAGGAAATCACCAACCAGAGGCTAATGGCTGCCAACCTAAGATAAAACATCACACTCAGAAGACCATACCTCAGCGCGTGAGCTCAAGCTAGTGCTGTGGCCATGGTATTAGGGCCGCGAAGCTCCAGTTTTGTCTAAAATGTCGCTGATTATTTCTTGAGTTACTTGTTTATTGATACTTTCGTGACGGATAGACGTGCCCTTAGGAGGCAAAGCGACAACAAAGTCAGGATGATCTTTTTTGGAACGTCCCGTCCATCGGCCATATTTGACAAGCAAGCTGCGGTCCGACTGGGGATAGCCAATCAGGTCATAGGTATACTCGAAGCGCGTGCTCCAAGTTCCCGTATAATTGGGTTGAACCATGAGGCTGTTCACACCCAAAACCGTGGTGGTCACATGAAAAATGCGACCATCTTCCGCATCTTTCTCAACTACGATGTTAGCTTTCCAGATAGGAGCGTTCCAAACCTGAACTCCGGCTTCATGATCCATGATGATAGGCCGGCTTTTCTCGTAAAGCTCCGCCTGGAGAATCCGGTGAAACTGATCCGGGTAGAGATCCTCAAAGTCCTCGCCTTGGCCATCATAGCGTTGCCCAAAGCGCTTCAACAACTGAGTCGCGCTGCCGCTTTCGACTAATTCGTAGGACTTGATCATGAGTGCCTTCACGTCTCGAGTATAAAAAGTAATTCCCTGCACTGAGGCTCCTGCTTCGGCCAACTTAGGCTCTGGCTCGAAGACTGAAGCATATGCCCAGGCATTGCATCGCCCTTCCCACCCAGCTGCATCAGGATCATAGAGCCTCAGGTCGATTTCCATTTTGGCAGCAGTACTTGGACGACCGAAAACTTTGCTCACATACTTGTCGAACTTGTCTAATATAGCCTGCCCCCCGTTCGCATCGGTTGGCTTGACCAATATAGGATCAGCCCGCGGGTACCAGTATGAAGACCAGGGCTTGGTATCTGCTTCTGCATAATACTCTCCCTCTTGAACCGTAAGAGGACCATAGTGCTGAGTCGCTTGAAGCAAGTGCCCAGCTCGTTCGGGCACAACGAGATGATCGACCGCACCCGGAGCCTGCTCTTCCCCCTGACCGCACCCAATACACGCCAATACCGCGACTGTCATCGCATAGCTCAGAATCAATTGCCTCATCATCAAAGCCCTCTCGAAAGCCCACTCGCCTTCAGTATCGTGGGATAAACTAAAGGGAGAAGGACACTCGCCCTTCTCCCCACTTCATGCCTTGAATAAGGAATGACTATCGTCTACTTGCCGCCACCGCTGCTGCACGTGTCGCGACGGATGCCCGTGTCGCGTACCTCGATCAGCTTAGGGGTGCTACCCTTGGCTGAATTCAGCGCGTCTACGCAAAGATCGTTGATGTCTTGCTTGAGATTCAGAATCTCTTCGCACGTGATCCCGCGCTCTACCGTGATCGTCTTCTCGATCTCTTTGTAGCGTGGGCAGTGGCCAGGCTTTTGCGCCATTGCATACTCTCGCTCCATTGGGTTGACGTAAAACTTGTCTTCGATCAAAGCCGTGGTCACCTTGCGGGTAGTCGCAAGCTCTACGCTTCCCGGAGCATCTTGCACGAACTCGCGCTCCGTGTTTGTGCAAAGGATCTTGATGTTGACAAGCCGATGCTGGTTCTCAAATCCATTTGGATTCTCACAGCGACGCTTAAACTCATCCCAACTCACTGGATGGTGGGCCCCTGGTTCGTTCCCACTCCCAGCAAAAGCCGCAGGAGCGGTCAATGCGAGAGTCAATAACAGTGCGATACATTCCATTCGTTGACGAGCTCTGAACATCATGTTTGGTCTCCTTAGACAAATTTTGAACTGGTTCTTACGTTTCTTACCGTGCGCCCAACAAGCGGCCTACAAATGCAACCTAAGTGCCAGACAACCAAAGCTCGAATTTTCCAACAATCACCATTGAACCCTGGGTCTAAGGAGAGTGCGCGCTCAAAGCAATGCGAAATTGCACGAGGCATCTCGCTTTGACCGAGTGATCTAAAGGAACTCACGGCAAATCAACCACTCTAGTCACCCAAAAAAACAAGAGTCATGTAAACGGCTCAATCAACCGCCTACATGACTCTTGAAAATCACTCGATTGTCACAGGTGAATGCATCACCTTTATTTTAAATATGCTGCACTAGAGATGCCAGCGATCACTCCAGACCATAGCGACGCCGTTTGCGCCAAAGCGTGCTGAGATTGATCCCCAGGATGCTCGCCGCCTCTTCAAGAGTCGTAGCCGTCGACAACACATGTTGAATGTGTTGCTTCTCAAGCTCTTCTAAACTCACATCCGAAGGAGTCATGGCCGCCGTGGATACCCCAACAGGAGCGCCCACGATTGTCGGGGCTCCTGCCGCTGCGAAAGGTCCTGCAGAAGAGTTCTCAAGCACGCGGTCAGGCAAGTCCTCAACAGTGACCTGATCTCCTGTAGACAAGATCGCAGCCCTCTCAAGCGCATTCTTAAGCTCGCGAATATTGCCCGGCCAACCGTAACTCTCGATCGCGCGTTTTGCCTGATCGTTCAATGGCCGCGGCTTGTTTCCCGTGACCATGAACGAACGAGTCAGAAGCTGTTCAGCGAGCACACTGATATCCTCGGGCCGCTGCCTGAGCGAAGGCATGTGCAAATCAATCACATTGAGGCGAAAGTAAAGATCCTCGCGAAAATGCCCTTCCTTTACCTCGCGCTCGAGATCTTTATTCGTGGCCGCGATGATGCGCACGTCGACTCGAATCGTCTTTGTATCGCCTACGCGCTCAAACTCTCTTTCTTGAAGAAAGCGCAGGAGCTTGGTCTGCAAGTTGGGAGAAACCTCCCCGATCTCATCCAGGAAGACCGTACCCGTATCAGCCACTTGGAGCCGGCCCAGCTTGTCTTTCACCGCGCCCGTAAAAGAACCACGCACGTGACCGAAGAGCTCTGACTCTAGTAAATTCTCAGACAAGGTTGCGCAGTTCACCACCGCGAACGGCCCCTTAGCCCGCGGACTCCCGTCGTGAATCAACTTAGCGAGCAATGTTTTGCCCGTTCCGCTCTCGCCCGTGATCAAGATAGTCGAGTCGGTGACCGCAACTTTCTTCGCAGTATCAAGGACTTTTTGCATCCTCGCGCTACGGGTGACGATTGCCGAAGGTTCAGAAAGCGCATCTACCTGATCGCGAAGCTTGTTGTTCTCATCTCGAAGCCTCCGAAATTCCTCTATCCGCTCAACCAGATGCTCGAGCTGCTCTGGCGTAAAGGGTTTAACAAGGTAATCGTAGGCGCCATTCTTCATCGCGGATACAGCTGTATCGATAGTCCCAAAAGCAGTCATCATTGCGACCGTCACTGAAGGAAAATACTCGCGCGCCTTGCCAAGCAGATCGAGTCCGCTCATGCCATCCATTCTTAGGTCCGTAAGCAGAATATCCGGCGGAGCCCGACGCATAACACTTAGAGCCATCTCACCGCTATCGGCAATTTCCACGTCATGCCCCATGGACCTGACTGCTGCTTCAATCGTGCTGCAAATACTCTTTTCGTCATCAACTACCAGCAGTCGTGCCACGAGCGGCTCCTTTCAAGAGATCATTAGATATTTCGGGCTTATGAAAACTTTGAGTCAATCCTACGCCTTCGGCTGAACCTTCGCCTGTGCGCTTGAGAGGCAGGGTAAAACAGAATTCAGCACCATCATGGGGCTCGCTCGTTACCCAAATTTTTCCACCGTGGGCGACTACGATTTCGCGAGCGATCGCAAGCCCCATCCCAGCTCCACCGGAGCGCGCAACTCTGATGTCGTAAAATGGATTAAATTTTTCAAAAATACGCGGCTGCCTTTTTTGATCTATCCCAGGCCCGGTATCGCGGATCCTGATTTCGACACAATCGTCGAAGATCTGCACGAAGGCATCGACGCGACCCTTGGCAGGCGTATGCCTCAAAGCGTTTGTGAGCAAATTCGAAATCGCCCACGAGACTTTTGTGGGGTCTATCGGTGCTTGAATGGGCTTGCCAGGACTCATGGATTGAAACACGAGCTCAATGCCTCGCTCGCGGGCATCTAGCTGAAACGACTGAACCGAGTGCCGAAGCAACTTCGCCAAATCCACTCGCTGAATTTCCAAGCGTTGGGTCAAGGTATCGAATCTCGAAACCGTTAGAAAGTCCTCGAGCAACACTCGCAAACGCTCGACATCATCTACACAAGTCATGATCAACGACCGATGAGTGGCATTCGGGATCTGATCGATCTGCCTTTTGAGCAGCCGGGTAGCCATTGTTAAGCTCGTCACGGGAGTCTTCACTTCGTGCGAGAGGGTACCTAAGAAATGCCCCTTTGCTTCCTGACTCTCGCGCACCAAAGTCACATCCTGGGCGATGACGATTGTATCCGCCTGAAATCGATCTGTAATCTGCATGATCTGATCAACTTGATCGAGTTGTACCATCGAGCTGGCTGAATCCAGCAAATGCGAACCTGGAGCGAATTGGTCTACCTGATCGATGAGCTCACTCGAAAGACTGTAAGCCTGAATGAGAAAGTGAACTTTTCGATCCCCGTCCTCAAGGCAATATTCTACAGGGATTGTTTGAGAGATCGCAGATCGAACCGCCCGAGGACCGGGGTGATTGCAATGAGTGTCTACCGCGAGGCTTTTGAGCGAAGCACCGCCCAGAATTCTTTCGCCAACTGGATTGACGTAGAGAATCTCTTCATTGCGCAGGAGAAACACTCCGTCCGTAATCGAAGCAGCAATCACATCAGCTCGACGCTTCTCGATCAACAAACGACGCACATTGAGGGTGCGATAGCCTCTCAGGCGCCCCAGAAGGCGTTCAAAGCTTCTGGCTACGTGCTGAACTTCATGGACAGGACTATTGAACCCTTGCACTTCGCTCGGGAGGTCGTCCTCGACATTCACTTCGTCCAAAAACTTCACTAATGAGGAGAGCGGCTCCGTAATCACCGAAATGATCTTATGGCCAGCAACATAGAGGAGAAGAAACATCCCCACTAATATGGCTACTGTAAGTCGAATCGAACGATAGAACTCCTCCATTTGAAGAGGAGCTTCACCTGCGCGTGTCACCATCAGGTGCATTTCCCAAAGGAGAAGACTACTAATGAGAAGGGTGACCGCCATTAAGCCGGTAAAAACGAGTCGAATGCGACCCTTCAATGAAATAGATTGAACCCGCCCCCAAAACATCGATTTCTTCTAGCCCCTACCCCTAATGGAATCAAGAACGTGCAATTCTAATGATGCATTGTGCACGACTCAAATCCATTTGACCTTCTTCGACAATGCGACGTGTTGATTTGAAATTTTTCGAATCGTTCGACGAACTCCGACCCAACACACGCCCTACTGTTTGCCGGTTTACAAGAGAAGTTGAAGTTACCTGAACCTCCCCAACCCATGGCATCACCACAGGTTCTCTGGCTCCGGGAACTTCGTGGACGGGGAAAAGACGGGGCGTAACGAATGGCGTCACACAACCCAGAAGCGTAAAGAAAGTGAAAAAGTGCTGACGCAAGTCATGGCAACTCAGTCTCTTCATTTTCCTCCCCCCACCCACATGCGACTCATTGCAAATAGCCATCATGCAAAGCGACTTTAGGTAAGGGTAGCAACCTACATGCCAGTGCGAACGACCTGAGCGATCAACGCGATCCAAACGCTCGCATTCGCGAGAGCTGCCTTTCCTCAAAAGTCTGGCAATGTGCGCAAAGCCTCGCTTCAGGAAGCACAAGCAATCGCCTAGAGGGAATTTCTTCTCCGCAATCCTCGCAAGTCCCAAATCCTCCCGAGGACATCTTGGCCAGTGCCCGCTCGATAGCCAGGAGCTCTCGCCTCTCTTGCTCAGCTAGCGAGGTCTCCCGCCCGATCTGCTCGAGACTCTGCGCCATGTCGATGATCTCTGCTTGATGCAAAGACTCTTCGGTGTCCGCGATCTCATGATCACTTGGTTTTGCCACTTGCTTCCTACGTGCCATGAGCATCTCTTTAAGCTGCTCGATTCTGATACCATCCATAGATCAAAGTGCCTCCTACGGAAGCCCCAGACTTGCGAATTCTATTCCATGACTATGTAACGCCAATCAGGAATGGCGATTGCTCTTGTATCCGACATGGCACCATTGATCTTAAATCGCTTCATGGAAAGACAGCTTCGTTCACCCCAAGGACAGGATCCGGATCGCACCGACCCAAAACCTCCTAACAACGCAGAATGCTCGATCTGCCATGCACGAGTGCTCCGTGGTAAATGGGTTTCAAGAAAAGACGTGTCACCAGATTCCCATGTTTCGAGCAAATACCTGTGTCCCGCATGCCGTCAGGTCCAGGATAAGCGCGCAATGGCAGTCGTAGAAATGCACGGCAAGAAATGGCAAACCAAAACAGACCTCGTTCTCTCTACGATTGATAATACTCAAAAAATAGCGAGAGCTAGAAATGATCAGGAGCGGGTGCTCTGGACACAACGAGACCGCAAAGTACTGAGGATTTACGTGAGCATTCCAGAGCTCGCGAGACGGATCGGAAGAGTTTTGCAGCGGACATTTAAAGGGAAGTCTCTTTATCACTTTAATGCAAAGGGAGTTCGAGAGCCTTACCTGCATGTGATTTGGGACTCGGATCGGGATAGCAATAGCGCCTCAAAAGCCGACATCAATAGCTCCCATCGCTCGAAGCACTATCGCAGACGGGGAGCGAGTAAATAGGCCCTGGAACGTAAACTACTTAGAGCCTCTAACAGAATGAAAAGCGTTACGAGGACAACCAGATATGAGCCGAGACAAGGAAGAGAGGATGAAAAAAACCGGAGCATCCCCGGTGCGGGCTGTGAGGATTTTTTTCATCCTCTCTGACGAAGGCGTAGGCCATAGATGGTTGCCGCAGTAGCTTTTCATTCTGTTAGAGGCTCTTAGACACGCGCCCATACCCTGATCGCCCAGCCGCCCCTCTACCCATCCTGCGACTTGAATTCTCTAGTCCCCTTTTGCCCTCTCCACCCTGGCACCCCAATTGCTCTAGGGCCCTCGGACCAAAGTTCATATGATGATCATGTACAGCTCAAATCCCCGCACTCTTTCGATCGCCAGAAACCTGGGCGTGGGCCTATCCCTCGCCATGCTCGTTTTTCTCGCTCTCACCGTCGCCGCGCGAGCTGACGAACGCCGAGCAAACATCCTAACCGACATCAAGCCCGGCATGTTTCAGCGGAAAGTCAGGGCAGATTCCATCCCTTACCCAAGTCCTCGGCGCGGTTGATCCGATGATCAAAATACCGAAAGACAATGGCAGCGGGGATTCGCGCTAATCCTATCGAGCAGCCTTGCGCTGGCGGGCTGAAAACGCCGCCAAATAACGACTGGAGATCGGACGCTTCATCACTCGCGCGAGCTTGAGACTCGTCGCGCACAGATTCTCAAGTGAGATCCCCGTCTTGATTCCCAAACCGTCCATCATGTAGACGAGATCTTCGGTTGCCAAATTGCCAGAGGCTCCCGGAGCGAAGGGACATCCCCCTAATCCCCCGGCAGAAGCATCAAATACACGAACTCCCAGTTCAAGCGCGCGAAGCGCATTGGCAAGCGCAGTGCCTCGAGTATCGTGAAAATGAGCTGCAATCCCGACAGGCAGCAATCGCAGCGCCGGACCTAAAACCTGATCCACCTGATTAGGCGTAGCCACTCCAATCGTGTCACCGACAGAGACTTGCCTGATCCCAAGCTTGCTGAGGGCCTCGATCACTCGAAGCGCTGACACCGGCCTCACAGCCCCTTCAAAAGGGCATCCAAACGCGGTCGAGACATAGCCTCGTACTTCGATACGATGGCTTTTTGCTAGGGTCACGATCTCTCGAATCTCATTGAGCGACTCACGGATCGTCATTCCAATATTATTGCGATTGAAGGACTCTGTCGCAGCAGTAAAGACCGCTACATGGGTGGCACCCACCTCAATCGCTCTCTCCATACCCTTGCGATTGGGCACCAAACTCCAGGCTCGCGTTTGGCCCAGTTTTAGCTTTTTAGAATGAATAGCAGCGTAGATCTTATCCGTGTCCGCCATCTGCGGAACGCGATCGGGGCGCACAAAGGCGCCTAACTCTAGGTCGTGCACGCCTGCATCCACGAGTCCGCGTACAAACGCTAGCTTATCACTCAGTCGGAGGGCCCCAGATTCGTTTTGCAAACCATCGCGCGGACCCACATCAAAGATCTTGAGATCAGTACCCCGACCTGGGAGCTCACCCGCGATTCGCACTTGAGTCATCCGCCTTTCTTGGCTTCGGATTTTAGATCCACAAACCGATCGCCAGGCGAAAGCTGCTGCGCTTCCTTCACGAGAATGCGAGTGACCGTCCCTGCGAATGGTGCCTTAATCGCGAACTCCATCTTCATCGCCTCAACGAGTAACAACGATTCGCCGGCAGCAACGATCGCTCCCTCTTGGACAAGGATCTTGCGCACTTTACCAGGGAACTGCGCAACCAGGTCCGAATCAGCGCCTGCGCCGCCGCCCTGACTCTGCCGCTCTTCGCGCACGAGATCGCCATGCCAGAGCCTGCCGCCCAAACTCACGCTGAGCTTGCCACGAGCCTCATGAGCCATGATTCTCTGTCGAGTACCATCGGCATGCTCGACAACGATCCATCCACCGGGTCGCGAAACCAGCTTCACTCCTTTGCTACTTTCAGGAAACGCCACTCGCTTGCCGGAGACCTTGTAAGACTCCTTCACGATGCATCTCCTTTCGCAAAGGCCGCCCAAGGCGAAGGATGTCGCGATTGGCCGCTCTTCTCAAGAGAGGACTCTACCGCTCCGCGGGTCAATCCCGAAACTCGTGCCTGAGCCACTAACTCAAGCTGCGCATCGGTCGGAATCGGCGCGAAATCCGCAAACTCAGTTCCCAAAAACCCAGTATGCACGCGTCCTTCGCGCACAGCCGGATGATCTGCCAGTGCTCGCAGGTAGTTTTGATTAGAGCCCATTCCAAGAATCACAGTCTCATCCAACGCATAGGCCATGCGCTTGAGAGCGTGATCGCGATTGGGTGCCCAAACAATGAGCTTGGCCAACATCGAATCAAACGAGGTACCCACATTCTGGCCTTCTTCAATGCCACTATCAACGCGAATGCCGGGCCCTGTGGGCCACTTGAGCTTTTCGATGCGTCCCGGTGTCGGCATGAATCCTTGCGACGGATCCTCGGCGTAGAGCCGTACCTCAATCGCATGTCCGCGCACAGAGGGCGTATCCAGCAAGATCGTCTCGCCAGGTGCACGCGCCTGCGCCAGCTGTGTGCATACGAGATCCACCCCTGTCACCAACTCCGTCACAGGATGCTCGACTTGAAGGCGAGTATTCATTTCAAGAAAATAAAACCCGCCCTGCTCATCCACCAAGAACTCCAAAGTCCCTGCACTGCGATACTTCACTGCCTTCAAAAGCTTCAGCGCCGCCTCAAACAAACCTTCACGCGTTGCATGCGACAAGTGCGGCGCGGTCGCCTCTTCCCAGACTTTTTGATGGCGCCGCTGAAGAGA
Source organism: uncultured Bacteriovoracaceae bacterium (assembly GCA_964524175.1). Lineage (GTDB taxonomy): Bacteria > Bdellovibrionota > UBA1018 > UBA1018 > UBA1018 > CAZGCK01. The sequence goes on along the minus strand of CAZGCK010000049.1, from coordinate 7,789 downwards.
GCACTCACGCTCGTGCAGGTGAACTCCGCCGCCCCGACCGTCGCCAAAAACCTGAACTTCAATATGCCTAGGCGAAACCACGAGGCGCTCTAAAAACAAAGTACCATCACCAAAAGCGGCTAGCGCCTCAGCGCTTGCGCTCTCTGCCGCCGCTGCGAGATCAGCTTCGCGATCCACTCGACGCATGCCTTTGCCGCCGCCCCCAGCCGAGGCTTTCAGAAGCAACGGAAAGCCCACTTTTTTTGCAGCTGCAACGATATCTCCGCCACGTTCAACGCGAGCCCATGGCAAGGTCGGCACCCCCTGAGAGGCGGATAGCTCCTTAGCGGCGATCTTGCCACCCATCAGCTCCATCGTCTCCGCGCGAGGCCCCACGAACGTGATCCCTGCTTTCTCAACCGCCTGAGCAAAGGCTGGACGCTCCGACAAAAACCCATATCCGGGATGGACGAGTTGAGCCTTCGCCGCACGAGCTGCGCCCACCACCGCATCGATGTCCAGGTAGGAGCCGACCCGATGAACTTCGTCTGCATAAGTCACATGGCGAGCCTCTTCATCACCCGGAGCGCAGATCCCCACGGTTTTGAGACCCATTTCACGACAGGCTTGAAAAATCCTGACCGCGATCTCCGAACGATTAGCGACTAAGACTTTTTCGATCATCCTGATAACCACGCTGGCTTGCGCTTTTCGAGAAACGCCTTCACGCCTTCTTGCCCTTCAGGCGACACGCGCACTTCGGAGAGGGTTTTGGCCACAGAGTGGAGGCAATCATCCATTTCAGCACGGCGTTCAGGCCAAGTGAGGTCCAGCACCAGTTTTTTGGCAACTGCCATTGCATTAGGTCCGCACTGAAGCACGTTGCCCAAGATGCGCTCGAGTGCTGGAGCTAGGCTGGCAGGGTCGGGCACCACTTCATGGACTAATCCGATTTCTCGGGCACGATCCGCGCCGAATCGATCCGCGCTCATAAACAAACCTCGAGCATGCGAGGCGCCGATTTTGGCCACCACAAACGGCCCGATGCATGCGGGCACGATCCCTAGCCTGACTTCGCTCAAACTAAACTGAGTTTCTTTGGAGGCGATCACGATATCGCAGACGCTCACCAATCCCACGCCTCCTCCGATTGCCGCACCTTGAACCACGCCAATCACGGGCTTGGGGCACTCATTGAGTTGAGCAAACATCTTAGCCAGCACGTGAGCATCTTGGACGTTGTCTTCGTAGGTGTAATGGACGGCTTTCTTCATCCAGTTCAGGTCGCCGCCCGCACAGAAAGATGGGCCCTCACCCTTGATCACGATCGCGCGGGTCGCAGGCTCGTTTGCGACCGTTCTAAAAACCTTGCCCAACTCCTCGATCACGACTTCGTTAAAGGCGTTGCGGATCTCGGGGCGATTCAATGCAACGGTTAGAACACCTCGTTGATCTCGAGCGACTTGAAGTGTTTGATATGGATAGTTTTGAGTAGGCATTCCTGGTTTTCCCCTATTCTTTAGTCGTACCTCAAGGTTAGCTGTCATTTAAGTGGTTTGATGGGGCGGTCGTTTTTTCTTCGAGAAGAAGACTTGAAGCGGCGCATCTTAAGGACTGCCCTTAGATAGATTTAAAGTCCTTTGAGCTCTCGCCAAACTGCAGAAACGAAACTCTCTGCTAACAACTCTTTGATCTCGTCCAACCAATCGAGCCGCACTCTCCTTCATTGCAGCACGGCAGCTGAGCCCCGACATCCGTAAGCTTCTCCCAATGCGCACCGCACACTATAAAGCCCCCACCCCAAGCACTGCCCCCTTGAATTCCCCCCGTCTCCTCAGTACCCTGCCCAACACATGCCCATCCTACGCTCCAGCATCCAAACCAGCTCCGCCGAGTTCCGCGAAAACCAAACGCACCACCACAAGCTTGCCGAAGAACTCGAGCAACGCTTGGCCCAAGTCCGCCAAGGCGGTGGTACTGAAGCCCGCACAAAACACGAAAAGCGCGGCAAACTCTTCGTCCGCGATCGCGTGGCCAAACTCATCGACCCCGGCACGACATTTCTAGAAATCGCCCCACTCGCTGCCTGGGACCTCTACGAAGGCAGCGCTCCCGGCGCAGGGATCGTCACCGGCGTCGGCGTCGTCCACGGACGTGAAGTGATGATCGTGGCCAACGACGCGACCGTAAAGGGCGGGACTTACTTCCCGATGACGGTCAAAAAGCATCTGCGTGCCCAAGAAATCGCGCGCGAGAACCACTTGCCTTGCGTCTACCTCGTCGACTCTGGCGGCGCGTTTCTTCCGATGCAGGCCGAGGTTTTTCCGGATCGGGATCACTTTGGAAGAATTTTCTACAATCAGGCCCAGATGTCCTCGATGGGCATTCCGCAGATCTCGATCGTCATGGGCTCCTGCACGGCAGGGGGCGCTTACGTGCCCGCGATGTCCGATGAAACTGTCATTGTACGCAACCAGGGCACGATTTTCTTGGGCGGCCCCCCTCTCGTCAAAGCAGCTACGGGCGAAATCGTCACCGCAGAAGAGCTCGGAGGAGGTGACACGCATTGCCGCACGTCGGGAGTGACCGACCACCTCGCCGACAATGACGAGCATGCGCTCGAGATCGCGCGCGAGATCCTTGCCCACCTCAATCGCAAGAGCCCTTCGGCGATCGAGCGCCTCACACCCGAGGATCCGCTCTACGATCCAAAAGAAATCGCAGGCATTTTGCCAACGGATCTACGCAAGCCGTTCGATATCCGAGAGATCATCGCTCGCACGGTCGACGGCTCGCGCTTTCACGAATTCAAACAGCTCTACGGCAATACGCTCGTCTGCGGCTTTGCCCACATCTGGGGATACCCGGTCGGCATTCTCGGCAACAATGGCATTCTCTTCAGTGAGAGCGCGCAAAAAGCCGCGCACTTCATCGAGCTTTGCACTCAGCGCAAGACTCCGCTGATCTTTTTGCAGAACATCACAGGCTTCATGGTGGGCAAGAAGTACGAGTCCGGCGGCATCGCTAAAGACGGAGCCAAGATGGTGACCGCAGTCTCCAATGCGCAAGTGCCCAAGTTCACCGTGGTCGTAGGTGGCAGCTTTGGCGCTGGCAACTACGGGATGTGTGGCCGCGCCTATCAGCCACGGTTTCTCTGGATGTGGCCTAACTCCCGTATCTCGGTGATGGGCGGCGAACAGGCAGCAGGAGTCCTCTCGCAGGTAAAGATGGAGCAACTCGAAGCGCAGGGCAAAAAGCTTTCGCCAGCCGAGATTGAGAAGATCCAAGCCCCGATTCGCGAACAGTATGACCGTGAAGGCAATCCCTATCACTCCTCGGCGCATCTTTGGGACGACGGGATCATCGCTCCTTGGAAGACGCGCGAGACATTGGCACTTGCACTATCGGCTTCACTCAATGCTCCATTGCCCAACACCCAGTTTGGGGTGTTTAGGTTCTGATACTTTACTCTTCGCGCTACTCAACATTTTAAAATTTTGCGCACGAGTGATGCGCCCGCTCATGCTTGCTCGACAATTCTTGTGATGGGCGACAGTGAGAGCTGTGCATCGTCAATGTTGCACTAACGCGTCTCGGATAGCGCCTCTCGATTCTGTTTGATACTTTGGGGGCATGAGACTCGACCAGGCTCCCCACCGCGTCGTACTGAGTGACTTTCGTGAGGTTCGCCCTCTTTATGAGTCCACACAAGAAGTCGCCATTGACTGGCTTGCTTCGGCGCATGCAGTAGCACAGATCAACTCCGACCCGACTGCGGACTTCGAGACCCTCCGCCAGAAGATGATCAAACGCATCTCCCGCTTTGGGTGCGCTCCCGGACAAATTAACAAAAGAGGTCACGAGCTCGAGGACTTCAAGAGATTTGTTTGGGACGAGATGCGCGTGTTCAAGCTTCAGGGCCGCAAGGCCGAAGGCCTAGCCACGCGACAAGCGGTATTCGCAGAAGCAGCGGAGCGGATCTTTAATCGATTCTATCCAAATGAGACACCAGCACCCGACGATCTGATTCATGTGACTTGCACAGGATATATCGCTCCCAGCGCAGCTCAAAACCTGGTCGTGCGCCGGGGCTGGCAACAACTGACGACGGTCACCCACGCTTACCACATGGGCTGCTATGCTTCGATTCCGGCAGCTCGCATCGCGCAAGGATTTATCGCAGCCGGACGCCGACGTGTGGATATCGCCCATACCGAGCTCTGCACGCTACATCTGGACACCACTGACTCCTCCCCGGAGCAGCTCGTGGTGCAAAGTCTTTTTGCAGACGGCTCCATTCGCTACACAGCTCAAAGGGCCGATGCCACAGGCAAAGGTCTTGAACTCCTGGCCTTGCGCGAAGAGCTGATTCCTCATTCTGCGCAAGCCATGCAATGGATCCCCGCCGATTGGGGCATCCGCATGACCCTCTCGCGCGACGTCCCCGCGCTCATCGCTGATTCGCTCAATGATTACCTTTCACGGCTTGAGACGCAAAGCGGCTGCAGTCCCCAAGCGAGGCGGACCGCAGTCTTTGCCATCCATCCGGGAGGACCCAAGATCATTGATCGACTTCAACAAATGCTGGAGCTCAGCGACGAGCAGATTCGCTTGAGTCGCGACGTCCTGCGAGACTGCGGCAATATGTCTTCGTCGACGCTTCCGCATATTTGGAGCAGGATCTTGGATGACCCAAAAGTCGCGAGTGGCACTTTAGTTTACAGCATGGCATTTGGTCCCGGCCTCACGATCGCCGGTGGCCTCATGCAAAAGGTTTAGCTCGCGATGTCGGATACATTCACGCTTATCATCCCCTTTGTAGTTCAAGGTGCCGCGATGGCCTTCGATGAATTCTGGCTGCACCGCAAGCGAAACCTCCCCTTATGGGAACGGGTGGGCCACCCCTTGGATACACTCACCCTCATCGCCTGCTTAGGCTGGGCAGCGACCCAACCTCCGGGCGGGACCCAACGCATGATTTTCGCTACGCTAGCGGTGATCTCGTGTCTCATGATCACAAAAGACGAGTGGATTCACTCGCGCGAATGCCAACCTATAGAGCAATGGGTCCATGCCCTTCTCTTTGTGTTGCATCCCGTGGTGCTAGGCATGGCGTACCTCGGCTGGACTCAAGGTTACGGGAGAGGCGTGATTTTAGCTCAATTGCTGACCGTATCGGCTTTTTTTGTCTATCAAGTCGTGTATTGGAATTTCCTCAAGCGGCCTCATGAGAAAACAGCGCGAAGCGTTACTCAACAATAAATTTACCTTCACCCATTCGACAGCGATCGCGTATACCGAAATATCAACCAGAGGGATAACGATGAATCTAAAATCTGTTGCTGCAGTTCTTTTGATCACCGCATCGGCCATGGCAATGAGTGCCGTCGCTCACGCAATTGATCAACCCGTCGATGCCCCGACCCTCAACTCTTTTTTTGATCTTCTCTCGGATCGCTGGACCGGAAAAGGCGTCTTGCACGAGATCGATCGCCAAGGCCGCTCCGTGCAAACGCGATATCGAATGGAGCTCAACTTCAGTCGCTCTACTTCCAACTCCTGGGCAGCCTACACGCAAGTCTCGACAGAGCGCGGATCAGCAGCCAATCGCTCCGTGTTCTTTAGCCTGCGCGAAGGCAATCTCTGGGTCACAGTCAACGGAGTTGCTGAACCTGTTGGAGTCAGCTCACTGAGTCTGGATGAATTGGCGTATCACCAACGCCGTGCCAACGCTTACGGCCAGGTCTTTGATTTGAGCTATCGCTATCTCTTCAATGCAGACGGCACCATGACGGGCCAGACGGTGATCGAAACCAATGGCGTCGTCGTTCAAAGCGAAGAATTTACGATCGAGCGTCGGTTTTAGCTTTATTCCTCATCTTTCTGGAGCGCCGCGATCACGTTGAGATCTTCAAGCGTTGTCGTGTCGCCCTTGACTTGCCCGTGGGTCGCAAGCTCCCGAAGCAGCCTACGCATGATCTTGCCAGAGCGGGTTTTTGGCAACCCATCGGCAAAACGTAGGTCATCGGGACGTGCCAGCGCGCCGATTTCCTTTGCGACGTGTGCGGTGAGCTCCTTTTTGATTGCGTCGAGCGCCTGCGTATCTTTGCCTGCAGCTTTGAGAGCGTCCGCCTTCAAGGTCACAAACGCGACAATCGCCTGCCCTTTAAGATCGTCTGGCCTACCCACAACAGCGGCCTCGGCCACCTTGGGATGCGAAACCAAGGCACTCTCAATCTCCATCGTGCCCAAGCGATGTCCACTCACATTGAGCACATCGTCCACGCGCCCTAGACACCAGATGTAACCGTCTTCGTCTTTGCGAGCGCCATCGCCCGTAAAATAAACCCCGCCGGGAAACTCGGACCAGTACTGCTTCTTAAATCGCTCCGCATCTCCATAAATGGTGCGCGCCATGGAGGGCCACGGCTTGCGGATCACTAAGTACCCACCACTCCCACGCGGCACGGGGTCGCCCTTTTTGTCGACGACTTCGACATCATACCCGGGCAAAGGTTTTGTCGCAGAACCGGGCTTAGTCGCAATGACTCCGGGGAGCGGCGAGATCACGATGGATCCCGTCTCCGTTTGCCAATAAGTATCGACGATCGGGCAGCGGCCGCCACCGATGTTCTCGCGGTACCACATCCAGGCCTCAGGATTGATTGGTTCTCCGACCGTTCCGAGCAACCTGAGCGAGCTCATGTCTTTAGATCGTGGCGCTTCGGCTCCGAGCCGCATGAATGCTCGGATCGCCGTCGGCGCCGTGTAGAGAATGGAGATACGATGGCGTTCGATCATCGACCACATACGATCTGCGCCCGGATAAGTGGGCGCACCTTCGTAGATAAAGACTGACGCTCCCGCCGCAAGCGGGCCATAAACGACGTAAGTGTGCCCTGTGACCCAGCCGATATCGGCGGTGCACCAGTAGAGATCCTCGGGGCGTAGATCAAAAACTGTGCGAGTCGACTGGAGTGCGCCTGTGAGGTAGCCCCCTGTCGTATGCACGATGCCCTTGGGTTTACCGGTCGTGCCGCTCGTGTATAGAATGAAGAGCGGATGCTCCGAAGAGAGGTGCTCGACGCCACCCTTTTTCTTGCGATCCGCGTGAGTCACTCGCGAAAGGCTCTCATGCCAGTCATGAAACTGGGCTTTGCCGATCGACCACGAAGCAGCCGGAGTCTTTGCACTCTCTTTGAGCAAGCCCGCCTGCGCGCGCTGAACTGCCACCACATGCTTGATCGAAGGACAGGCCTGCGTAGCTTTTTCGGCCTGCGTTTTGAGGTCTACCCACGCGCCCTTGCGATATCCGCCATCGCCCGTGATCAGCACACCTGCTTCTGCGTCCTGAATACGATCTTTAAGCGCCTCGGCGCTGAAGCCGCCAAACACTACCGTGTGCACGAAGCCCGCGCGCGTGCACGCTAGCATCGCGACGGCCGCTTCAGGGATCATCGGCATGTAGATTGCGACGCGCTCACCTTTCTTCAACCCCAGTTCTCTTAACACCGCGGTGAGCGTCTCCACCTGTCTATGCAACTCGGAGTAAGTCCAGGTGGCGATTTCACCAGGCTCACCTTCCCACACGATGGCTGCCTTCTGGGGCTGCGTAGCCAAGTGCCGATCCAAGCAATTGTACGAGACATTGAGTTCGCCCCCGACAAACCACTCGGCGTTTGGAGGATCCCACTTCAAAGTTTTCTCCCACGGCTTAAACCAATCGAGCGCCATGGCGGCCTCGGACCAGTACTGCTCGGGGTCTGTGTGGCCTTCACGCATCTGGTTGTCATAGTCTGCTGGCTGCACG
>CAZGCK010000048.1:22539-27345 GCA_964524175.1 uncultured Bacteriovoracaceae bacterium | reverse complement strand
CTTCGAGACAAGTGTAGTTTGACCCATCGATCAGCAGCACATAATCTCGATCCTTGACCCTGACCTTTTGAAACACCCAGTCCAAAGGAGGCACTTCCTTCATTAATTGCCCATTGAAGCGGGCTCCATCGGTTTTTCGTAGCCAAAGGCCAGCGATATCTGAGGCGTGAAAATAGCCTGGCGTTAGGTACTCGCCATTGTCCCAAAGGTGTTGAGCGGAGAACGCTTTGCCCTTTTTGGCGAACTCCCAGTACCCTTTATCAATACTCCGAGGAGCGCGCTCCTGAATCGCCAACGTCTTGCCGCCGTATTGAGCAGACACTTTTTGATAGACTGACGAGTAGCTTGCATCTTTTGGATATTCTAAGAACCTGTCCACTGAGCTTTGATCTAAGTAAGTCTGCTGGACGACCGTAGGACTCCGTTTTCTCCATTTCTTGTCCATCAAGTCCGCAGCGAGTTCGGACGCCCCCCGAGGAGAAAAGGGACCGCATTGAGCGAGAGATCGCAGGACCGCTTCGATGCCACCCCCCTGGTACTCTGCTAGGTAGGGACTTTGATCGAGTTGACTCTCGCCCTGAAGAATTTTTTTTAGATCCGAGTACTGATGCGATCCCACATGGGCCGAGGGCTCTCCCAGCATCGCACTGACCGCCAGAGTGATCCCATAGTGCGAAGTATCCTTGAGGTCTGATCGATAGAGAGTTCGGTAGTCCCGGGGCAAGAGGAAGTCTTCGAAGACACGCGGGGAAGGATTCAGCGAGCTGAATCCGTAGGGACTTTTCTCAAAAACGTAGTCAGGACACTGAATCTCTCGGTTCTCGAGCGGTGTGAGAGCCTTGACAGTATCTTGAGCCAAACGAGTCACCGCCTGAACCGGTGTCTCAAGGAGGTGTTCAGGTACAGTTTTTACTGGATCACAGGCCTCGCCCTGGGGAACAGGCGGGACTCCCGTTACTTTTTTAGACTTGATCTTATCTTCTTGAACCTTAGGCGCCCCTGGGCCGTTGTCAGCGCGCGTGTCGAGCGTCCCCTGCCACGAAATTGGCAGGAGCAAGAGGGTTATCACGGCTAAAAAACGCGGACCGATCATCATCAGAGGACGAATCGGCAGATCAAGCCCGACACTTGAAGCAAGAAGCTAATGATTGCTCAAAATTTTCAAGTGGTTAATAAAAAATACCGATCTAATTTCTATGAGTCCTGTGCTGCGCGCGAAGCTCCATTCGCTACTCCCGGCACTCTTCCTTTTAGGAAGCGTGTCTGGCTTTGCTGCGCCCGCTAGAACTTCTGGTCCCTGCCTCGATCAAGTGATGCAGGACCTAACTAGAACATCCACTCCAATTTCAGATCGTCTCGTCGCTCTCATAAGTCCGTCTCTGCCTGAGGACTTCTATATCAGCGCGGAGAATCTACTTCCCTTGAGCCCAAAAAATCTCAAGGCGATCCGAGAATCAAAAGTCGACGCTTATTCATACATCTGGGACCAAGAAGGGCAATTGCACCTAGTGCAAGGCCTATTGCAAATCCCAAAGCCAGGCAGCACCTACCTGCTCAGAGACAAGGGCCGCGCTGATCAGCCGGCAATACTCGTCAAAGAAGCAGGAACAATCAGGGCAGTTCGAGAAACCAAGAATGGCACGCTTGCCCGAATTGAGCGGGAGCCTAAGTTCGCGGATGCAGCCACGGAAGAGGACCTCAAAAAAATAGCGCGGGCAATCGAGGAAACGCACCCCGACATCAAGATGAGAGAGGCCAGCAAGAAAATCCTACCTAAAGGACAGGTCTTGAACTGCATTGACATCTTAGCCGCACACGGCAGCTTCAAGCATTTCTTAGAAAAGCGACTCCTGGCCGACAACTTCATATTGGGCGCAAAAATTATAATCGATGAATCTCTTAGCGACAAAAACGAGACCGACGAAGCTGCAAAAAAAAGACACCAGCAACAACTGGCTGACTTCTTGGGAAACAATGCAAGCAACATCATCGGCTCGTATGCCAGCAGCTGGCTCATCAACCGCAAGATCCCGCTACATTTTGACTACAGCGCGCGCGTTGCGATCGGAGTTCTTCTCCAGTCCTTTGTTCGCGCCCCAATCAATCATGCAGTCATAGAAGACACGAAACAGGAGTTCGACACAGACCTGTTCAATGCGATTCACTTCCTTGCATGGATCCCCATCAGCAGAAAGTTTGATCAATTCATGATCAAAGATCTAGCGGCTCACCTCTCGGCGGCATGCCTGCGGGACTCTTCGATCCAAGTCCATCTCTCCCCGACGAGGATACGAATCGCCGAGCGTATGTTTTCGGGCACGATCTATCTAGCTGCCAGAACTTTGTTCTTGGACGAGTAGCGAACCTGCTATTTAGAGCGCTTCTTTGCCCGACGATCCCGAATTGTTTTCTGAGCTTCGAGCATCATGCGCTCCAGGGACTCTTCTTCAGTCTCACCCGGCTTGATATCCTTGGACGGTTCGATCGCGCGAGGATCGCTGTCTACTTTGGCCTCTGGCTTCTCGGTGGTCGGTACAATCACCTTAGCCTTTTCCTCGACAGGAGGCTTTTTTCCTGGAGGGTCGATTGGACCTGCAGGTTTGATCTCATCGGGAGTTCCAGTGGTGATCGTCGAATCCTTATCCGCCTTCTTCTCAGCCTGACTTTCAACTTTCTTCTCGGGCTGTGTTGCTGGAGCAGGGCTTCTGCGACGACCTCCTGACATGAGGTTAACCTTATAAGCCAAAACCCAGCCGCTAGAATCAATCACAAATAGCTGCCCTGGGTGGCGAACAGACACCTGAAGGCTATCCAACCTGAGCCGCGCCTGCGCGGTGGGCTGAATCCCCAAGGTGTAGATTCGACTCACACGGGAGTCTAAGGAGTAGGCGATGACTTGCTGTTTGAGATCTCTAGCTGCAACGTAAACGTCTTTTTCGCTGCTGGCTGACCTGACGCCAACCATGCTTCTCCAACCTGAACCCTCCGCCGAACGAGTGAACTCTTGCGCAAGATTGATCTTTAGTTGGACCGGGTCAATGGACATGACCAAAATATGAGAGTCGCCGGCTCGGATACCCACGAGCTCATCGCGGCCATCTCCATTCAAGTCGGATGCAGCCATCGAAACCCACGCTGTCCCACTGGTGAAGCCTTCGCTGATCCCAAGGTGCGCAATGCTTCCCTGATTGTCCAACCGGTAGGCGTAAACTCGTCCACTGAGGTTGTCTGCGGCTGTAAAGTCTGTCCTTCCATCTCCGTCAAAATCGCCGGTAGACAAGGCTGTGAACAGACGATTGTCTCCAGACTTGTTGAGCTTAGCTAGCGTCTCGAGCTGCTTGGCTGCAACGTTGATCGTGAAAACCTTGAAGGTGGTTTTATTTTCAGTCTTCTCGATCGCGACCAATTGATCGCCGTCTCGTCCCCCTAAGAAGTGCCCGACGCCAATGTCAGTGAAAACCGATCCCTTCTCGAGAGGAATCACAAATGCGAGTTCGATGCGGCCATTCAGCACTTTGTAGACATTAAGCCGATCGCCCACGGCTGTGATGGCCACGATTTCTTCGCGACCGTCGCCTTCAAAGTCAGCAAATACGTACTTTGCACACTCGCGCGCAACCCCTTCCGAGTCCAGTTGCCCGATCCGGGTCAGCAAGCGCGGACCGTCGCCAGCGGCGCCTGCATCCGGAGCCGGAGGATCCAAAACAGGGGTCTGTTCGACAGCGAGCTTTTGCTCTTTAGCGCCTTCGTCCGAGTCAGTGTTTTCCGCAGCATCCCCAGTGCCTTGCGAATCATCCGTTGAGGCCTGAGCCTGAGGTACGGTCTCCTCTGACTTCGACGGTAGAGTTGGGATCGCTGGATCGGCTTGGGCGTCTTTCTGGGAAGTCACGACAGCCACTGGCGCCCTACTCCCATTCAAACTCTCATCCAAGCCGGCGACCAGCATTTCGAGAGCCTGATCAACGTCCATCTCACGATCGAGGCCCACAGACTTCTCGGCAATGAGCTTAAAGGTCTTGTCATACATAGAAAGACTGAGCGCAGAGTACTTGCTTGATGCATTCTTGCTCACCGAAACCAGCTTCACCATAACCACGTGAGACAGCGGAGAAAATCGACCTAATTCAGGCGATTCACTGGGCTCAAATTCAGGCCCCTGGGCGGCTTTGAGCAATTTTGTCACGGCTTCCATGTCCTCGTTGGACCCCAGAACGCTGATTCCGCGAACAGAATTGAGCTTCTCTCTCGCTCGTAGCTCGAGGTACTCAGACGATACGGGAGAGTTTTTTGGAACCTTAACAACAAGGCTGCAAACTTTTTCCGAAGCAACGGAAACTGAAATAGAAAAAGCTAAGGTGCTGACGATGGATCCGAAAAAAAACAACCTATTCATAAGACTTCCATTTGAGGTGATGATCATTGGCACTCCAAGTGCTGGCCTATGTTTGATACGATACCCAGCTTAAGAAACGCGTTATTGAGATATTTTGCTTTTATTTTTGGGTCGCTAACGACGCATTCCAGATTCAACGACCCAGCACTGATGTCTTCAAGCTTCTCCAAGTCGAAAGAATAGACCAATCGAAGGCCGGACCCAGAAGGCTGGATGCTATCCAATCGAGGGGTGTTATCTTTCAACTGCAACTCAACAGCTCTTGATAGAGTCCCCGAGGTGCTCAGTCTGCAATCGACTACCCACGATTTGTCTCTGTTCGTTGCCTGACTTCTCATTGAAGCTCTGGCGGGCGAAAGAACAATGGATCGATCGGCCGAAGTGAGCAGCGAGATCGAGTAGGGAACAACAGT